>NZ_CP074167.1:0-4323 GCF_019968805.1 Enterobacter sp. JBIWA005 | reverse complement strand
CGCCAGCCAGGAGCCGTGCGGCTCCCGTAGAAGCACGTCCATCATCTGATCCACACCGGGATAGGGCTGCCCGTTCTTCTGACAGGCCGGAAAACTGGTATTCATCGCAGTAATACCTCTGCTCCATAAGGTTAAAATTATCCCGATGATACGCCCCTGCCTCCTGACCTCAAATTCAGCAGGTTAAGGGATGTGTCCTAAATCAGCAGGAGTGAGACGACCGACTGAGATTTACCATAACATCCGTTATCGGCACCTCCAGAACGCGCTCAGGGCGTTTTTGTGCCCTGAGCCATAGAAATCCATGTTTTCTCCCCGAAAACCCGCCAGAAACGCATACAGCGATTTTTACTGGCATGCATGGCTATGCACTCTGATGCATGACGGACGGTTTCGCGCCTTTTTCTGCCTCAGTGGCTCTTTTCTGCCGCTTTCTGGCATCCCGCCGCTTCAGTTCTTCCAGCGCACGCGCTTTCTGCTCGTCCGTGACCACACCATCAACCTCACCGCGCAGATCATACCGTTCAGCGGACCGGGAAACCGCCAGCTGATAGCCGTAGCGCAGCGTGTACAGCTTCACTGCGGCTTTCAGAACGTCATGCCCGAACGGCAGCCCCCGCGCTTCCGCATCCGTGACCATATCAGTCAGAATTCCCACCCTGAGCGGCTTCGGTTTGCTGAAACTGAACACGCCCGGCCAGAACCCTTCCAGCAGCGCCCGGAACTCCCGCTGTTGCTGCTGTTTTTCGTCTTGTGTCGCCATCTGTCCTCCCGCCAGAAATTTTACGCAGTCTGCCAGAAGTACCGGTAACGGTGAACGGGGGCGCAATTTATTGTGCCGCCGTGAGGCGTTGGGCAAGCGAAGCGCGTCAGAAAGTGACGTCATTTTGCGGCGTTAGCCCTATCCTGCATCGCTTGGTTTTTGACGTTAGCGGGTTTCGGGGCGCAGCCCTGAACCAGTCACGCAGCGCTAGCGGAGTGTATACTGGCTTAATATGTAGAATCGAAGTGGTGATTAAGGGAAGTGCTTCATGTGGCAGGTGAAAAATGCGACTGCGGAGCGTAAGCAGAATAATGAAAGGGGTGTGATATTGCGCCTCCTCGCTCACTCGGTCGCTACGCTTCTGCCGTGAGACTGCGGCGGGCGCTGCATACGCTCACCAGGAGATGGAGAAACAGTGCATGGTGCATGCGTAAAGGAGAAAAAAAGACAAGGAAAAAGGCCGCGCCGTTGGCGCTTTTCCATAGGCTCCGCCCCCCTGACAGACTTCACAAAACAGACGCTTTTTCTGTGCATCTGTGGGAGCCGTGAGGCTCAACCATGAAATCCGCCAGCGGTGACGAAACCCGACAGGACTATTAAGATCCCCACTGTTTCCAATGGGTCGCTCCCTCTTGCGCTCTCCTGTTCCCGCCATACGGTCTACGTGTTGTGGTGGAAGCCTTACCCAAATCACCACGCCCCGTTCCGGTTAGGCAGTTCGCTCCAAGCTGGGCTGTAAGCAAGAACCCCCCGTTCAGCCCGACTGCTGCGCCTTATCCGGTAACTGTTCTCTGGGTCCAACCCGGAAAGGTCACGATAAATCGCCACTGGCAGCAGCCATTGGTAACTGAACAAGGTGGATTTAGATATGAGAGTTCTTGAAGTGGTGGCCTGACTGCGGCTACACTGGAAGGACAGTTTTGGTATCTGTGCTCCACCAAGCCAGTTACCACAGGTTCAAAGTGTTTGCTGACACTAAGATCCTTCGAAAAAGCCGCCTTGCTGGGCGGTTTTTTCGTTTCTGAGCAGAAGATTACGCTCAGAACAAAAGGATCTCAACGATCAATTAATAAATCATTCGCATTTCTGCATTCTTACTACGCCATTATGCGAGTATGACTGTACAAAATCCGGATCTTTAGTCCAAACATACCTGCCTTCCTTCTTGTTAAAGAAGCCAAACCATTTTAAATAACCAGATTCATTATTATAATTAAACTCGGCGATTTTTTTTGTCTTATCCATATTATCCCATTTTATATTCATACCTCCCTTACCAAGATCTAGCGGACCATCAAAATAAACATCAACAATACCATTTCCAATTGATGAGGAATGAATAGACACAACAATCTGATTATCATTAACAACTAGTGGAGATATTTTTTGTTCTAGAGGAAAATAGAAACCATCATCATCACATGTAGTTGCCCATACGCCAAAACCATCGCTCGCATAGGATGAAAAAGAAAGAGACCATAACACAACGAATAAATAGCGCATTATTTCACCGTTAGAAATTCAGATATATACCCAATAGGGAGATAAAGATCCGTTTTACCTTTAAGCTCTTCTTTTAAGTAACCATCAAACAATTTATTAGCCTCAGCCCTTGTCTTTGCTGGCTGTCCATATCGTCCGGGAGGCAGGCTAGCCCATTCATAACTCAAAACATCTAAAGCTCCGTTTATATCACCATTAGCTATCATATCAAGGGAGCCTTTCCTCTTGATTTTAAGAATAAGCACGCAACATTTATCTTGTGATAACGGAGTAAAATCACTAACCCCATATTTAGTTCTAGCTCTAACCATCTGAGGGTCATCCCATGAATAACCCATAATTTGATATGCACCAGCAGCAGAAGACGTTAACTTCCCTCTGGTAATGGATATTCTAGGGTGATCGCTAAAATCCTTATGGTAATCTTTAATAAATGACTGACCGCCAAATAAAGTTTCATATCCTTTATCACCTAGAGTTCCCTCACCAACCCGAAGCATTCTCATAAATGCTCTGACTCTTGCTTCCTCTAACGAGATTACAGATATATTTTTTACAGCATCAAGAAACACCACAGGATGCATATGCCAGACAGGCTCACCGCGGCTGAACTCAGGCACCTGACTCATCCATTCCAGATCGTCAAACCACTGCCGCACATACGACACGTACAGACGGTCTGTCCGTTGCAGGAACGTTTTCCAGCGGTGATGCTGACTGCCGCCGAACCATTCGCTGTCGTGTTTCACCACCATCCGCGCCGCAATATCCCGTACATCCATCTCCGGAAAATGGACAGCATGATACAGCTCCGCACCTGACAGGTCGCCGCTGCTGTCGCTGTCCATTTTCCTGAGGATGGCCTTATACCAGGTGGATACCTGTTTTTCCTGAATACCGCGTTCAGGCCGCACCCACTCCGCAAGCTGCGTGAATGCGGATTTTATCCAGCCCTCATGCAGGGATTGCGTCATGTCGGACGTGGGCGGCTCCTCAAAAGCAGAAAAGCCAAGCTTCATCAGGTCATACTGTGCAATATCCGCATCCACATCCGACTCACTCAGCCAGGCACCTTCCCCGAGAGTAAACCAGCGTTTCCCGTTGCTGTCGGTGAACGGGTGGCACTTGTCCTGCGGCAGGATCTGGTGAATGTCTTTCTTCACCTGCCCGTCTGTGCGGGTGAAGATGTCGCCGGAACGCTCGTACAGGAAGCTTTCCGGGTGGATATGAATATACGTCTGCCCGCTTTTCACCTGGGCGGTATTGTTCAGAAAATCCCGCATCCGGCTGTCGGTACTCAGCAGCTCGATATGCACAAAGGCGCTTTTCTCCACGCCATGCATCCCGTCCGGGGCGATGTCCTCCGCCAGATACCCCACCGCATCCCCGGCGGCAACCACGCATTTTGTGGCAGGGGCAACAACGGCATCATACGCTCCCTGTGTGATGGCCTGTTGCATCCACGCAGGCAGATGCGCCCGTTGTTCGCCATCCTGAGCCATAAACACCGGGTCAAGCGATACCCAGAACGCAGTGCCGTTCATCTCTGACTTACCGTTCAGCATCCGGGCAAGCCCGAACCGCTGGGGTACTCCGTTCAGCTCAAACGTGTTTTCCCGCAGCACCACCACGCGATCGCCCGCCGTCAGATGCCCACCGTCAGGGGCTGGAGCCTGCTCGCCCGGCTTTTCCTGCCCGGAATGCTGACGTTTCCGCAGCCGGTTTCCCCGCTCGGTGACCTGATATATCTGATTCACCGGAAAGGCGGACAGCGGGGCAAGCCCCATGTAGAGCGCGTAAAAATCCAGGGCGTTGTCCGGTTTTTCCGGATCAGGGGTACATGTGGATTTCACCAGCACAAAAGTGCTCGAGTACTGCAACGCATTACCCATGTAATCGCCGGACAGATAGTCCTGATTCAGTCGCCATGCCACCACCTCACCGCCAGCCATAAACCGCAGCGGCACGGCACTGTCGGCGGTTTCCGGAGTCAGAACAGACCCCGGTGCGCTGACTTCGGAGAGATGAATCCCGCCATGCCACATGGTATTGGTACC
>NZ_CP074166.1:0-6036 GCF_019968805.1 Enterobacter sp. JBIWA005 | reverse complement strand
TAAGACCACACATCTTCCGCAATTCCCCGAAGGCGCTCTCCCACTCGTCCAGCCTTTGCGAGTAGTCTTGCTGTAACTTCTCTAATGCGTTCAGCAACTGCGTTTCCAGCTCTGTCATGCTCCGTTACTCCTTCACCAGCTTCACCGCGTTCCGCTTCCCGCTGTCCGCCGTCCAGTCCGCTTCGGCTTTCATTCCCTTCGGCAGCACCAGAAAGCGTCCGCGGCTGTCTTCCAGGTGCGTCACGCCCCATGTCTTCGCGTTCAGCTTCGACAGCGCCGCGTTCTGCCGGTCGATTTCCGCCAGGTTCGACGCTATCAGGCTCCCCTGATACCACAGCACCCCGCTCAGGCTGGCGCACAGCAGCCCTGACACCATGGTGATGGTCAGCCACGTCCGCCCGACCATACTCATCACGCTCAGCCTGTTCGACTGCATGGCTTCGGTCATGCCCTTCTCGTGGGCGCTGATGGCGTCGCTGATTCTCGACAGACTTGAGTTCAGTGCCTCGCTGACAGACTTCTCGTGCCCGCTGAAGGCGGCTTTCAGCATTTTCTCGGTAGACTGCTGCTGCTCTCTCGATTTCTGCTCTAAGTCCGTAGCCAGCTTCAAAAGACTGCTCATAAATAGCTCCCTTCAGTCGGATGTTCCGCCCCCCGTCAGGGTCGGCAATGCTGATACTGTTTTTTGTGGTACGCACCACGTCAAAACCTGCCGCCGTGAGCGCCTCAGTAACGTCCTGACGCGTTTTCAGCTCTCCGGCCACGCAGAGACGCACCAGACCGTCCGTAATCGCCTCAGCGGCCTCCTGCTTCGTTTTCGGCAGGGTGTTCGGCGTGACCAGCATCCGGCGGTTCTCCGGCGCGTTCGGGTCGTGTAGCCCCAGACGGGCATTCACGATGGTCTGCCACGCATCAATGCGCGGACGGTCGGCCCGGTCGTAGTACGGCTGCAGCCGCTTCCCGGTCAGCAGTTCGGTGTTCGGGATAAGAAAGTTCAGCTCCAGCCGCCCCTTGTCCCGGTGCTCCACCCACAGAATGCTGTACTGGTCTTTATCGAGTCCGGGCATCAGAACCCGCTCAAAGCTGTCCATCACTTTTTCGCGCTGGCCCGCTGGCAAATCCGCCTCCGCGAACGACAGCACCCCTGACGTGTATTTCTTCGCATACGGCGACGCGTCGATAAGCTCCCGGACTTCTTCCGGCTTGCCCTGCAGGACGCTCGCACCCTCGCGCGTCCGAGCCTGGCCCAGCAGATAATCCACCGGGCCACTCCCGCCACCGCTGCCGCGCGGGTGGAATTTAACGATCATCGCCGCCGTTCTCCCGCACCGTGTGCCGCAGCCGTTCCAGCCCGGCATCGATGGACATCAGCGCCGCCACCACCTGAACCCGGTCAGCGCCTGACCACTGGCCGCCGTTAATTTTCCTGGCGATCTGATTGAGGTTGTTCCCCATCCCGGCAAGCTGGCGCAGCAAAACCGGATCGATGGACGGCAGCCGCCACGACCGCGCCGGGCGAGTATCGAGACAGGTTTCCCGCATCCAGGCCGCCAGCTGCCTCCCATCACAGCGCTCCAGCAGCTTCTGGTACTCAGCATCTGTCACCCGGACACCTAAAAAACGGGTACGCTTAACCGTCATCCTCTCCTCCGATATCCGCAAAATGTGACCGGGCGGAATGCTCAAACGCTGCCATCTGCTCCCGGCGGTAATCTTCTTCCTGTGCCTCACGCATCAGATTTCCCATCACTGCCGGATGCCAGAAATTTTTTTTTATGACGATCGGCTTCTTCTTCGGCTTCTGCATTTTCCCTCCTTCGGTAACACCGGGCGGCACGGAAATTTTTTCCGGGTCGCTCCGGGGTTGGACAAGCGCCAGCGCGTCAGGCCGTTGACCTTAGCGGGTTTCGGGGCGCAGCCCTGAACCAGTCACAGCGTTTACGCTGTGTATACTGGCTTACTATGGTGGCATGAGTGTGGTTATCAGGAAAGTGCTTCATGTGGCAGGAGGGATATGTGGCTCGGGAGCGTCCGCAATACTATGTACGGGCAGATGAAATGACGCCTCCTCGCTCACTCGGTCGCTGCGCTCCTGCCGTTCGGCTGCGGCGGGCGTTACCGGCTTACGAATACGAGATAAAGGGATAGCGGTAGAATCAGGAAGGGCTGGAAAAAGGATGCGGCGTTGCCGTTTTTCCATAGGCTCCGCCTCCCCTGACGAGCATCACAAAAATAGACGCTCAAGTCAGAGGAGGGCGAAACCCGACAGGACTTAAAGATGCCGGTGATTTCTCTCCGGCGGCTCCCTCGTGCGCTCTCCTGTTCCGACCCTGCCGCTTACCGGATACCTGTTCCGCCTTTCTCCCGTTCGGGAAGTGTGGCGCTTTCTCATAGCTCACACACTGGTATCTCGGCTCGGTGTAGGTCGTTCGCTCCAAGCTGGGCTGTATGCACGAACCCCCCGTTCAGCCCGACTGCTGCGCCTCCTCCGGTAACTATCGTCTTGAGTCCAACCCGGAAAGGCACGCAAAAACGCCACTGGCAGCAGCCATTGGTAACAGTAGATGTGCGAGAGAGATTTAGAGAGTACTTGAAGTAGTGGCCGGAGTGCGGCTACACTGGAAGGACAGTTTTGGTGACTCGTCTCGCACAAGACAGTTACCCGGTTAAGCAGCCTGCAAGCTGACTTACCCTTCGAAAAACCGCCCTACAAGGCGGTTTTTTCGTTTACAGGACTGGAGGTTACGACGATCCATGAAGGATCTCAAGAAGATCCTTTCCATCCTGGCAATCTTTTATTACTGAGATGAATGGAGAAACTGATTTCTATCTTTACATCCAGAATCCAAAAACTTCTTCCCCATAAATTCACAATGATATTTTATGTAATCATTCCATTTGGACTTAGGAATTTGCTGCTCCACACCTCTACCAGCCTCTTTCATAATTATTGCATTTAGTTCTCGATTTCTCTCGTATGTTTGCTGATACAGACAAGCATTTTGACTTATTTTATACTCAGCGCCGTCATCAGGTGTATACGCACAAATTTCATCCCTGGCTTTAAGCCACAGCCTTTGAGAGTGGGTTACTTCAGACTTTATTTCAGGAAACGACACCATTACGGTTTTATATAAATAATTAAGGGCATCATCCTCTTCTTTGTAGTTATCATAAGAACACGCTTCCAGCGCCGCTGTATTTTCACTCGTGCAAATTTCATAAGCATGTGTAGAAAAGCTAACTAAAAAAAACAATATTAAGCTCTTCATTGATATAATCCTTCTTCAAATAATTTAGCCTCATCCTCTCTTCGAACAATCAAGCCATCAAGCCCCTTACCAACCCACAGCCGTTTCATTGAACGGAACTGATTAGGAATATCGCTCAGATTTCCTGACACAAAATCATCATGTATATTTTTCATTTCAACACGTGATTCTACGTTTGGCTTATTGAAAGATGTTCCGCGGTTAATCACCAGCGAGAGCATTGCCCCCTGACAATGAGGATGAGTAGTTAAAACTTCAGGATATGTATCCACAACTATTTGTGCATATTTTGATTTCATCTTCATAGCCAAAGATACAGCATCCTCCTTGCTAATAGTGATGTCGCTTAACGAAGGAATAATAGCCAGTGCATCATTTCCTGTTAGCCCAATAGCTTTTTCAAGCCTCGCAATCTGTGAGGTGGTAAAATAATCAGAAAGCATGAGTTTCATTTTAGATATAGTTTGCTGTCCTAAATCATAACCATACCCAATAGTGACACCACTCGCGCTACTACCTTTAGGTACATAAGGGGATTTTTGATAACCTTCGGCTTTTAGAATTAAATCCGCTGATTTTTTAGATATCCTATAAACACCTAAGCTCGTATCAAAATTGATCGTATCACTAAATCTTTCAGCTATAGCATCAAGAAACACCACAGGATGCATATGCCAGACAGGCTCACCTCTGCTGAACTCAGGCACCTGACTCATCCATTCCAGATCGTCAAACCACTGCCGCACATACGACACGTACAGACGGTCTGTCCGTTGCAGGAACGTTTTCCAGCGGTGATGCTGACTGCCGCCGAACCATTCGCTGTCGTGCTTCACCACCATCCGCGCCGCAATATCCCGTACATCCATCTCCGGAAAATGGACAGCATGATACAGCTCCGCACCTGACAGGTCGCCGCTGCTGTCGCTGTCCATTTTCCTGAGGATGGCCTTATACCAGGTCGATACCTGTTTTTCCTGAATACCGCGTTCAGGCCGCACCCACTCCGCAAGCTGCGTGAATGCGGATTTTATCCAGCCCTCATGCAGGGATTGCGTCATGTCGGACGTGGGCGGCTCCTCAAAAGCAGAAAAGCCAAGCTTCATCAGGTCATACTGTGCAATATCCGCATCCACATCCGACTCACTCAGCCAGGCACCTTCCCCGAGAGTAAACCAGCGTTTACCGTTGCTGTCGGTGAACGGGTGGCACTTATCCTGCGGCAGGATCTGGTGAATGTCTTTCTTCACCTGCCCGTCGGTGCGGGTGAAGATGTCGCCGGAACGCTCGTACAGGAAGCTTTCCGGGTGGATATGAATATACGTCTGCCCACTTTTCACCTGGGCGGTATTGTTCAGAAAATCCCGCATCCGGCTGTCGGTACTCAGCAGCTCGATATGCACAAAGGCGCTTTTCTCCACACCATGCATCCCGTCCGGGGCGATGTCCTCCGCCAGATACCCCACCGCATGCCCGGCGGCAACCACGCATTTTGTGGCAGGGGCAACAACGGCATCATACGCTCCCTGTGTGATGGCCTGCTGCATCCACGCAGGCAGATGCGCCCGTTGTTCGCCATCCTGAGCCATAAACACCGGGTCAAGCGATACCCAGAACGCCGCGCCGTTCATCTCTGACTTACCGTTCAGCATCCGGGCAAGCCCAAACCGCTGGGGTACTCCGTTCAGCTCAAACGTGTTTTCCCTCAGCACCACCACGCGATCGCCCGCCGCCAGATGCCCACCGTCAGGTGCTGGAGCCTGCTCGCCCGGCTTTTCCTGCCCGGAATGCTGACGTTTCCGCAGCCGGTTTCCCCGC
Organism: Enterobacter sp. JBIWA005; assembly: GCF_019968805.1. Classification (NCBI taxonomy): domain Bacteria; kingdom Pseudomonadati; phylum Pseudomonadota; class Gammaproteobacteria; order Enterobacterales; family Enterobacteriaceae; genus Enterobacter; species Enterobacter sp. JBIWA005. Next base: position 946 of record NZ_CP074166.1, on the reverse strand, counting down.
TCGGTGACCTGATATATCTGATTCACCGGAAAGGCGGACAGCGGGGCAAGCCCCATGTAGAGCGCGTAAAAATCCAGGGCGTTGTCCGGTTTTTCCGGATCAGGGGTACATGTGGATTTCACCAGCACAAAAGTGCTCGAGTACTGCAACGCATTACCCATGTAATCGCCGGACAGATAGTCCTGATTCAGTCGCCATGCCACCACCTCACCGCCAGCCATAAACCGCAGCGGCACGGCACTGTCGGCGGTTTCCGGAGTCAGAACAGACCCCGGTGCGCTGACTTCGGAGAGATGAATCCCGCCATGCCACATGGTATTGGTACCCGCCAGCCAGGAGCCGTGCGGCTCCCGTAGAAGCACGTCCATCATCTGATCCACACCGGGATAGGGCTGCCCGTTCTTCTGACAGGCCGGAAAACTGGTATTCATCGCAGTAATACCTCTGCTCCATAAGGTTAAAATTATCCCGATGATACGCCCCTGCCTCCTGACCTCAAATTCAGCAGGTTAAGGGATGTGTCCTAAATCAGCAGGAGTGAGACGACCGACTGAGATTTACCATAACATCCGTTATCGGCACCGCGAAAACAGACTGGCAACGTTTCCGGGGTCTGGCGTGCGAAAGTCGTGGCTGGTGAACCGCAAAACCACCGGAAACGCGCCCGGTAAATTTTATCCGGATGCATGGTCATGCAGCCAGATGAATAACGCCTGATTTCACCGTAATCAGGCGACGAAACGTCTGTTTCCGGCAAAATTCTCAGTCACCGTACTCCCTGTCTCCCAGCTCCAGGGTTTTCTCATGCTCCCGCTGTTTCTTTTCCGCCTCCGCCAGTTCGTGCCGCTGCACTACCGGCTCAAACGACTCAGTTGCCCGCTCAAGTGCTCCACCTGCTGACTCAAGCGCATGACCTGCCCGCTCAGCCGCTCGTTGTCCCGTTGCA
>NZ_CP074165.1:0-6141 GCF_019968805.1 Enterobacter sp. JBIWA005 | reverse complement strand
TAAGACCACACATCTTCCGCAATTCCCCGAAGGCGCTCTCCCACTCGTCCAGCCTTTGCGAGTAGTCTTGCTGTAACTTCTCTAATGCGTTCAGCAACTGCGTTTCCAGCTCTGTCATGCTCCGTTACTCCTTCACCAGCTTCACCGCGTTCCGCTTCCCGCTGTCCGCCGTCCAGTCCGCTTCGGCTTTCATTCCCTTCGGCAGCACCAGAAAGCGTCCGCGGCTGTCTTCCAGGTGCGTCACGCCCCATGTCTTCGCGTTCAGCTTCGACAGCGCCGCGTTCTGCCGGTCGATTTCCGCCAGGTTCGACGCTATCAGGCTCCCCTGATACCACAGCACCCCGCTCAGGCTGGCGCACAGCAGCCCTGACACCATGGTGATGGTCAGCCACGTCCGCCCGACCATACTCATCACGCTCAGCCTGTTCGACTGCATGGCTTCGGTCATGCCCTTCTCGTGGGCGCTGATGGCGTCGCTGATTCTCGACAGACTTGAGTTCAGTGCCTCGCTGACAGACTTCTCGTGCCCGCTGAAGGCGGCTTTCAGCATTTTCTCGGTAGACTGCTGCTGCTCTCTCGATTTCTGCTCTAAGTCCGTAGCCAGCTTCAAAAGACTGCTCATAAATAGCTCCCTTCAGTCGGATGTTCCGCCCCCCGTCAGGGTCGGCAATGCTGATACTGTTTTTTGTGGTACGCACCACGTCAAAACCTGCCGCCGTGAGCGCCTCAGTAACGTCCTGACGCGTTTTCAGCTCTCCGGCCACGCAGAGACGCACCAGACCGTCCGTAATCGCCTCAGCGGCCTCCTGCTTCGTTTTCGGCAGGGTGTTCGGCGTGACCAGCATCCGGCGGTTCTCCGGCGCGTTCGGGTCGTGTAGCCCCAGACGGGCATTCACGATGGTCTGCCACGCATCAATGCGCGGACGGTCGGCCCGGTCGTAGTACGGCTGCAGCCGCTTCCCGGTCAGCAGTTCGGTGTTCGGGATAAGAAAGTTCAGCTCCAGCCGCCCCTTGTCCCGGTGCTCCACCCACAGAATGCTGTACTGGTCTTTATCGAGTCCGGGCATCAGAACCCGCTCAAAGCTGTCCATCACTTTTTCGCGCTGGCCCGCTGGCAAATCCGCCTCCGCGAACGACAGCACCCCTGACGTGTATTTCTTCGCATACGGCGACGCGTCGATAAGCTCCCGGACTTCTTCCGGCTTGCCCTGCAGGACGCTCGCACCCTCGCGCGTCCGAGCCTGGCCCAGCAGATAATCCACCGGGCCACTCCCGCCACCGCTGCCGCGCGGGTGGAATTTAACGATCATCGCCGCCGTTCTCCCGCACCGTGTGCCGCAGCCGTTCCAGCCCGGCATCGATGGACATCAGCGCCGCCACCACCTGAACCCGGTCAGCGCCTGACCACTGGCCGCCGTTAATTTTCCTGGCGATCTGATTGAGGTTGTTCCCCATCCCGGCAAGCTGGCGCAGCAAAACCGGATCGATGGACGGCAGCCGCCACGACCGCGCCGGGCGAGTATCGAGACAGGTTTCCCGCATCCAGGCCGCCAGCTGCCTCCCATCACAGCGCTCCAGCAGCTTCTGGTACTCAGCATCTGTCACCCGGACACCTAAAAAACGGGTACGCTTAACCGTCATCCTCTCCTCCGATATCCGCAAAATGTGACCGGGCGGAATGCTCAAACGCTGCCATCTGCTCCCGGCGGTAATCTTCTTCCTGTGCCTCACGCATCAGATTTCCCATCACTGCCGGATGCCAGAAATTTTTTTTTATGACGATCGGCTTCTTCTTCGGCTTCTGCATTTTCCCTCCTTCGGTAACACCGGGCGGCACGGAAATTTTTTCCGGGTCGCTCCGGGGTTGGACAAGCGCCAGCGCGTCAGGCCGTTGACCTTAGCGGGTTTCGGGGCGCAGCCCTGAACCAGTCACAGCGTTTACGCTGTGTATACTGGCTTACTATGGTGGCATGAGTGTGGTTATCAGGAAAGTGCTTCATGTGGCAGGAGGGATATGTGGCTCGGGAGCGTCCGCAATACTATGTACGGGCAGATGAAATGACGCCTCCTCGCTCACTCGGTCGCTGCGCTCCTGCCGTTCGGCTGCGGCGGGCGTTACCGGCTTACGAATACGAGATAAAGGGATAGCGGTAGAATCAGGAAGGGCTGGAAAAAGGATGCGGCGTTGCCGTTTTTCCATAGGCTCCGCCTCCCCTGACGAGCATCACAAAAATAGACGCTCAAGTCAGAGGAGGGCGAAACCCGACAGGACTTAAAGATGCCGGTGATTTCTCTCCGGCGGCTCCCTCGTGCGCTCTCCTGTTCCGACCCTGCCGCTTACCGGATACCTGTTCCGCCTTTCTCCCGTTCGGGAAGTGTGGCGCTTTCTCATAGCTCACACACTGGTATCTCGGCTCGGTGTAGGTCGTTCGCTCCAAGCTGGGCTGTATGCACGAACCCCCCGTTCAGCCCGACTGCTGCGCCTCCTCCGGTAACTATCGTCTTGAGTCCAACCCGGAAAAGCACGGTAAAACGCCACTGGCAGCAGCCACTGGTAACTGGAGATTCGCGGGAACAGATGAGAGGAAAAGTAACTTTTATCTTGAAGAAGCCCATTTATAGCGGCTAAACTGAATGTACGGATTTGGTAGCTGTTCCCGCAAAGACCAGTTACCACGGTTCAGAAACTTGCCGGTTTACTGAACCTTCGATCAAACCACCTTCCAAGGTGGTTTTTTCGTTTACAGGGCAAGAGATTACGCGCAGAAAAAAAGGATCTCAAGAAGATCCTTTCGCAGGTATCAAAAAACTATTCAATTGCCCTACTGATAGAAAACTACGAACATACCCCATAGAACTTGTTTATTCTGTGGAGATGATTAATGCTGAACAACCGCTCAACTAAACACACATTAAGTTCTTTCGTCATATCTCTAATGCTGTGCCTTTCACTTCAAAGTAGTTTCGCTTCTGACAACCCCCCAAAGGGAAAAGATTATCCAGCCAGTAATATCTACAATGGAAAACCGACAGAACACCTTGATAAGTATGATGAATTCACCAACACATTTCGAACTCGTTTTAAAGAAGCAATTCAAGGCGATGTGGTCTTTGCTGGCGAATTTGCACAGGCAGAGTGGGGGTGTGGTGGTTCTGGCTGTCATGTTGTTGCATTTATAAACAAGCGAACGGGGAGAGCGCTCAACCATTCATTTATGGCTTATGATGCGGGTGATGATATCACCCCAAAAACAATAGGCGAAGATATCGTTTACATGAATAAAGAAAGTAATCTTATTGTCACTATTGAGACCAATGAATCATCGGAAGATGAATATTACAATTACTACATCCTCGACACGCAAAAAAATGGTCTCACATTAATAAAAAAGATCAAAAAATAGCTCAAAACAATTGACAGCGGTGATTATTCTATCGCCACTGCCAATTACATTTATTTTTTAGAATCGACCAATGCTTTAACCATATCATCGGGCATGATATGTGCTGTATTCAATCCATCCCCAGCATAGTATGAGACTCCATCAACCTCGGCCACGCGACCTTTACTGATTGCCCTACCTTTTCTCACCCCTGCCGATGCAAACTCTTTAGCCCATGCATAAGCCGCATCTTCAGCACTTCCATCACCTTCCAAATAATCTATAATTGGCTTGCGCTTAATTTTAATAAGATACTCTTCGAAAATATAATTTTGCATTGTCTCATCATATAATTCACCAACGTTAATATTTAGTTTTTTAACTGCATCCTTTAACGTCCCAGGAATTATTTGGAATCGACCAGTAGCAAACATAGTACTACGATCTTTTTGTGCATCCATAACCTGCTTAACAGTCATAGATGTTAAGTTTGTTTTATATTTTGCAGTAGTTCTATAGTATGGCTGCGTCAATATTTGATTATATGCAGTGTAATCATTATTAGATTCCACACGCCCCAATAACTCTGCAAATGGGCTATGAGCCCATCCTTTCACCTGTTTTTTTTGTTTACGTAAAGCCTCGAGGAACACCACAGGATGCATATGCCAGACAGGCTCACCGCGGCTGAACTCAGGCACCTGACTCATCCATTCCAGATCGTCAAACCACTGCCGCACATACGACACGTACAGACGGTCTGTCCGTTGCAGGAACGTTTTCCAGCGGTGATGCTGACTGCCGCCGAACCATTCGCTGTCGTGCTTCACCACCATCCGCGCCGCAATATCCCGTACATCCATCTCCGGAAAATGGACAGCATGATACAGCTCCGCACCTGACAGGTCGCCGCTGCTGTCGCTGTCCATTTTCCTGAGGATGGCCTTATACCAGGTCGATACCTGTTTTTCCTGAATACCGCGTTCAGGCCGCACCCACTCCGCAAGCTGCGTGAATGCGGATTTTATCCAGCCCTCATGCAGGGATTGCGTCATGTCGGACGTGGGCGGCTCCTCAAAAGCAGAAAAGCCAAGCTTCATCAGGTCATACTGTGCAATATCCGCATCCACATCCGACTCACTCAGCCAGGCACCTTCCCCGAGAGTAAACCAGCGTTTCCCGTTGCTGTCGGTGAACGGGTGGCACTTGTCCTGCGGCAGGATCTGGTGAATGTCTTTCTTCACCTGCCCGTCGGTGCGGGTGAAGATGTCGCCGGAACGCTCGTACAGGAAGCTTTCCGGGTGGATATGAATATACGTCTGCCCGCTTTTCACCTGGGCGGTATTGTTCAGAAAATCCCGCATCCGGCTGTCGGTACTCAGCAGCTCGATATGCACAAAGGCGCTTTTCTCCACGCCATGCATCCCGTCCGGGGCGATGTCCTCCGCCAGATACCCCACCGCATCCCCGGCGGCAACCACGCATTTTGTGGCAGGGGCAACAACGGCATCATACGCTCCCTGTGTGATGGCCTGTTGCATCCACGCAGGCAGATGCGCCCGTTGTTCGCCATCCTGAGCCATAAACACCGGGTCAAGCGATACCCAGAACGCAGTGCCGTTCATCTCTGACTTACCGTTCAGCATCCGGGCAAGCCCGAACCGCTGGGGTACTCCGTTCAGCTCAAACGTGTTTTCCCGCAGCACCACCACGCGATCGCCCGCCGTCAGATGCCCACCGTCAGGGGCTGGAGCCTGCTCGCCCGGCTTTTCCTGCCCGGAATGCTGACGTTTCCGCAGCCGGTTTCCCCGCTCGGTGACCTGATATATCTGATTCACCGGAAAGGCGGACAGCGGGGCAAGCCCCATGTAGAGCGCGTAAAAATCCAGGGCGTTGTCCGGTTTTTCCGGATCAGGGGTACATGTGGATTTCACCAGCACAAAAGTGCTCGAGTACTGCAACGCATTACCCATGTAATCGCCGGACAGATAGTCCTGATTCAGTCGCCATGCCACCACCTCACCGCCAGCCATAAACCGCAGCGGCACGGCACTGTCGGCGGTTTCCGGAGTCAGAACAGACCCCGGTGCGCTGACTTCGGAGAGATGAATCCCGCCATGCCACATGGTATTGGTACCCGCCAGCCAGGAGCCGTGCGGCTCCCGTAGAAGCACGTCCATCATCTGATCCACACCGGGATAGGGCTGCCCGTTCTTCTGACAGGCCGGAAAACTGGTATTCATCGCAGTAATACCTCTGCTCCATAAGGTTAAAATTATCCCGATGATACGCCCCTGCCTCCTGACCTCAAATTCAGCAGGTTAAGGGATGTGTCCTAAATCAGCAGGAGTGAGACGACCGACTGAGATTTACCATAACATCCGTTATCGGCACCGCGAAAACAGACTGGCAACGTTTCCGGGGTCTGGCGTGCGAAAGTCGTGGCTGGTGAACCGCAAAACCACCGGAAACGCGCCCGGTAAATTTTATCCGGATGCATGGTCATGCAGCCAGATGAATAACGCCTGATTTCACCGTAATCAGGCGACGAAACGTCTGTTTCCGGCAAAATTCTCAGTCACCGTACTCCCTGTCTCCCAGCTCCAGGGTTTTCTCATGCTCCCGCTGTTTCTTTTCCGCCTCCGCCAGTTCGTGCCGCTGCACTACCGGCTCAAACGACTCAGTTGCCCGCTCAAGTGCTCCACCTGCTGACTCAAGCGCATGACCTGCCCGCTCAGCCGCTCGTTGTCCCGTTGCA
>NZ_CP074164.1:0-6209 GCF_019968805.1 Enterobacter sp. JBIWA005 | reverse complement strand
GCATCAGAACCCGCTCAAAGCTCGCCATCAGCTTCTCACTCTGGCCCGGCGGTAAATCTGCCTCCGCGAACGACAGTACCCCGGACGTGTATTTCTTCGCATACGGCGAGGCATCAATCAGCTCCCGTACCTCCTCCGGTTTCCCCTGCAGGACGCGGGCGCCCTCCCGGTTACGCTCCTTCCCCAGCAGGTAATCCACCGGGCCGGAACCGCCGCCGCGCCCTCTGGCGTGAAATTTAACGATCATCGTCCCGCCTTTTCTCCAGGACAGCATGCCGCAGCCGCTCAAGTCCGGCGTCAATGGCCATCAGAGCAGCCACCACCTGCACACGGTCATGGCCGCTCCCGCCACCGGCATTCACCCGACGCGCTATCTGGTTCAGGTTGTTCCCCATTCCGGCAAGCTGGCGCAGCAGCGCAGGCGCAAGTGTGGGAAGTTTGCCGGCGCGGGCCGGCTTCTCGTTCAGGCACGTCGAAAAGTGCTTCCTGTGGCAGGTGTGAGATGCAACATCCGGGCGTAAGCAGAATGATGAACGAACGGATAATATGACGCCTCCTCGCTCACTAGGTCGCTACGCTCCTGCCGTTCGGCTGCGGCGGGCGTTGCCGGCTTACGAATAAGGGATAGAGCAAAGAGGCTCAAATCAGGAAGGACGGGAAAAGGATGCGGCGTTGCCGTTTTTCCATAGGCTCCGCCTCCCCTGACGAGCATCACAAAAATGGACGCTCAAGTCAGAGGAGGGCGAAACCCGACAGGACTTAAAGATACCGGTGATTTCTCTCCGGCGGCTCCCTCGTGCGCTCTCCTGTTCCGACCCTGCCGCTTACCGGATACCTGTTCCGCCTTTCTCCCGTTCGGGAAGTGTGGCGCTTTCTCATAGCTCACACACTGGTATCTCGGCTCGGTGTAGGTCGTTCGCTCCAAGCTGGGCTGTATGCACGAACCCCCGTTCAGCCCGACTGCTGCGCCCGTTCCGGTAACTATCAACTTGAGTCCAACCCGGAAAGGCACGCAAAAACGCCACTGGCAGCAGCCATTGGTAACTGGGTTCACAGAGCGGAGATTGTAGAGCGATACAACAAGAGTTCTTGAAGTAGTGGCCTGACTGCGGCTACACTGGAAGGACAGTTTTGGTTTCTGCGCTCTGTGAAAGCCAGTTACCCGGTTAAGCAGTTCCCCAACTGACTTAACCTTCGATCAAACCGCCTCCCCAGGCGGTTTTTTCGTTTACAGAGCAAGAGATTACGCGCAGACAAAAAGGATCTCAAGAAGATCCTTTCAAAACAACCTAACTATTTACATATCATTAGAAATTGCAGCTAACTCCTTTCCCCTGCTCTCTGACATTCTAGCGATACACTCATTAATAGTGGTTTGATATGCAGGACTATTGCTATCAATCTGGAATGAGTACAATTTACAATTGGAGTCTCTAAATTTAATCCAATTTCTTTGCGACGTTTTAACACTAGCAATTAATTCATTCCTCAACCCAACATCATTTATATATTCTGCATTTATTTTACCCATCAAAATTGAGTACTGCTCATTCAAATATTTATCAGCTTCATTTTTTTTATTTTCAGCGCACAATCCCACTTGAATAGAATTATTCACATTGTTACAAACATCCGCGCCATATGAAAACGCTGAAAAAAACACAACAGCAACAAAAATACGTTTCATTCGCTAGTCTCCAAATAATCAGCCCTATGTCTACCCGGTTCATACTGAGAAATAGCATTAGTATTTCTTATGTAGTCAATTAATTCTTGCTTGTTATTATTTGAACCAGCAAGCATTGGTTTTGGCCCTTTAGTAAAGCCCTGATAAACAAAATCAACCAGTACTTCTTGGATTGGAGGCATTAACTCTACCCACGGTTTCGCACCAGAAACACCATTAGTCCATTTATTATAGTTTGAAATGGCACGCTCTACATATTTAGGATATATGAGGGCAAAGAGAGACTCTTGTTGCTCTAACGTAATCTCCCCTATGTCATTTTTATTTGAGCGAACAAAATCACGCGCAGCATTTCCTTTTAGGCCTGCGCCTTTAGATATTTTACCTGCCTGGCCGTTAGGTATTCCTGATGCAACCATATCTCTATATACATCAGCTTCAGAGCGGTCCCCCATATCATAACCTCTACCAAGGGTAACACCTGATAGATCATTACCCGGCCAATGGATTACTCGGCTATAATACATAGATGATGGAATATCATTTCCTTCTGCATTGTAGGTCAGTTTTCCTTTCAGAGTTTTCTTTTGCGATTTTAGGGCATCAAGAAACTTTACAGGATGCATGTGCCAGACGGGTTTTCCCTTGTCGAAAGGCGGTACCTGACTCATCCACTCCATGTTGTCGAGCCACGTCCTGACATAGCCGGTCAGCAGCAAATCCATGTGTTTCAGATAGTCCGTCCAGCGCAGATGGCTGCTGCCGCCAGACCACTCGCTGTCGTGTTTGATGACCAGACCGGCAACCAGATCCCTCACGTCCATCTCAGGGTACTGCAGGGCCTGATGCAGCTCCTCCCCGGACAGTTCGCCGTCATGGTTCTGATCCATCTTGCGTATCAGCGCCTGATAATAATTCGACACCTGCTTCTCACGAATACCACGCTCTGGCCGTACCCATTCGGAAAGGTGGTTAAACGCCGATTTCACCCAGTTCTCATGCAGGGATTTCTCCATACTGGCTGTGGCGGGCTGCTCAAACGCTGAGAATCCCCGCCTGATGAGGTCATACTGGCTGATATCCGCCTCCACGTCGTCGCCACTCAGCCAGGCACCCTGCCCGATATCAAACCAGCGCTTGCCGGCGCCGTCGGTGAAGGACGGGCATTTAGCCTGCGGCAGGATTTTGTGAATATCTTTCCGTACCTTCCCGCTGGTTCTGGTGAACGTATCGCCGCTGCGGGTATACAGACTGCTCTCCGGGCGAATATGAAGATATTTTTCCCCGCCCGTGACGCCGGCGGCATTACGCAGAAAATCCGGCAGCCGGTCGTCGGTACTGAGCACCTCGATATGCACATACGGATCGGTCTCCGTCTCATGCAGCCCGCCGGGGACAATGTCTTCCCCGAGGAACCCCACCGCATCGCCGGCGGCAACGGTCATACTGCTGGCAGGTTTCACCACCGCGTCATAAGTTCCCTGCTTCATGGCCTGCTGCATCCATGCCGGCAGATGTGCCGTATGCTTGCCCACCGGGGTCATATACAACGGATCGACCGACACCCAGAACGCCTCCCCGGTCATCTCGTCGTGTTCATTCAGGCGCCGGGCAAGCCCGAAGGTCGGGATATGTCCGTCCAGCCCGAAGAGGTTCTCACGCAGGACCACCACTTTCTGCCCGGTTGCCAGTTTTCCCGTTGGTACCGGCGCAGGCTCTCCTGTCTTCTCCTGCCCGCTGTAGTGTCGGGTTCGCAGACCATTGCCTTCGGCAGTCACCTGATAGCACTGGAGCGCCGGAAAGGCTGACGGCGGGGTCAGCCCGAGATAGAGCGCGTAAAACTCCAGGCTGTTATCCGGCTTGTCTGGATCGGGCGTACAGACCGATTTCACCAGCACGAACGTGCTGGAATACTGCAGCGTCTGCCCCAGCCAGCTATCGGTGAGGTACTGACTGTTCAGACGGTAAGCCACCACCTCACCCCCGGCCATAAACGGCAATGGCACCGCCGTATCAACGTTCTCCGGTGTCAGAAAGGACGCCGGCGCACTTTCACGGCTGATATGAATGCCGCCGTGCCACATGCCATTGGTCCCTGCCAGCCACGTGCCGTGGGGTTCGCGTCCCACCTGCGCCATCATGTCATCCAGCGTGCTGTAGTCTTTACCGTTCGCCTTTCGGGCCGGGAAACAGATCTTCACGGACAATTCCTTCTGCTTGATATGGTTAAATTGCCGCCATCATACACCGGATGCGACATAACCAGAATTTCCCATATGGCGTAATATGTTACTGAATATCTGACTGTCCCGGAGACACCCGATGCGATACAAAAAACTCACCAAAGCCGAGGAAGAAAAACTGGCGGATGCCTTTGTTGCACAGGCGCTGGCGATGGGTCTGAAAGGCAACAAAAAGCTGCCGAAGGACATTAAGCTGCAGGTACGGGACAGGGTAATGGCCTCCATTGAGGCCGACCGGAAAGCCGCTGAAGCACAGCAGGCCCGCCGTCAGGCGCATGAGGCAGTGGAGACAACCTTCACCTGGAAACCGACGATCCGCCGGCGCTGAAAATGGGTTATGCTTTTACGATGAGACACTAACGGGACACTGTCACTTTTATGGCATGGCACACTGTTCAGGACACCCTGAAATTAACCGGGAAATCGCGGTCACAATTATACCGCGATATGGCAAAAGGCCTTGTCAGTTACCGGACAGGGAAAGATGACCGGCGGGAATTTGAGACCAGCGAACTGATCCGGGTCTACGGTGAACTCAATACGGGTGCGACACCACCACGGCACAGGAAGGGACAGTCAAAAAAAGGCGATATGCCGGCGGAAAATCCCCAGTTAGCCGCGATTCAGAAGCAGCTGAACGAACTGCAGCAGACCGTCACCCTGATGCTCGAGGACAGGACCGCCCGCGAAGCCGAACGCCGGCAGCTCGATGAGGAGCGCGACCACCTGCAGGCGGAAATCAGCCGGCTGACGGATGCGCTGGCGCAGGAAAAGAAACGCGGATTCTGGTCGCGGCTGTTCAGCAGCGGCTCAAGTGACCGTGCCGGTCAGGCTGATTTACCATAACATCCGTTATCGGCACCGCGAAAACAGGCTGGCGGCGTTATCCGGTGAAGACGGGATAAAACTGGCAACAAACCACCCGGAAAACCACCGGAAACGCGCCCGGTAAATTTTAACCGGCTGCATGACCATGCAGCCAGATGAATAACGCCGGATTTCATCCGAATTTCACCCCGAAAGCCTCGTTTTCAGAGATGTCAGCTACAGCTCCAGCGACGGCCCCGGATACTCCCGCTCTTTGACCAGCTCCTTCTGGCGCTGCGCCTGCGCCACCTCATACTCATGCCGCTGCACTACCGGCTCAAACGACTCAGTTGCCCGCTCAAGCGCTCCACCTGCTGACTCAAGCGCATGACCTGCCCGCTCAGCCGTTCGTTGTCCCGTTGCATAAGACCACACATCGTCCGCAATTCCCCGAAGGCGCTCTCCCACTCGTCCAGCCTTTGCGAGTAGTCCTGCTGTAGCTGCTCTAATGCGCTCAGCAACTGTGTTTCCAGCTCTGTCATCGGCCCTTACTCCTTCACCAGTTTCACCGCGTTCCGCTTCCCGTTGTCCACCGTCCAGCCCGCTTCGGCTTTCATTCCCTTCGGCAGCACCAGAAAGCGTCCGTTGCTGTCCTCCAGGTGCGTCACGCCCCATGTCTTCGCGTTCAGCTTCGACAGCGCCGTGTTCTGCCGGTCGATTTCCGCCAGGTTCGACGCTATCAGGCTCCCCTGATACCACAGCACCCCGCTCAGGCTGGCGAACAGCAGCCCGGACACCAGGGTGATGGTCAGCCACGTCCGCCCGACCATACGCATCACGCTCAGCCGGTTCGACTGCATGGCTTCGGTCATACCCTTCTCGTGGGCGCTGATGGCGTCGCTGATTCTCGACAGACTTGAGTTCAGTGCCTCGCTGACCCGCTGAATGCGGCACCAGCATTTTCTCGGTAGACTGCTGCTGCTCTCTCGATTTCTGCTCCAGGTCCGTCGCCAGCTTCAAAAGACTGCTCATAAATCGCTCCCTTCAGTCGGATGTTCCGCCCCCGTCCGGGTCGGCAATGCTGATACTGTTTTTCGTGGTCCGCACCACGTCAAATCCTGACGCTGTGAGCGCCTGTATCACGTCCTGACGCGTTTTAAGCTCTCCGGCCACACAGAGACGTACCAGGCCGTCCGTAATCGCCTCAGCGGCCTCCTGCTTCGTTTTTGGCAGGGTGTTCGGCGTCATCAGCGTCCGGCGGTTCTCCGGTGCGTTCGGGTCGTGTAGCCCCAGCCTGCCGTTCACGATGGTCTGCCACGCATCGATGCGCGGACGGTCGGCACGGTCGTAGTACGGCTGCAGCCGCTTCCCGGTCAGCAGCTCGGTGTTCGGGATAAGAAAGTTTAGCTCCAGCCGCCCCTTGTCCCGGTGCTCCACCCACAGAATGCTGTACTGGTCTTTATCGAGTCCGG
>NZ_CP074163.1:0-6794 GCF_019968805.1 Enterobacter sp. JBIWA005 | reverse complement strand
GGAATTGCGGAAGATGTGTGGTCTTATGCAACGGGACAACGAGCGGCTGAGCGGGCAGGTCATGCGCTTGAGTCAGCAGGTGGAGCACTTGAGCGGGCAACTGAGTCGTTTGAGCCGGTAGTGCAGCGGCACGAACTGGCGGAGGCGGAAAAGAAACAGCGGGAGCATGAGAAAACCCTGGAGCTGGGAGACAGGGAGTACGGTGACTGAGAATTTTGCCGGAAACAGACGTTTCGTCGCCTGATTACGGTGAAATCAGGCGTTATTCATCTGGCTGCATGACCATGCATCCGGATAAAATTTACCGGGCGCGTTTCCGGTGGTTTTGCGGTTCACCAGCCACGACTTTCGCACGCCAGACCCCGGAAACGTTGCCAGTCTGTTTTCGCGGTGCCGATAAGAGATGTTATGGTAAATCAGCCTGACCGACACGGTCACTCTGAGCCGCTGCTGAACAGCCGCGACCAGAATCCGCGTTTCTTTTCCTGCGCCAGCGCATCCGTCAGCCGGCTGATTTCCGCCTGCAGGTGGTCGCGTTCTTCGTCGAGCTGCCGGCGTTCGGCTTCGCGGGCGGTCCTGTCCTCGAGCATCAGGGTGACGGTCTGCTGCAGTTCGTTCAGCTGCTTCTGAATGGCGGCTAACTGCGGATTTTCCGCTGGCATATCGCCTTTTTTTGACTGTCCCTTCCTGTGCCGTGGTGGTGTCGCACCCGTATTGAGTTCACCGTAGACCCGGATTAGTTCGCTGGTCTCAAACTCCCGACGGCCATCCTTCCCTGTCCTGTAGCTGACAAGGCCTTTCGCCATGTCGCGGTATAACTGTGAGCGCGATTTTCCGGTTAATTTCAGGGCGTCCTGAACAGTGTGCCATGCCATAAAAGTGACGTTGTCCCGTTAGTGTCTCATCGTAAAAGCATAACCTGTTTTCAGCGCCGGCGGATCGCCGGTTTCCAGGTGAAGGTTGTCTCCGCTGCCTCATGCATCTGACGGCGGGCCTGCTGTGCTTCAGCGACTTTCCGGTCGGCCTCAATGGAGGCCATCACCCTGTCCCGCACCTGCAGCTTAATGTCCTTCGGCAGCTTTTTGTTGCCTTTCAGACCCATCGCCAGTGCCTGCGCGACAAAGGCATCCGCCAGTCGTTTCTCTTCGGCTGCAGTCAGTTTTTTGTATCTCATCGTGTGTCTCCGGGACGGCCAGATATTCAGTAACATATTACGCCATATGGGAAATTCGGGGTATGTCGCATCTGGTGTATGATGACGGCAATTTAACCATTTAAAGTGAAAGGAGTTACACGCATGGGGTTTTCCGGTGACAACACAACAGTGACCTGTCTGAGCCACAAAATGAAGTACAAAGAGGTTGCCTGCGGTAAGCAGCGGATGCACTGGCTGGAGCTGCAGTTTGTGGATGAGAACAACAGGCCGGTTTCCGGTCTGAAGGTACAGCTGGAATACCATCCGCTGGCAACGGCGGCGGAGCTGGCACTGTGGGCGCGTGGCGGTCACACCCGGTTTGATCCCACACCACCGCCGAATCCGCCCGCTGGTGTCACCGACAGTCAGGGGCTGGTGCGGTTCGATGACCTGTACTGGATAGCGGTAGATGTGAAAACAAACGGGCAGCAGCTGGCTGACGAGATGGAACAGCGTCCGCTGGGCATCCGCCGTAACCCGAACAGCCAGCCGGTAAGCGGGAATGTTTTTAAGCGGGAAACGCGGGATAAAAACTGGCGTTCTGACGTGCAGGAGAAGGCGGAAGCCGCCGGATATCAGCATCACTATGTGACCATCGGGGAGTTGTGCGATCAGCTGCCGGAAATGCCGGGCTGGGACGGAACGGAGCCGCCGGTGTTTCATTTTCCGACCGGGAAGGCGCTGAAAGGGACGGAAATCGCACGGGATGCGCTGGAGCAGCGCCACGTTATCGAAATCTGTCCGTTCCGGGCATGGGTACTGGCGCTGCATGATACGAAAGACTATGACCTCGGAAACGGGCTGAATCTGGGCATTATGGCTGATCTGGCCTATGCCAAAGAATTTGCCAAAGAAAACGATTCTCACCTCATCTCGCATTTTTTTGAGCACAAATGCCAGGATCTTTCCTGTATCCCGCAGTTTGCAGAATACCCTAATTATTTTCACTCGCTGGCGGTGGACGTGCCGTTCCGGGAGCGGTATCTGACACCGTTATATCTGAATACAGGTATGGAGGGGGATGGGCTTAGTCCGGAGGGTGATACCCGACTTTTTGTGGCTGAGTGCGGGGCGCACGTTCTGGTTGCGTGGTGTGGGACTGCCGGCTTACTAAACGTGATAACGGATGTTTCCTTCGCGCCAAAACGCTGTCCAGAAGAACTTGGCGTGATAGGTAATGTTCACGGTGGTTTTCTGGAGGCTTATCAGCTAATGAAGCGTAAGTACGGGGATAAGATTGACACCGTGAGGGGGGGCTTAATAAAGAGGGGTAAACCTTTATTCATCTGCGGTCATAGCCTGGGCGGATCGTTGGCTCTGTTGTATTCCGCTGAGATGAAAGCCTTTAATCCTGTGCTGTATACCTATGGAATGCCACGCACCTTCACCCGGTCAGCTATAGCCTCCCTGACGAGCATTACTCACTACCGGCACGTTAATGATAACGACTCCGTTCCGCAGTTACCGACGGATACGGATATGGACGGTCTGTTCTATCAGATACTGGGCCCGTTGGGCGATAAACTGGGTTTCGACTGGATGGCTACGTCGATTGGCGGGCTTTACCCACTGCTCTGGCAACGAAATATGGAAGCGGAGATGGGGATTAAACTTAAAAGAGATCCGTACTGGCATCATGGTCATACCGTGGCATTTTTACGGGCGGAGCAGTCCCATATCCGGCGACGGCAGAGCCAGAAATCAGGCGAGCCTTTCCCGGTGACTATATCCTCCGTTGAACGGGTGGCTGTAAAGCTGTTTGTTGTGCCATCTCTCAACGATGATTGCCTGAAGGAGAGTGGGGAGCATCAGGCTGCATTTACGCAATGCCTGGCCCCGGGAGAGCTGGCGAAACGGTTCCCGCAAGGAGGAAATCCTATATCGGCTGGTTTATCTAGCAAGCCGGTGAGTCATTTTATGGCGAGCAAATACTTGCCCTATATCCATAATCAGGTGCTTGAGCTGGCAAATCCTGCGCTGCCAATGGAAAGAAAGTCCATGCGGAATCAGTTCCGTGAAGCGGTGGAAGAGAGTGCCGCTGAATACCGGCAAGAGGATGAGGTTGCGCGCAACCGGATATTTTTATCACTGCAGGACATGTTGACGGTGGCGCTGCAGAGTATGCGTGAGGATGAGGAAGGGAAAAATGCCTTGAGCCGGTTTGCGGCGGTTACGGAGGAAGAAGTTGAACTTTCTAACTAAAAAACGCGGCATGCTGCTTATCTTTGTGGTTCCGATTCTGCTGTACATCGGGTACGAATTGTTTCTGACTCGGAAACTCTCACCACCCGCTGACTCTGATCGAATTATCGTATCTTTTCGTGTGCCGGAGGGCGTAACGCTTTTGCCGCTGGGAGGGCTGTATACGTCATCTGAATGTACGAATACAAACTTTACCGCCGGGGGAAATACTTATCAGGCTGACGCGACGACGGGAGTTTCTCTGTCCTTTGTCAGTCAGGGGGATGGAAATCTTATGTCTGCCAGTATTGCTAAAGACGGCGGTGGGCGTTGCCGGTGGAAGCTGAGTGCTCTCCAGGTGGGATTTAGAGTGTCGGATGTTAATTCCTTGGCAAAGGGAAAAGAGGTAAGTGATACGCATTATGACTTTGACTTATTAGGGAATGGAAACTGTGGTGGTGTCTTTGGTGTGAAGCAGGTGAGCGTGGTCGGCGGTGATCTGGATATAAAAACGATTTTTTTCCCGATAATATATATCAGACATATTCCTCGTAATAGGACGACCGTAGAACTTTTTGGGGGGGATACTGGTTATGAAAAATGGAGCCGTTGTTATCGGTTGTCTGATACCAAGAATATATCTATTAATCCTGTGGTACACCTTAGCAAGATAGTTACGCTTGAGGAGCCGAATAATCTGCATGGGGATTTTACTGTAACTTATCCTGACGGAAGCCGCGGAATTCCCCTGAATATATATCCTGATTATGAAAAGTTACTGTCGATAAAATGATGATGCATTCGGCTATCTGAAAAGGATCTTCTTGAGATCCTTTTCCTCTGCGCGTAATCTCTTGCTCTGTAAACGAAAAAACCCGCCTAAAGGCGGGTTGGTTCGGGTTCTTCGAGGTGCAAACTCGTTGAAACCGGGCGGTAACTGGTCTTTTGCGGGAACAGTCACCAAAACAGTACATTCAGTTTAGCCGCTATAAATGGGCTTCTTCAAGAGAAAAGTAATTATTCCTCTCATTCGTTCCCGCTAATTTCCAGTTACCAGTGGCTGCTGCCAGTGGCGTTTTTGCGTGTCTTTCCGGGTTGGACTCAAGTTGATAGTTACCGGAACGGGCGCAGCAGTCGGGCTGAACGGGGGGTTCGTGCATACAGCCCAGCTTGGAGCGAACGACCTACACCGAGCCGAGATACCAGTGTGTGAGCTATGAGAAAGCGCCACACTTCCCGAACGGGAGAAAGGCGGAACAGGTATCCGGTAAGCGGCAGGGTCGGAACAGGAGAGCGCACGAGGGAGCCGCCGGAGAGAAATCACCGGTATCTTTAAGTCCTGTCGGGTTTCGCCCTCCTCTGACTTGAGCGTCTATTTTTGTGATGCTCGTCAGGGGAGGCGGAGCCTATGGAAAAACGGCAACGCCGCATCCTTTTCCCAGCCCTTCCTGATTCGACGGCTATCCCTTTATCTTGTCATTCGTAAGCCGGTAACGCCCGCCGCAGCCGAACGGCAGGAGCGGAGCGACCGAGTGAGCGAGGAGGCGTCATGTCATCTGCCCGTGCAGAGTACTGCGTACGCTCCTGAGCCACATATCACACCTGCCACATGACGCACTTTCCCTGCAACCGCACTCATGCCAACATAGTAAGCCAGTATACACTCCGCTAGCGCTACGTGACTGGTTCAGGGCTGCGCCCCGAAACCCGCTAAAACCGCTGACGCGCCTGCGGCTTGTCCAACCCCGCGCCGACCGGGAAAACATTTCCCGTCCGTCCCGGGGTTATCCGGAGGCCTGATTGTCCGAGAAACGTACCAAAATGCTCACCCTGTGGGTGACGGAAGACGAACACCGGCGACTGCTGGAACGCTGCGACGGTAAACAGCTTGCGGCGTGGATGCGTCAGACGTGTCTGGACGAGAAGCCGGCACGCGCCGGCAAACTCCCGACACTTGCACCGGTGCTGCTGCGCCAGCTTGCCGGAATGGGGAACAACCTGAACCAGATAGCGCGTCGGGTTAATGCCGGTGGCGGGAGCGGCCATGACCGTGTTCAGATTGTGTCCACGCTGATGGCCATCGACGCCGGACTTGAGCGGCTGCGGCATGCGGTACTGGAGGACAGGCTGGACGATGATCGTTAAATTTCACGCCAGAGGTCGCGGCGGTGGTTCCGGCCCGGTGGACTATCTGCTGGGGAAGGAGCGCAACCGCGAGGGCGCAAGCGTCCTGCAGGGGAAGCCGGAGGAGGTACGGGAGCTTATTGACGCCTCGCCGTATGCGAAGAAATACACGTCCGGGGTGCTGTCGTTCGCGGAGGCGGATTTGCCAGCCGGACAGAGCGAAAAAGTGATGGACAGCTTCGAGCGGGTTCTGATGCCCGGACTCGATAAAGACCAGTACAGCATTCTGTGGGTGGAGCACCGGGACAAGGGGCGGCTGGAGCTGAACTTTCTTATCCCGAACACCGAATTACTGACCGGGAAGCGGCTGCAGCCGTACTACGACCGTGCCGACCGTCCGCGTATTGATGCCTGGCAGACCATCGTGAATGCCCGTCTGGGGCTACACGACCCGAACGCGCCGGAGAACCGCCGGATGCTGGTCACGCCGAACACCCTGCCGAAAACGAAGCAGGAGGCCGCTGAGGCGATTACGGACGGTCTGGTGCGTCTCTGCGTGGCCGGAGAGCTGAAAACGCGTCAGGACGTTACTGAGGCGCTCACGGCGGCAGGTTTTGACGTGGTGCGTACCACAAAAAACAGTATCAGCATTGCCGACCCTGACGGGGGGCGGAACATCCGACTGAAGGGAGCGATTTATGAGCAGTCTTTTGAAGCTGGCGACGGACCTGGAGCAGAAATCGAGAGAGCAGCAGCAGTCTACCGAGAAAATGCTGAAAGCCGCCTTCAGCGGGCACGAGAAGTCTGTCAGCGAGGCACTGAACTCAAGTCTGTCGAGAATCAGCGACGCCATCAGCGCCCACGAGAAGGGCATGACCGAAGCCATGCAGTCGAACAGGCTGAGCGTGATGCGTATGGTCGGGCGGACGTGGCTGACCATCACCATGGTGTCAGGGCTGCTGTGCGCCAGCCTGAGCGGGGTGCTGTGGTATCAGGGGAGCCTGATAGCGTCGAACCTGGCGGAAATCGACCGGCAGAACGCGGCGCTGTCGAAGCTGAACGCGAAGACATGGGGCGTGACGCACCTGGAAGACAGCCGCGGACGCTTTCTGGTGCTGCCGAAGGGAATGAAAGCCGAAGCGGACTGGACGGCGGACAGCGGGAAGCGGAACGCGGTGAAGCTGGTGAAGGAGTAACGGAGCATGACAGAGCTGGAAACGCAGTTGCTGAACGCATTAGAGAAGTTACAGCAGGACTACTCGCAAAGGCTGGACGAGTGGGAGAGCGCCTTCGG
>NZ_CP074162.1:0-10526 GCF_019968805.1 Enterobacter sp. JBIWA005 | reverse complement strand
CACCGTCAAGAGCCGTCGCCGGTATCAGGAAGTGGTGTCCGGGTATCTGTTCAACCGTAAGGCGAACGGCATCGATGAAATCTGGTACATCTGCCCCGACCGGCCGACGCTTGTCCGGGTACAGCGGGCGATTCTGGCGGTGGATGAAATTGTGAACCCGCAGACCGGCGAGGCCCGGAAGACGGCAGAGCTTGACCGGGAACGGCTGTTTGCCTGTTTCAAATTCATGACAACAACGGAGTAAAGTGCATGGCGTTATACATGGTGATGGTGGCGGATGAAGATGATATGGACCGGTTTATCATGCCGGTTAGCGAAGATCTGGCCTGGATGGCGACAATCGCGCGGGAGGCCGGGACGCATATCTTCGGCTTTCAGGACAAAGAGCAGCATCTCATGATGCTGAAAACCCTGAATATGTATCATGAGAAAATGACCGGCCCTGATGGCGATGCGTTCTATTTTTCCGGGCCAAATCCGGGGCTTGAGGCCGGTAAACCGGCTGGTATGAACATGGCGGATTATGTGTATGGCCGGGTTTCGCAGTACGCCGTGCGTTATGGCGTGAGGGTGATTAACCCGGCGACGATCTGATCATTCCGGTACCGGCTACGCCGGTGCCGTTATTCTTCCTGCCCCAACTGCTCCCCCATCACCTGCCAGAGCTTTTCCGCATCCTCATGCAGCCGTTCGCACAGGTCTGCCGGTGCGTCCATGTCCAGCTCGTTCAATTTTTCCAGTAACAGCAGCGACTGATCCCTGATGAATTTTGCCATGTTGAGGGCGGTTTTTTCCTGCCTGGTCATGCTCTCCGTTTTCCTTCTGTTTTCCTAGCTAAACCAGTCGGACCAGAAATGTTTTTTCTTCTGTGCCAGTACTGTCGTCAGTCTGTCTACTTCGGCCTGAAGTTTTCGGCGTTCATCGTCATGCTGGCGGCGTTCTTCTTCTCGGGCTGTTTTGTCTTCCAGCATCAGGGTGACAGCCTGCCGGAGATCGGCCAGTTCCTTTTGCATCGCCTGAAACTGTTCGAATGGGAAATTTTTCTGTGAATTTTCACGGTGTGAAATGCTGGGAATTTGTTTCTCAGGAATGTCCACATTACCGTACACGCGAATCAGTTCTGATACATCCACGACAGGGTTGTTTTTTTCATCGCGTGACACGGTAACTTTTCCCTGTTTTACATGGTTGTATAGTGTTCTTCTGGTAATTCCTGCGGCTTGTGCTGCCTGTGAAAGGTTGAGCAATGTTTTCGCCACTGTATACCTCTGATTTCGTAGGGTGTGAAAGGTGTGTAATTTCTCACGATGAGTATATCGCAGAATCTTACCTGTTTCCCCTGCCCGTATGTGGTTTTCTGACGCGCTACGCTTGCCCAACCCATGACGGGAACGTAATGAATTACGCTCCCATCATGGGTTCTCTGGTTATCCAGAATTGCTGTGGATAAACACGTTGTTAGTCGTGGGACAGACAGTGAGAGGCGTGTCAGATAGAGGGGGACGGAGGCGTGTTCAAAAAAACAACGATTACGACCAGTCGGCTTCCCGCTGATGACGAACTGCAAGGATGGTCACGGCGTCATCTTCAATACGGTAAAGCGCCACATAGCCACTGTTACCGAAGCTTATCGGCCATTCCCGGTAGGATGGCGATTCTTCTATCGGTCGTCCGGACTCAGGCTGATACGCCAGTATTTTGACGCTGTTTCGAATCTCAGTGATGGCGTTACGGGCGGCATTCAGATCCCGGGGAGCCAGAAAACGATACAGGCGCTGAACGTCGGCCAGCGCCTGTGGTGTCCAGCTTAACGATGGCATTCAGGCGGCTCCACGTCGTTACCCGCGGCCAGTTGTGCCAGCCATTCATCTGCTTCTTCTGCGGTGATATGCAGCCCGGTGCGCTGGAATTCTTCCCAGGCATTTTGCGCATCACGTAAGTACGCTTCGCGTTTTTCTTCCCGTTCAACGTACTGCGTAATGGCTTCACGCATGATCCAGTGTGCAGAACGGCGGCGGGACTCCGCCAGATGTTGAAGACGGTTTTTCAGATCGTCATCGAGCTTGATTGATGTGGCTGTTGCCATGATGCACCTCGGTAGCTAAAGGTAATACCTGTTACTACTCTAATCGTAGTCGGCGATATTTGCCATAAATACAGCTTACGCAGTCCGTTTGTCGGCAAAGCGACCGCCATGCACCTGACTGCATAGCCATTCATACCCCGTAAAATCAACCAGCGCGTTTCTGGCGGGTTTTTGCCGGGTAAGCTGTGGTTTTCATCGTCTTCGCGCCCAGAACGCCCTGAGCGCGTTTTGGCGGTGCGTACAATTAGAGTGTTATGGTAAATAGGGTGTTTTTTCGACGATTTTCACATCAATTTTTCGCTGTATGTTTAAACATGAGTTGAACATTCGCGCAACAAGATACTGCTGTTGATAATTTGATCTACCCGACAGGTAATTTCCTTGTAAATCAAGAGTGAAAGATCAGCGAAAAAACTATGTGTGCACTTCCTGAATAGGATAGAATAGGGGATTCTGATGATCGTGAGATTGTTGGAAAAAATGAGGCAGCTATCAGATCTCGGCCTGAGAAACTAAGAATTCTGATAGCTGCCGGTGACTCAGTTCGCGAAAACTGAATCTTACCTGATCAACAAACGCCCGTTTAGGGCGCTTGTCAAGTGGTGCTGCATTATGTAGTAACTTGGTATCGACTGACCAGGCATTTTTCACTGTTTTTTGATGTGCGAAAGCTCATCCGGACATCGTCACCTGTTATTCAACTCCTATGAACAGGTGCTATAAATGCAAAAAGTAACCGATCTGTACCCTCCTGAGATTGCCCGTCACAAGCTTCAAAATCACTTCGCTGACAATATCGTCATGCTGGAATTAATTCAGAAATTGAATAAAACCAGCCTGTGTACTTTTGCTGCGCTTTGCGACGGTAACGTGGTGACCACGTCCGGCTATAACATTATGGCTGATCTGTGTGTCAACCGTGCGTCAGCAGTGGCTCATTCGCTTAAACAAAAATTCCTGCCGGTTACAGCCAGAACGATTTCGACTAAGGCTGATGTTGGTGGCGCAGTAAAACAAGCTGCTTTCTATATCGATGAGGCCGATCTTGAAAGGCTGAAATCGGAGCCGGAAAAGATGATGAAAGAGTGCGAGCGTAACCTGAACAGCCAGAAGCGCACTAATGCTCAAAAGGAAATGAGCCGGTTATACAAAGAGTTTGGCGAAGACGGAATACTGGCGCTGTTACGCAATGTCGCAGGGGCGAACGGGACACCGCCGACAGGCGGACAGCCCGCTATCTGACTCCAGCATAAAGCCCCTGAGGGGCTTTATTTTTTTAAGAAAGCCGCTTTATCAGCGGCTTTTTCAGACCATTATCAGCTCAGGCGATGCAGCTGAGTCTGGATGTATGCATGAAATTCAGCATGGGTCAGGTAGGTCTTATTCAGGCGTGCTTTTAGCTCGGTGCCCATTGTGCGTAATGTTGCCCGGTTCGCGGCAGATTCCTGCTTGTTCACTTTGCGCAGGTGATAGTTCAGTTCGTAGTCTTCTGAAAAATTCACATATTCGTGATCACTTAAAGCCATCAGGTTTTCCTTCCCATCAATATTTTCCGGGCATTTTTACCCATTATTTATATATGGTCTTTGTGGCGATTTTTCAAGCTGTAATTTTGGTTAAGTCGTGACCTGTGTATGATGGGCCGATATTTAACCGCTTAAAGTGAAAGGAATTACACGCATGGGGTTTTCTGGTGACAACACGACAGTGACCTGTCTGAGCCACAAAATGAAGTACAAAAAGGTTGCCTGCGGTAAGCAGAAGAAGCACTGGCTGGAGCTGCAGTTCGTGGATGAGAACAACAAGCCGGTTTCCGGTCTCAACGTGCAGCTGGAGTACCATCAGCTGGCTACGGAAAAAGAGATGGCGCTGTGGGCGCGTGGCGGGCACACCCGGTTTGACCCCACGCCGCCGCCGAACCCGCCCGCCGGTGTCACTGACAGTCAGGGGCTGGTACGGTTCGATGACCTGTACTGGATTAGCCTTGACGTGAAAACAGACGGGCAGCAGCTGGCCGATGAGATGGAACAGCGTCCGCTGGGCCTAAGCCGCAACCCGAACAGCCAGCCGGTGAGTAATAATCTTTTCCGGCCAGAAACACGAGATCCGAAATGGCGTTCAAACGTGCAGATTAGCGCGGAGCAGCACGGCTATGACCATCATTATGTGACCATCGGAGAGCTGTGCGACCGGATGCCAGATATCCCTGAATGGACGGATAAAGAGCCGCCTCGGTTTCACTTTCCGCATGGAACATCGCTGAAAGGGACTGAAATTACCCGGGAGACGCTGGAGAAGCGGCATGTGATAGAAATCTGCCCGTTCAGGGCGTGGTCACTGGTGCTGCATGACACGAAAGACTATTCGCTGGCAAATAGCTATAACCTCGGCGTAATGGCTGATATGGCCTATGCGAAAAGCGGGGATACGGTGATTAAGCCGTTTTTCCTGGAAAAGTGCCTGGATTTGTCCACGACGCCGAGATATGAAGAATTTCCGTCATTTCCTTACGCGCTGGTTGTGGATGTACCGTTCCGTGAACGGTACATCACTGCTGAGTTTCTGGACTCATCCCGCTTAAGTGACAAAGCCCCCGCCCGCTTATTGCTCGACAGTACCCAGCTTTTTTACGTGGAAAATGCGGAACATGTGATTGTGGCATGGCGGGGAACGCAGGAGGTGCCGGACTGGATCACAGATGGCTGGTACTCACCGCAACCGTGCCCGGCTGAGCTGGCTAAAGCCGGTCGTATTCACGGCGGTTTTCTGGAGGCATACCAGCTGGCGAAAGAGCGCTTTGGAGATGATTTTGATGGAATCAGAGACATCTTGAACAGAGGGAAAAAGCTGTTTATCGCCGGGCACAGTCTGGGCGGGGCGCTGGGGCTGACCTATGCGGCAGAGATGAAGGGATTTGCGCCGATACTCTACACCTACGGAATGCCCCGGACCTTTACTGCGGATGCTGTGGGTAATCTGTATCAGATCACTCACTACCGGCACGTCAACGACAGCGACACCATCACCAGCGTGCCGTTTGATGCCAATCTGGATAACTGGCTGTACGGTAAGTTTGGTCCTCTCGGTACCACGCTGGGCTTTTTCTGGACACTGACGGCCGAACTACCGGCGCAGATGGCGGGGGCCTATATCGGTGAGCATTACTGGCATCACGGCAGCCCGGTGGTCTTCTTCCGCGCCACACAGACCCGCACCTGGCTGGAATGTAAAACGATGAACAGCCATACCTGCCGCCGCCTCAGCTCCAGCGATATGCACAAAGTTAAACTGTTCCTTGTCCCGTCGCTGTCTGAGGCTGAAAACTCGGAGGCAAAAGAGGCGCAGGAGGCGTTTGTGCGAGAGTTTCCGGCCGCAGATATTCAGAAGGTTTTCCCCCGGAACACCAATCCGAATTTTGACCATATGACCAGTCCGGGCCAGCACTCGATGGCGAGTCAGTATCTGCCGTTCCTGAATAACCAGCTTCTGGAATCAGCATGGCCGGAGCTGAAACTGAGCCGGAAAGAGTACCGGGAGGATTTCCGGCAGCAAATGGCGGATTACGGGGAAAGCAGTCCACCGGAGGAGCTGAAGCGAAACCGGATGTTCCTGGCCCTGCAGGATATGGTGGGCAGTTCGCTGACGGTTACCCGGAAGCTGCCGGGCGGTGAGAATGCCCTGACCCGTTTTAAATCAGTTGCGGAGGAAGAAGTTGAATCGACACGCTAATTCACTGGCCGGACTGCTGCCTCTTCTGATGCTGTTACCCCTGAGTGGCTGTGCCAGTAGCCCGGACTATGCCCTCACCCCCCCAGCCAGTAGTGAATGGGTAACTGTGGCGGTGAAACTACCCGCTGAGACGGAGGTGTTACCGCTGGATGTGCTTTATCGCTCTGAGACATGCCGACGGAAAGTTTATGATCAGTCCACTGAATCACATGTGAGTACGGAAAGGGGACTGAATCCCATGCAGATGGATCTCAGTCCAGCCGATGGTAATGGTGTTCGCCAGATTCGTATTGCTCTTGACGGTGGAACAAAGTGTGGCTGGACTCTCAGTGGTATAAGGGTCGGAATACAGTTAGCTAAAACCTCTGCGCTGGCTAACGGGAAAGACGATATTGCTGCAAATTATGTCTTTGATTTTGATGATGAGGGTTACAGCAATGCGTTTGGGAAGGGGAAGCCAAGAGAGATTAGAGGTGATTTGCACTTAGCTACAGATTTCTTCCCTGTCATTACTCACCATCTAGATGGGAAGATCTCTGTTAAATTGTTTGGCGGAGATACTCGCTATGAGCAGTGGAATCGATATTATCGTGTTTCCAGTATCAACCAAATACGTATAGATCCGGTTGTTTACTTGAATAAGGTTGTGACTATCACTCCCCCTAACCCTCCCCCTGGGGATCTTAATGTAACCTATCCTGATGGTAGTACTGGAAAGGTTCCTTACATATATCCAGATTATAAAAAGCTGCTTTTGATGAGGTAGGAGTTAGTCATATTCTCTAAAGGATTTTCTTGAGATCCATTTTTTCTAAGCGTAATCTCTTGCCCTGTAAACGAAAAAACCCGCCGGACGGCGGGTTGGTTCGGGTTCGTCGAGCTGGTAACTCGTCGAAACCGGGCGGTAACTGGATCTTTTGCGGGAGACAGTCACCAAATCAGTACAGTTAGTTTAGCCTCTAAAGGCTGATGCCTTCAACAAGCAGACGTATATATTTATATAAATATATACGCACTTAGTACCCCTCCCGCACCTATCCAGTTACCAGTGGCTGCTGCCAGTGGCGTTTTTGCGTGTTTTTCCGGGTTGGACTCAAGTGAACAGTTACCGGATAAGGCGCAGCAGTCGGGCTGAACGGGGGGTTCTTGCTTACAGCCCAGCTTGGAGCGAACGACCTACACCGAGCCGAGATACCAGTGTGTGAGCTATGAGAAAGCGCCACACTTCCCGCAAGGGAGAAAGGCGGAACAGGTATCCGGTAAACGGCAGGGTCGGAACAGGAGAGCGCAAGAGGGAGCGACCCACCGGAAACCGTGGGGATCTTTAAGTCCTGTCGGGTTTCGCCCGTACTGTCAGATTCATGGTTGAGCCTCACGGCTCCCACAGATGCACCGAAAAAGCGTCTGTTTATGTGAACTCTGGCAGGAGGGCGGAGCCTATGGAAAAACGCCACCGGCGCAGCTTCGTATTATTTTCTCTCTATGCCTGTTTGCCCTGCTCGTGAGTCCGCAGCGCCCGCCGCAGTCTCACGGCCGGAGCGTAGCGACCGAGTGAGCGAGGAGGCGCAATATCTCCCGTTTTTGCCTACGGCCACCGGACGCGCTGATGTGACATTTTGCTCCTGATTAAAGCCTTTCTGTTCCCTGTCGATAAATCATCAGGATAGGTGAAGTATGTCGGTTTTCTGATACACATTTTACGTTAACCTATCTCTGTTTCTTTTTCTCCTTGCGGAGAAATGCAAGTCATCCCCGCTAGGGCGGGACTGACTTCAGGGGTAAATCCCCTGCTTACGCTGGCTGAACGCCACCGACGCAGCGTCTTTACCCCTCTTTCTGTCTTAGCCCGGCTGGACGCCGGTCACGCCAGAAATTCACCCGGCCCCCGTCAGGCTCACGCCTGACCACCCACAAAAATCCACGGTGCTGGACGCACCTGACGAAGCAGCAAAGCTGCTCCTGATTTTGTGGGTGGTCAGCCGCTCGCTGTCGCTTACTCTGACGGGGGCCGGAACACCGGAAAAGACAGCACTGGGGTGCCGCCTTTTCCTCTCGCACGCTTTGGGCGTGCTCGTTGTTCCTCCGGGGCTGCGCCTTTTCCGCATGGGGCGGAAAGAGGCTGGCCTCCGTGGCGAGCGCTGAACGCTTTCACCACGGACGTGAACGCCGCCGCCATGCCTTGGGGCATGTCGTCAGCTTGCGCAGATGGGCTGCGCATCACGCCGGTAAACCCGTCGTCTGAAGGAGAGAGGTTGCATGTTGAATACGGATTCGCTTGCCTGGCAGTGGCATATCCCGGAGCTGGCCCGGCAGATTTACCCGTGGGTCAGCTGGCTGTACCGGGAGTATTACGGTCTGGCCGGGGCTTTTCTGGTCATTGGCCTGTTTTTCGGTCTGGCTGAACTCTGGGCCGGACGGATGCGTTTTGTGGGCCTGAGCCATAAGGAGCGCCGGGAGTATGCCGATCGCTATAAGCGCGACAATGACAGGGCTGCGCCATTTTCGGTGCTGGCCTCGCTGGATTCTCCCGGGCGGATGGTCAGGGCACGGCGGCATGTCTGGAACTACGCGTACTGGCTGACCGGCGCTGCTGGTCTGGCCCTTCTGGGGGGGCTGGTTGTCGCCGTGTTTATCGAGAGCTGGGGAGAGTCGCTTAACCTCCGGCCGGGGTACGCCACGTATGCGGATTATTTTCTGCTGGGGCCGGATAATCTGTTCGGGGTAGCCTGGTGTGTCGGTGGTCTGGTCGTCGGGGTACTTCTGGCGCGGCTGCTGGCATTCCTGCTGCTTGACGGTCATTTTGCGGCCGCTGACGAGGCGGTCAATGCCAAACTGAATCAGGAAAACCGGCGCAGCAGTCAGCGCACCGGCGAAATGACCGACGTGCGCCACCTGCATTTCGGGGAGCCGGTGCCGGTCAACGCGCTGGCTGATTTTTCCACGGAGCAGGCCCGGCAGCAGCAGGTGGTGTTCCTGGGTAAGGACGAGGACGGCCAGCCGGTGCGGGTTCCGCGCGAGGCGTGGCGCAAGACCAATATTCAGATCCTCGGCCTGCCCGGCAGCGGCAAGAGCGTGATGGCCACCAATGCGCTGATCCGCTGCGTGCGCGATTTCGGGGATGCGGTGGTGTACTTCGACCCGAAGGGAGACGCATGGGCGCCACACGTATTCCGGGAACACTGCCCGGACTTCACCCTGCTGGACCTGCGGCCGGGGAAACCGGCGCAGCTGAACCTGTTCCGTGACCTTGACCAGTACGCCCTGAAAAATCTGCTGGTTGCCGGGTTTAACCTGGCGGAAACCGGCGATGTGGCCGACCACTACCGTATCAGCGAGCAGAAAGCGGCGAAGCTTATCGCGGACCAGTTCCCGCACGGTGCGAACATTCAGCAGGTGCTGGCGGCGGCGTATGCGCTGCCGGAGGCGCTGAAAAAGGACGTGAAGGGGCTGATCACCAAGCTGGAGAACGTCGCGGACCTGAGCGTCCTGCAGACGGATTCCGGTATTGATGTGGCGGGGATTATCAACGGCGGCGGCTGCCTGTACGTCATCGGATCGATGGACGACGAGGCGGTGATCCGGGTGCAGAAAATGCTGTTTGCCCGCTGCGCGCAAATCATCATTGCGCGGGACGAGTTCCGCGCGTGGCCGCACGTCAGCGTGATGCTTGATGAAATCAAATATCTGCTCTCGAAGTACGTACTCAACGCGCTGGGGACGCTGCGCAGCCGGGACTGTAACCTGCTGCTGGCTCACCAGTCTCTGGGCGACTTCGGCCAGTGCGGGCAGGATCTGCCCGCTGATTTTGTGAAAACCACGGTACTGGATAACACGCCAATCCGCTGGTTCTATCGCGCGGCCAGCCAGGAGTCCGCGCAGTGGGCGGCCGGACAGACCGGGGAAATCCGGGTGGACGTGGAGCGCCGCCGGGCCAGCCGGGAGGCGGGGAACGTGGAGCACATCAGCGGGGATAGCTTCATCCAGAAGGAAGCGCGGCCGCTGTTCGACGTGAACACCCTGCAACACCTGCCGGACGGGTTCGCGGTCATGACCGGGCTGGGCGTGGCGCGGCTGGCGTTCAGCAGCCCGCTGCGGGTTGAGCGCCGGGAAATTCCGCTGAAAAGCTTCCCGGTGCTTGCAAAAACGGACCCGCTGGCGGAGTACCATAAGGAGGTTGTGCGGCAGCGGCCGGGTGATGATGATTTTGCGGGGCTGTACTGATGGCACTGGAGCAATACAACGTCAGCCACGCGAAGCGACAGGCGCGGAACACGGAGAAAACCCGGCTGGTCCTGCGCTGGCTGCGGGACGAACTCTGCTCGACGGCGGAAATCGTGGCCCGTCTGCTGGGGATTGGGGCGGTGCAGCCGGTTTACCGCTTCCTCGACAGCCTGGTGGCGAAAGGACTGCTGGTCCGGGCGAAGTACCCGGTTGACGGTCGTCAGGTCAGCGTGTGGGGGCTGACCCCGCACGGCGTGGCGTTCTCGTTCGACGAGAACGAGCCGCTGACGGACGTTATTCCGTTTCAGCCCTCGCGGGTGTCGGCGGCGCAGCTGCCGCACAGGCTGGCCGTGCAGTCCCTGCGCCTCGATATGGAGGCGAAGGGGGCTACCGGCTGGCGCACCCTGCACCGCATGAGCCTTAAGGGGATGAAAATCCCGGATGCGCTGGCGACCATTGACGGCAAAACCGTGGCGTTTGAGGTGGAGCG
>NZ_CP074161.1:0-92286 GCF_019968805.1 Enterobacter sp. JBIWA005 | reverse complement strand
TTATGTTGCGCGGAAGGAGCACTGAGCACAGAAGGTATTGCAGTTTTCTGAGCATAAAACTATACTCCCTGCATAGAGCAACAGCTTCTATACAGTTTAAGTAGGCCCCGTTAATCTTCTCCACTCGCCAAAGTTAGCGAAGATTATCGGGGTTTTTGCTTTTCTGGCTCCGGGTAGACACCTCATCAGAACCAGTTCCCTGCCACCTTACGGCGTGGCTAGCCAAAAATTCGTTAAACGATCAGTAATCTAGCACTCACAAACTTAAGTATCAAGAATGTGATGTTGTTGCATTCTTTCTACTCTTTCGCAGACGCCATCGCTATCAGTTTTTCAATCATTTCTGCCTGGGTAATACCTTCTTTCTCACAAAGAAGCTGAAGCTGGTTTTTGAGAACATCTTTTACAAAAACTCGAATCTCTTTGTGAGTTGCTTTTTTACGGGCTAGAGCCTGCTGTTGACGTTCTGACGCAGAAAGCGGATTACCTTTTCGATACTGACGCTTTTCTTTCGATGAGGAAGTCACTGCATTTTCAGCCTGCGACATCTCTGCCCCCTCAAGGATCAAACAAGGATCGTTTCGCAGAGGATACTACAGATTCCGCAAATCAGCGACTTACTTTATGAACGTAACCCGTGTTGGCGCACGGTTTACGTTTAACGATCGTTTCTTTGTGGTCAGTACGTCTGTTTCCAGTCCGTTCCCTGTGCCCAGCGGGATGTCCAGTGCTTCAGGTAGCTGGCGGCGATAGCGGGGTCATCCCACACCACCAGGACGTTCTCCGAGTTCGAGCGGTCAGCAGCACGGCTAAAGTTAAAGGAGCCGACCTGGGTGTTGCGCCCGTCAGCGACGATCACTTTGTCATGGAGAATTTTGTAAGTACTGACTGTACGAACCGGAATGCCCGCACCAGCCAGAAGGTTCATCGCGGCCTTGCTCGCGTTATTGTTCTTTCCGGTATTGCCTTTCCAGTCCAGCACCACGGCCACATCCACACCGCGCCGTTTTGCCCGGACAAGCGCCCCGGATACCTCCGGAGAGGTGAAGGAATAGCCCATCAGCCTGATTTCATGCTGTGCAGACTCAATAGTCTTAAGAACCAGCGGCAGGGCCGTTCCTTCCGGAGAAAAACCCGCCTCAATGACGGGAGCGGCCAGTGCCTGCGGGGTAACGCTCAGGGCGCAGCAGGCCAGGCCGGACAGCGCCAGCCTGCGTAGTGAGTTACGCATTAAATACCTCAGATTATCCGTTCAGAATGGTGTTCTTCAGAAACGCCGGAATCGGGGGAAACTTGCTTTTCCCCGATTGCCGGGGTTCGACAACGACGCCATGCGGAGGCGTCAGCGGTTCGTTGTTTGCGGCCTGTTCCGGCACTTTCTCGCCCGATGTTCTGCAAACCGTTTCCAGCGCAGACAGGGCGCTGATTCTGCAATATCACGCCACACCCTCTCCGCTAAACCAAATTGCCCGTCGAGTTCAAGCCTCACGGCATATTGCCCCCTGCGCCTGTGGCGCCAGATATTCGAATTCGGACTCATATCCCCTCTCCCGTTACGTTATTCCTGAACCAGTAGCAGACCGGCCCGTCGCAGGTATCATGGACTGACCCCAGGAACCAGCCGTCATCGTCCGGCGGTTCGGGTATCCAGCCCCGCGCATCCGGTGCCTCATCAGTGAATCCGGCTGCAAAGGCCTCAGGTGCCTCATCCCGCATGGTCATCACGAAGCACGCCAGCCCGTGGGTTCTCAGCCAGTAACGAAGTTCTGCCGGAGTTTCACAACCGCTGCGGACCAGCGCAGGATGCTTCCAGTAGCCGCTGCCGGTATCACAGCGCAGCGTTTTTTTATCGACGCTGATGATATAGCCCGGCGAGTAATGCCTGTCGCCATCGCTGCAGCGCCTCTCCTCTTTCAGACTGTTTGCCTTAATAAGCTCAGCCAGAATCTGGCGCAGAAGCACGTTGGTCGTGATCTGCTCCGGCACTGCGGGAGGCTCAGCCAGAATCTTTTCAGGTACTCCTGAATCGACTTGTACAGGCCGTTCGAACGAACCAAACGTCAGACCGCTGAATAACAGACAGCCTGTGATAATCGCAGATACAGCGATTCGCTTATTTTTCATGTTATGTCCTTTTGTTTGATTGAAGTAACAGCAAAGACAGATCAGAGAACACTGACCAGAAAGCCAATACACAGCAGATGAAGGGCATACGCTGGCGCAAACCACCGTCCGGCCTGCAGGCGTCGTCCGGAAGCCGGCACCACCCCGTGCACGCAGAACAGCACCGTCAGCGTCAGTAACACCCCGGAGAGCATCATCGCGTCACCGTGACGGGTATTAAGCAGCGCAACCAGCAGCAGCCAGACAGCAAACAGGCCGGGACGCAGTATGTCCCGTACCTGCCAGACCGCCAGCGCGCCCGCCAGCATCACCAGACCGGGGATGCCATAGCTGGCGCTACTGAGCGGCAGATAGGCCAAAAGGGCTGCGACCGCCGCAATCCCATTACGCGCGGTCACGCCCTGCAGAAAACGCGCTGCCTGCATCACGACGGCAAAGGTGAACAGAATATTCAGCTGCCACCACATGAGTCCTGCCTCCCTGAAGGCCAGCCAGTAGCCGGGCTGCGCCAGCAGCGCCATCAGCCAAAGACGGTTCAGGGACGACTGACGCAGGGCGTGTCCGGCCAGATTGCAGCCGCTCACCAGCGCAAACAGCGGAAAGGCGCAGCGTCCCGCCATATTCAGGAGGGGGACGTCAGCCTGAAACGCCGTGGCAAGATGGTCCAGCACCATCGCCACAAAGGCCACCATCCTGATAACGTCACGCTGCAGCGGAGACAGCATCAGCAGTGCGATGCGGGACGGTACGGATACCGGTAACGTAACTCGCATCAGTCACCCCCCAGCGTTTTTTCAAGCTCAATGACTTTCTCCGGCAGGTTAATAACCCAGTCCCGCTCGGTGCGCAGCATCTGTTCGCGCACATGCTGGCGGATACCCCGACCGTCCGCCACCGCGTCACGAATGGCCTCTTCCAGCTCGCGTTCTCCCCGTGCAGTACCGTCACGCAGACGACGCTCCTCACCGGCAGACAACACGGGGTCGGGTCTGGCGCTCTCCTCACCCGGCGCCACCGGCAGCCGTTCCTGCCGGGCCTTTTCCGCCAGCTCCCGGGCCGCTTTTTCCTGTTCCTCTGCCAGTTTCTGCTGCTCATCCTGAGGCCGCGTGATGAGGTCTTCCGCTTTCATCGCCGTTTCGGCGTCCGCCACGCTGCGCACCGTCCGGGCCACCCCGTCAGGCTCCGTGATACGCCCCCCGGTCAGCCGTACGGCATTCAGCAGCCGTTCTTCGCCGTGCAGGCGTATCACCACCCCACTCTCCGGGTTCTCCTGTGCCAGCTGCAGCGCGGCTTCCGCACTGTCGGCAATCAGAGTCTGACCATTCCGGCTCGCCTGCAGGCCGGCGAACTGCGCATCTTCACTGCCACGCAGCCTGGACTCATCACTGAGCACCACGCGCATCCCGTCATCCTCAATGCGGATTTCTGTCAGCAGCGCCCCGGCCTCCTGTCCGTGACGGGTCCACGCCGGCAGGGCCACATACGGTGTCGGGTACTTTTTACCTGCCGCGATAAAGCGGGCCATCGTTTCACCCTCAAGGCCGTTTTCGGCCAGAACCCTGCGCCCCAGCGCGGTTTTATCCAGTCGGGAGGCTGTGGCCAGCAGTCGGTTACCGGTGGCGGCATCCCGGTCACTCTCCTGGTGCAGCAGGTCGTGGGCCGTTTTTCCGGCATCAGACTGCTGAACCAGCTGCTGCCAGCGCGCCTGGTTGTCCGTATAGACCTGAACGTGCTCCTTCGCGCGTGACAGCGTCACGTAAAGCGATTCCATCGACGCCATCCTTCCCCGCCCCCCTTCCGAACCGGTCAGGGCAATGGCAAAGCGTTCACTGGCCCCCTGCACCCCATACACCGTCAGGGCGTACGCGAGGTCAATATGACGGTCCTCCGTCATGGCCTGCGGGTCGACAATCTTCTCCTCATCTCCCTGGCGGAAGCGGATTGCCCCTTCGTCAGTGAAACCTGCCACCTCCCACAGGCTGTTGGCCACATAGCCGCGGTCGGTGTCCGAGCGGGTAAAGCGCACCCGGTCCCCCTGACTGAGTGTCAGGCTGCGGAGTGTGAAGAGGGAAATATCCTGCGACGTGTTCTGCTGGGGGGAAATCAGCACCGACTCCCCGTCGGCATTACGCAGCGTGACCACGGCGTCCTGCGTATTAACCTCCGCCACCGTCCAGTAGCGCTCGTTCATCATGGCCACGGCGCCGGTGTACTCCGCAAAGGTTTCAGCCGCACGCAGGGCGTTGTCAGGCACCCGCAGCGGCTCCAGGACGGTGAACGTGCGCTCTTGCGCACCTGTATCGCCTTTCTCATGCCGGGCGGCATGAATGGCATCATTGATGGCGTGACGGTCGGCGTTGAGTTCAGCCACAACCAGCGTCTGCTGCTGCGCCTCCGGGGTACGGCCCATCCAGTCATCCCGGATAGCTTCAATGATGTCGGTCCGCACCAGTGACAGCTGCTCTGCTGTCGGCGTCTGTTCACCGGCGGCAGGCGTGTCCTGCTCCTGGCCCTTTTTCGGCGCACGGATTTCCATGACGGAATTATCGGGCACCCATGCCCCTTCCTGACGCGGGACCTGCTGCGGGCTGACCTCATCCACCTGGCGCAGGGAGGTATCCACCTGACCTGCGATGATGCTTTCAATTGCCGGGCGCAGCGCCGGGGTCTGGCGAACAATCTCCTGCATCACCACCGTATCGATGGCGCTGCGCTGCTGCACCAGGCGGAACGGCAGACCTGTTGAGATGGCCTGCAGCTGCGCGGTGTCCCCGCTCGAGACCATCCGTCCGCCGCCTGCGGCAACCAGCTGATAAAGCTCTGCCATATCGCGGTTGCCCACCATCGAACTCTCATCGGTCAGGAACAGCACGTTACGGAAGTCGGGCGTTTCCCCGGCCTGAATGGCCAGCCGCGTTTCGCTCAGGAAGCCTGCCAGCGTGCGGGCCTCCACCCCGGCCTCACGCATCTCATGCACGGCCCGGTGCGTGGGGCCCAGGCCGATAACCTGCGGGCGCACGGATTCAGACAGGGTATTCAGGGCACCCATCACCGCCCGGAACTGGG
Source organism: Enterobacter sp. JBIWA005 (assembly GCF_019968805.1). Lineage (NCBI taxonomy): Bacteria > Pseudomonadati > Pseudomonadota > Gammaproteobacteria > Enterobacterales > Enterobacteriaceae > Enterobacter > Enterobacter sp. JBIWA005. The sequence continues at coordinate 87,096 of NZ_CP074161.1, read as the reverse complement.
TGGTTTTCCCCACCCCGGCATACCCCTGAATGGCCATAAAGCGGTCAGTGTTCTCAAGCACTGTCCGCGTGGCCTCCCGCTGGCCTGCCGTCAAACCGGCCAGCACTGAGGCAGGCGTCAGCGCCATCAGGGGCTGAACGGAGTCCTTACCCTCAGCAATATGACGGATGATGGTCTTTTCCATCTCATACGCCACGCGTGGAACCAGCACCCTGTTTCCCGCCCCGGCAACCGAATCCAGCTTAATCAGCGCGCCACTGTCCACCTGGCGGGCTATTTCAGCCCGGACTTCAGCCAGCGGCTGGCCTGATTTCACAGCCTCTCCCAGCAGGGTAAGTTCACTCAGATGCACCTTCCCCTGCTGCGCGCGCGGAATCGCCAGATTCACCGCCTGCTCCGCATCCGTCATCAGACGGTCACGGCTTGCCAGTATGGCCGCGTCCAGATTTGCCTCACCGGTCGACTGGCGGACCTGGTCACTGGCCAGCCGCACGGCAGACACGCTCTCCACCTTGCGCGCCGCCTGCTCAGGCGCAAGCGGCGTATAAATCCGGATGTCGCTGCCGCTCTGCGCCAGCGCGTTCAGGGTCTGTTTATTCAGGCCTCGCGGACCGACTGCGGCCAGTACCGTGCGCGCCGCGCTGGTACCCGCCCCGGTCCCTTCCACATAATCATGAGCCAGTTTCACGGCCCGTTCCGTGGGCAGGCGCAGCTCACGGTCGCCGCTGCGCAGCCGCACCGCGCCATTTTCCAGCCCCGCCACGGTGAACTGCTCTTTCGCCCTGATGGCTCCCTTCAGCTCTCTCCCCAGCGCCCTGACGCGGTCCCCTTCTGAAATATCCAGCGTCCTGCTGCGGTAAAGGCTCCAGCTGCCGTCAACCTGCGTGACCTTCAGGGTCTGGCGACGGCCGTCTTCTGCCTGCAGTACCAGGCTGTTGGTGGCCTCAGCCACCCGGTCAATGGTGTGCCGCGTCATCCTTTTCTTCTCAGCGTCCCACTGCTCCATCACCATCCCTGGCCGATAGTTATCGCGCTGATGACGGGTTTTGCCGTCCAGCCACACCGGCTCCAGTACCCGGAGTGTCACCTGTTCCCGACCCAGCTCACCCGCATCACGCCGCCTGTCCCGGATAACCTCCGTCAGCTGCTGCTGTTCCCGGGCACCGGTCACCTGTGCCACGACATCCCGCCCTTCCGCTGACAGGCGCACATACTCCTGCGCCAGCTGGCCGTAGCGGATACGCTTGTCCGCCTCGCTGACCAGACGTACTTCCGGCAGCTGCGTACCGTAAAACCGGTACTGTGGTACGTCAGCCTCTTTCAGAACGGACAGCCCGTTACCCGTTCCCTGCCGGTTCTCCGTATCCATGAATACCAGCTGCGCCCCGGCGCTGAGCGCCTTTTCCTGCAGCAGTAAGGTTTCTTTCAGCGACAGCCTCTCGGCACGGTCAACAATAACCGTCCCCTGCACCGGCAGTACGGTGTCAGCCTTCATCTGCGAGCGCAGCATGACATGGCCTGCCAGATGCGGGCTTTCTGACAGGAACTCACCGCTGCGGCCGTCAGCGGCAACGACAATCACCTCACGGCCCTGCGCGCGGGCCATCATCGCCACGTCTTCCGTGCGCTCACGGATGGCCTGCGCACCGCCGCGACCGCTGAGAATGGCCACCGGACTTTTGTCCTGCGCCAGTACCGATACGACATCACTGGACGGCATATCGCGCGCTTTTGACCGTTCAGGAAAGACCAGCACGGCCTGCTCCCGGACAGCCGTACGCGCCAGCTGATGGACGCTCAGCTCATTGAGGAGATGAATATCAGACGTGAAAATGCCCTTCTCCCGGTCGAGCGGGATAAGGCGCTGCCCTTCAATCGCGGCATCGATGCCCGCACGGGCCTGCTCAAAGAGTCCCTTTGCCGACGGCAGGCGGTTTACGGTACCAGCCAGGATTTCAGACCAGGTAAACTGCACCTTTTTCTCCGACAGCGCTGAAATGGTGTCGCTCACCGCCTGCTGAACGTCAGCATCGGCAATTTTTCCGGAAGACATGGCTGTCTGCACACCCGGAGCATGGCTGACTGCAGGCTCTCCGGCAGCCGGTACGGGTGACTGCGTGCGCGCACCCGCCTGGAGGATATAGTTGTCGATATCGAATTTTTCATCGGTCAGCCGCCGGCGCCATTCCGCTTTGAGATGTTCAGGATCGGCCCAGGCTTTGGCCTGGCGGGTATCAAGCGCGGCAACGTCGCGGGATTTTGCTGATGCATCCGGCCCGGCTGCCTCACTGATTGCCTGGCTGCGCGTTGAGAAGGGCTCAACAGGCACATCCTTAAGCTCCCACAGACCATGTTTACCCGCCGCCACCGTTTCGAATCCCATCGATTCAATGTCCTGACGCAGGGCAGTCCGGTACAGATTCCCCAGCGCTATCTTGGTGGCATACAGATTTTCGGAAAATCCCGTTTTCATCAGGGTATCGCTGGCCAGAGACCGCCATTTCTCCCCGGCAAAGGTGGCATTGAGCACCAGTGCATGGGTGTGCAGCTGTGGATCCAGATCGCGGGAGGTATCGTGGTTATACAGAGCAGCCACCATATTTCCCGTCAGCACCGTTTCCGTTTTACCGTTTTCAGTCATGCGGGCGCTGACCAGCTGCTCCACTTCCGTCATCGCCACCGCGACGGCACGATTATGAGCCTCGATAAAGCGACGGTCTTCCCCGACCAGTGCCATAACAGAGACGCTTTTGGGGGCTGAAAAGGTCAGATCGTAGCCGCTGCGGTGTTTATTGACGCCATTGACCATCCTGGAGAGATCGGAGCCGTCAGGCAGCTTCCCCTGACGTATTGCATCCATATCGGCGTTAGCCACTTCCCCTTTCAGCCCGAGTTTTTCCGCGCCCTCACCCAGCCAGCGTGACTCAAGCGAACCGCTGGCATAGTAGTTATCTTCATTGCTGTAATAGGCGGCATCGCCCTTAATCGACGAAATGGAGAGCATCAGTAAATATCCCTGCCGTCATCTGAATCATGCGTTTTATCTGCCGCATGGTTGATGTTGACCTCTTCCCTGCGGGTCATATCGCGGGTCTGATGCTGTGACTGCTGCCAGCTTTCAAACGCTGCCTGGTCGATCACCTCACCATCAGTACTGACACCCGGTGGATTATCACGTGGCTTCAGATCCCGTTCGATATCCCGCTCTGTCCCTCCTGTTGATGTCTGATTTTCACCACCGGCAACCGTCGTGGTATCCACGCTTTCAGTATCCGCATCTGTGGGTACTCCCGCCGTCTGTAATGACGAATTATCAGGCTGGTTATTCGTACCTGCAGCAACGTCAGAATCCTCCGGAGGATTCGACCGATTATCTTCAGGGATCCCGTCCTTGAGTGCCTGATTTACAGAATTATCCTCACGGGCGAACAGCCCATCCAGGCTACGGCGCTCCTCGTCGGTACGACGGAGCAGTTCGTTTTCAATCTGCTCATCCAGGCTGGTATGAACATCTCGCAGCAACAGAGCATCTGCGGCTTTGGGCATCGCCTCATATTTCATGGTGAGCTTCACTACCGGGTAGTTACCCGGCAGAGTGACAAAGCACTGCAGGTCATTGAGGGACTGCACGTCGGAATAACTGACGATACTGACGCGCTCCTCCTCCTTCCCGAAGGAAATACCGTCACGCACCTGTTCATGACCAAAGCTTGTCTGCTCGCTGAATTTCAGCCTGCGTGTTTCCCCCAGGTCTTCCTCCACAAACTGTGCGATTTCCGCACTCGGTGAACGGAAGAAGAATTTCGTGTTCAGCAGGTCAAACAAACCTGCCGCGGCCTTCGGTCCATAGATTTCTTCCATCTGTGCGAAGTTCTGGAACCCCAGCACAAAGCATCCCCCAAATTTACGCGCCTCGGAAATAATCCGTGGCAGCGTCGGTAATTTGTGCAAAGAAGCCAGTTCGTCATAGAAAAACCAGACCCGGCGCTGACGGTTGGGGCCCATTGCCAGCAGGCTTGTGGCGGCAATACTGAGCCACATCGAGATCAGTGGCTTCAGCGACTCGTGGTTCTGTTCATCGGAGGTAATGAATAGCCAGCCGTTTTTCGATTTATCGGCCTGGCCCTTCATCCATTCCCTGATGGTGAATTTTTCACGTCCGGGTCTGTCGATCCCCTGCAGATAACGCAGTGATTTAACGTAGTTAGTCAGCACACTCCGGATGGAGATGGCGGTCTTCTCAATTTTGCCATCAACCAGCGTGGAAGCTGGCGTGCCGGCAAGAAACGTTCGCAGCTGATCGAGCTGAATAGCCAGCAGGGTACGCAGGAATTTGTTGTAGCTGCGATCCTTATCCTTACGCATACGCTCAGCACCTTCCGCAAATATGGTGCGTGCACTCCCCTGCCAGAACGGATCTTCGCCGCTGCTTGCCGGAATGAGCGTTGAACTCGTATTCTCCAGCTCGGAGATAGTGCGACACTCCTCCCACAGGTCCCAGTTTGGGCATCGGATATCCAGTGCGTTCAGGACTTCATCGCGGGACTCGTCGTAGAAATCCTCAACGAACGTACAGCCCTTGTCGTAGATGATGACCAGGTCTCCCCTGTCGCGCAGCTGCTTCATAATCTTACGCATCAGGGTCGATTTACCGGTGGATACCGTACCGTGCATCGCCATATTCTGTATCTCAGAATCCAGCTTCAGTGGCAGAGCATCAATACGGATATCAGACGCTTCACCGCGCTTTTTCATCATCCGTGCCACATCTTTAGGCGAATCGCTAAGTACGCGTCCACCGATAACCTCATCCTCGCTCTGTTTACGGCCGGTACGCCCGAGGTACCAGTAAACAACCAGCGTGGCCACAAATGCGGTTAACAAGGCACTGCAGCCTGCAATCACCAGCTCCTGCTTAAGTAACTGTCCGCAATAAACGGTATATCCGTCGCTGAGGATCTGCCTGACGCTGTAGTGAAGATTCTGATCGTAATAGCGAATGGTATAGACAGGTTGTCTGACCATTTTTTCGGTAAACGGTGAAAGCACCCGAACAAACCAGTAAATAACGCCATTATTAAGATTCTGAATACTAATACGCATCAGCAGAACAGCCAGCGTCATCAGTACCGTACCCATAATGACGTAAAAGGAAATCAGGTTATTTATCTGCAGGAACATTTTCAGGCGCATGAAAGCGACCTGACCACCCTGCGTTAAATCGCGTGGATTCAGGCTCACAGACTCTCCTTGACAGTGTCAAATGATATGCAGGCGAACAGGACTGACGTGCTTCAGCATGCAGCACGCTTTTTTGTGTCGCTTTTAGGTTTACAAGGTGTATGCTTGTATATAAAACAGATATACAGAGGTTTATAATGAAGACCGAAGCCAGAGAAGCCCCGATTAACATCCGGGCAAGAACTTCACAGCGTGATCTTATCGATATGGCGGCAAGCCTTGTCTCAAAATCACGAACTGACTTTATGCTGGACGCTGCCTGCCGAGAGGCTCAGGACATTCTCCTGGATCAGCGTTTGTTTATTCTCGATAACGCGCAATATGAATCGTTTATTGCCGAACTGGATGCACCTGTCACAGCGGAACGCCAGGCCCGCATTGACGATCTGATGGGCCACAAATCCCCATGGGAATAAGCGCACCAGAACCGCTTAACAGCGGACATAACATTGCTGATTTTTGCTGCACCGAACCGGGGCTGAATGAATGGTTAAAAAAGAAGGCACATAAAAATCACAGCACCGGCATTTCCCGCGTGTATGTTATTTGTGCGGAAAACAGTCATCGGGTTATCGGATATTACTGCTTATCGACCGGCAGTGTTCAGCGTAATACCGCTCCGGGCGCTTACAGACGCAACGCGCCGGAATCACTCCCCGTCATTGTTCTCGGCAGACTTGCCGTCGACCAGGCTTATTCCGGCCAGGGGCTTGGCGTTGCCTTGCTTAAGGACGCGGTATACCGGACTGAACACATCGCACTACAGGTCGGCGTTAAAGCACTGGTTGTTCATGCACTGAGTGAAGAGGTCAGTAGTTTCTATACCCGATTCGGCTTTGACGCTTCAGTCGTTCACCCGTTAACGCTGCTGTATCCGGTTAAACTTTAAAAACCTGATGAGGTGGCACGAGGCCACCTTCACTCTGTTACAGAATATTCGCCACCGACTTCGCCAGTTGATCTTCAAGAGCAGGCCTGGCCTCTTCAAACTTCAGGTTAACTTTGTTAGCTGAAGATACCACGCGGGTCTGATATTTATGCTGATTGCCGGTCTGCGTACTGCCGGTCTGCGTACTGGTCTGGACTTTTACACCGGAAGTCCCCTGCTTAAGCGCTGCCACGTTATCGGTCTGCACGCTGGCTTTGGTTTTCTCAGAAATCTGAACGTCGGTCACCATGGTATAGTTAACGTCCTGGTGATGCCTCTAATTAGTTGAATCTGATGTATAATACGGGCTTTTGAGGTTATCTCATGGCCAGCGTTAACGTTCATTGTCCCCGTTGTCAGTCTGCACAGGTCTACCGCCATGGTCAGAACCCTAAAGGCCATGACAGATTTCGCTGCCGTGACTGCCACCGTGTGTTTCAGCTCACTTATGCTTATGAAGCGCGTAAGCCGGGTATTAAAGAGCAGATCACTGAAATGGCTTTCAATGGTGCCGGGGTTCGCGATACCGCCAGAACACTGAAAATTGGCATTAACACCGTCATCCGGACTTTAAAAAACTCGCGCCAAAGCGAATAACGTCTTCGCCTGTTGCCCATGCTGATGTGGCGCTTATCTGCGAACTTGATGAGCAATGGAGCTTCGTTGGCAGTAAAGCCCGGCAGCACTGGCTCTGGTACGCGTACAACACCAAAACAGGCGGTGTACTGGCCTACACTTTCGGTCCTCGAACCGATAAAACCTGCCGGGAGCTACTGGCACTGCTTACACCATTCAACATCGGCATGATCACCTGCGACGACTGGGGCAGCTATGGCCGGGAGGTACCGAAGTATAAGCATCTGACCGGCAAAATATTCACCCAACGCATTGAGCGTAATAACCTGACGCTCCGCACCCGCATTAAGCGATTGGCTCGTAAAACAATCTGCTTCTCACGCTCAGTTGAGATCCACGAAAAAGTGATCGGAGCGTTTATCGAAAAATACATGTTCTACTAATTGGATGCACTACCGGTTTGGGGAGCCTTTTTTTATTTTTAATACAGTAATAAAAACAATACTTTTAAACCTTCTGCATCAGTATGATCCTTCCGCTATTTATCCCTCCCCTGCTACATCTGATATCCAATAATAAAAACGACGAACACTGACAGATTTTAATCTGGCGGTGTGAAGCGTTGGACAACGAGCAACGCGAGGCGTCAGGTAATATGTCCAGCATAGCTTATTTACTTACCCGTCGCCCCCGAAATTCATTCGGCAGCTTCCCCTGTTACTTGCAGGTGTGATTAGCACCTTAAGGCACCATGTCGCATGAATTATATTTACACATGTCACACTTACACAAAATAATTTATTTTTGCAGGCGTTTGCTTTTATTTAGATTTTATTTGCCTCGTGGTAATGGTGATTCAGAACCGATTCACATAATTAAATATGGTGATTCACTAACGATTCACAGGCACCAGAATGACGATTCACATGTAACGAAAATGGCGATTCGAATCTGGATTCGAATCACATTAAGTCACTGATTTAAATAAAGTGAATCACATATGAATCCAGATTCGAATCGGATGCGATTCATACACGATTCGCAGGCGATTCGCAAATTCATCGCCCGGTATAAAATACCGCATTAAAAATCAAATAAGCACATGATTCTTATAGATAATCATGCAAGATGAAATCTTGCGACGGGTGTGGGACTTTGGAGTTAAGGAGCAGGGTTAGACAAATTTGTCATCCGGGCAGGGTTACGCATATTCCGGCATTGCCGTTTTTTTTCGGAAATGGCACTCTAGACGAGGGATATGTCAGATATGGAATATTGCAGATGAAGAATGTTCTTCTCGCTGGATTACTCGTGATTACCTCTCCTGTCATTGCTCAGGACTGTTTTGACATGGCGGGAAGGGATTACCATATTGAACCTGATTTATTGCGTGCAATCTCTTTCAGAGAGTCATCATGGCGCCCTGATGCAATGAACGTTGTCAGCAATCAAAGTTACGCTGTCGGTATGATGCAAATACACTCGCAGAATTTTTCACATCTGGCTCAGTATGGAATCACGGCTGGTAATCTTTACAGAGATCCCTGCATGAATATCTATACGGGTGCCTATTATCTCGCAATTGCTTTTAAGCGCTGGGGATACTCCTGGAGGGCAGTAGGAGCTTATAATGCAGGCTTTCGTGAAACGGAGGCACAGGAGAGGAAGCGACAGAAGTACGCAGAGGAAATCAGAGCTATTTATGCCGGAATCAAAAAAATGCGTCACCTGAGTGACGCATCAGCTGTTAATCAATAGCTCGCCATATTAGCTCGCGTTCCGGATGCTGAATAATGCTGACATAATCCTTTAGCACATCCTGACGGGCGATGAGATGATTAAGGACCGTGGCATATTCCGGCCCCATATCTGACACCTGCCATGATAGCCAGTTCATTATCATCAGGGTAGAAATAATTCCTGCTGCATCAGCACTGACATCTGCCTCAAAGTAATTACCGGGAATAACCATGTTATAGCGCTGTTCACCTTCTGGTGCGATATATCCTGTTTGTGCGGTGGTGAACCTGACACAGTTCGGAGCCACGTTTCCGCCAGTACCCTGCGGAATAATCCAGTAATTCCAGAAACCACCATCGTAATCTGAATGCTGACGTAACCAGCTGACAATCATGTTATCAGCAGAAGGCGTAAAAAAGAGCGCGGGAATAAAATCAAGACGTTCATCTCCATCTGTAACACAGTAGCGCTGGCGTTCATCGATTTTAAATTGTTCGGCTGATTCACGAGTGGCGCTTTTGACGTTTAATGTGTGCATTCTGCTTTTCTCCTCATTGGGTTATTACATCGTTCGACTTCATCACTGAGCGGCGAAGGGCAATGAGCAGCTGACGGGGAGGAAATAAAGGGGCGCGCAGCGTTTATATACCTCTTTATTTCCTCCCCGGCTGATGCTAAAAGCAGCCCTCCGCGAATTGATGAAATCGGGAGATAGTCACACAAGGAGAATGCATACCTCCCGTAACGGAAAATCGCCGCAGGACGAATTACCGTTACGGACATCAGAGCGGCGGTAATTTATTACCGCCACGGTGAAAGCGGCGCATCCTTTCAGGATGCAGCAAGCGTGATTTTGAATTTGCGTCAGGATGGACGCCCGAAGGGCAGAGACAGCTTGCTGGCTCTGTTCACGACAGCCGTGTCCCGTCAGGGACGACGCCCGGACTAATATTCATTATTTTCAACGCAAGGAATAAATAGCAGATAAGATAAACAGCAGTATGCCGGATGAAATATCACAGGTCTTCATAACTAATAATGAGAAAACCACGCGCCGGAGTAATATGGGCGGCGCGTAGCGCTGCCTGTATTACTCTGCGCCACAGGCGCGCGGCCTTTGAAGCCACGAAAGGCAGGGTATTCCCCTGCCCTTCAGGATAGTTATGCAGCTTTATTCATGCCGCGCATAAATTCGCGCATGGCATTAATTCGGCGCTGATCCTCCAGGCGCTTCTCAAAGTTGTTGATGTAGTACACCGGCGTATACCTGACCCTGTTTAGCTGCATCGTCAGCGTATTGCCCGTGACCACCTCAGCAGGAATACCCAGCAGGGATAGCTGGATAAAGGCCATATCCGCCGCGATCGGATCAATATCGATGCAGCTGCCGAACATGTGCTCAGACGGGTTATAGCCCGCCTCCAGCAGATATTCCGCATACGCCACAATCATTCCCGCCGCACCGCTTGCCGGGTCGCTGACGGTCACAAACCCCTCCCGCCTGATTGTCTGTCCGACATCCGGCATGAGCAGCTTCGCCATTAGCGTCTGGAGGTGATACGGCGTGAAATACTGTCCGTTGCGGTCGTCGCCCAGCTCAAGCTCCATGAAGATCGCGCCGAGGAAGTCGTGGAATTTGGCCTCCAGTGCGCAGACCATCAGGCAGAAGAGCGTATGCAGGTTGCTGATATCGCCCCCGCTGTACTTCGCGCAGATTTCACGGCTCTGCTCAATATTCTCCGGCGTTCTTATCCGCGCCATATCCAGCTCGCTGGCGGCCAGCGTGATAAAGTCGCTGAACACCTCCCAGCGGCGCAGGCTGCGGGCGGTATCCCTGAACACGCTGATAAACTGGCGGCGGGCTTCGTCAGTGGTCATCATCCGGTGCGGTATCGGCTGTGCGTTCACGGCAGGCAATACGGGTTTAGCGGGGGTCACTGGTGCGGCCTCTTTCGCCTGGTCAAAGAAGCGGGCAAAACTGAGTTGAGACATATTTCCTCCTCAAATGCCGCCCCTGCGGGGCGGCACCTCCGTCAGTTAAATGCCCGCTTCAGTTCAAGCGTGCGTAACACCTGCCCCCACTCGCTTCCGCGCATGGCAGGAATGCGAACGGCGCGCCCCTTCTTCAGGCAGTGCGCAATGTGACGACCCAGCGCTCGCATTTCGGCGCTGATGTCATCACGGTCGATATCACTGCGTTTAATGCGCACCTGTCTTTTTACGGGTGCGTTTTCCGCCTCACGCATCTGGACATACAGGGCGGTCGGTGTAACAATCGAAACTTCACTGAATTGCATGGTTTGTTCCTTTTGGTGAAGGCCGGATTCGTTGTTTCTCAGGCGTGGAATCCGGCGGGTTAAGGCAGGCGAAAGCCTGCTTTTCTCATTTCTGGCGCTGCATCTCCCCCTTAACGCGTGCCAGGATCTCCGCGTGGTCAAGGTTGCTGTAGTCGCGCATCCGGTAATAACGGATACCGATCCGCGCATAGATTTCGGTCACGTTGCCGCAGACCATCTCCGCCAGCATGAAGGTTTCACACTCGCCGTTCTCACTGCTGCGCCAGTTCATCGGGTACATCAGCCCCAGCGCATCATGGAAGGCGTGCACGTCGATTTCAGCGGGCGCTTTCACCGCCGCCTTCTCGCGGTTCAGCCAGTACGCCCGCTCTGCATCAGCAGTGGCCTCAATTCCCAACAGGGCGGAAGATTCGGTCAGGTGTAAATGCATGGAGTTCTCCTTCTCTGGTTGATGGCGACATGCCCTGCCGCCGTGGGTTATGCTTATGGACGGGCTTCCAGGCGCAACATGGCCTGAGCAAAATTTATGTTGTTGCAAAGGTCTTTACGCGCGATGTCCCATGCCTTTTGCCCGATAACGCCGTATAAGCGGATGGCATGAACCTGAGCCTGCAACCACGGCTGCACAACATGAAACGACACAAGCGGGTATGAACGTTCCCAGCACAGCACGCCTTCCCTGTGAACGTTGTCGCTCATCAGGCTGAGAAGACGCAGGATTTCTTCCGCCTCATCTTTCTGGCTCAGCTGGAGATTCCAGACCTGACACAGCTCCAGCAGGTATGACTTTTGTTCTGCGATAACACAGGCCAGACGCGCTTTCGGGTCTGAACCCCATCTTCCGGTAGATTCTTGAGCGGCGGTTTTGAAGTTGACGTTTCGTGTGTGCATCCTGGTTTTCTCCTGTGGTGATGGTTGTCCATCTCCCTGGTGAGTTCTCTCGCGGCAAGGGCCGAGTAGCTACGGCGGGGCGGCAGGAGAAGGGCGGAGACAAAACTTTTTGCGCCCCGCAAAAAGTTTTGGCGGAGTGCATTTCACCCTTCGGATGACGACACGACGGTGCTACGAATAGCCCTCCGCGTGAGGACGCACGGGGGATGGCTTCACCGGGGGAACAGGATGCACACACCCGACACGTCGGAACGGCGTGGCGCCATTAAAGCGACGGCATCAGCCGACGCGGTGAAGGCGTTCCGGACGGCACGGCCGGAGAAGCCGAAGCCTTTGACCTTAGCCATCAGACCCTAGCCGTATGGCACGAACCCCGAAGGGGTTCGGCGGAGCCCGGCGGGTGCGTCAGCGGCCGCCCTGGCGGAGTGGGGCTCGACGACCGGACAGCAGCGCTGGCCGGGAGCCGAAGGGGGCCGTGCGACAGGAAGTCGTTTAACATATTGTTTTACTTTGATAAAACCAGCTATTCCATTAGCTGTAGCCTACCGGAACAGGCGTTGCTGGCAGCGGCGGGGTCTGAAGCTCCCGGGACAACGAGATCGGGCGTCAGCCCGGGGAAACCTGCACGTACCGTTCTCAGGGGGCGGCGGCGCAGTAATGCGCTGCTGCTACCCGACATCGCCCTGCCCGTTTTTGGGTTATGGCCATAACGGAGCTGCAGCTGAGAAAGTTAACCAGCAGGACGCCGGATATGACGCCCGGGATGAAGAACACAGGGAAAACAATCCTGAAGCCAGGCACAGGCAGGTAACTCATGGCGCTCTGACTTCAGCAAAATCAGGCAGGAAAGGCTGGAGTGTGGACAAGGCGGAGGGAGCAGAGGGGCAGCGCCGGAGGCGCGTCCCCCTTCCCCTGTTCCCCGCAGGGAAACAGTCCTTCCCGGAAGTTCAGGCGTGCGGTCGCGTCAGGAAGGAAAAAGGGGCTACCGGCGAACCGGCACCCCCTTCATAAAGGCGCTTCAGGCATGTCAGAGCAACTCAGCACCTGAAAAGGCTGGGTTTCCCCCGCCTCCAGGTAGCTTACTTACCGGATGTCGGGTAGCAGCAGTGCATTGCTACACAACCGCCCCCTAAGAACGGTACGTGCGAGTTTCCCCGCATACCGCTCAAGCCTTTATAAGCTTTTGTTTCATCAAAAACCGGCTTCATTACTGTGTAACTGTCGATGGCAGTTGGGGTGCAGTAGAATCAGGTTGTCCAGACCATCATCCCCGCCCTGAGATTTCTTCAGCACATGATGAATGTTCCAGCCTGTTTCCCGGCTAATTGGTTGACTACAGTGCGGACACTGCGTACCTTGCCTTTTCCATATAGCCAATATTTTCCTTTGCCCCTGCTGAGATTCCTTCCAAGAATAATCTAACCGTTTCTCGAAATAGTTCTCCCATTCAGGTAGATAAGGATTTGCCGCCCCTTTGATTTTGATATGGCGAAAGATATTTGTGCTTCCGGCGCGATGTAAGACATACTTTTTCCCATCGTCGTCGATGCCATAAAACATCCCATGTCGCATTTTGATAGATGTATGATACTTACGAAATATCCATCGCCTACTCTTACCGGGATGCCTTCTAGCACACCATTGCCATGTCTTGCGCCAGATATGATGATCAGTAACATTGAATGCGTCCGAGGATGCAACATGCCGGTGGTAGTTAGCCCAACCTCTGATAAGGGGATTGAGTAGGTAAACCAATAACCACGACGGTACTGTTTTGTTATCCTCGATGGTGTTTCTGACCTTCCTGAGAAATGCCTTCACGTTTTTCTTCGCTGGCCTGATGACAAGTTTCCTGCCAAAGCGCCGTACGTGTTGCCCCAAGAAGTCAAACCCGTCTGTAATGTGCGTTATTACCGTTTTATCTTCCGACAGCATCAACCCTCTCTTGGAGAGGAAGGTTTTTACTACGGGGAGGACTTCACTCTCCAGAAGCTCTCTGGATTTTCCAGAGATAATGAAGTCATCGGCATATCGAACAAGATGAACCAGATTTTTCCATCCTTTCTTAGAGCGTTTCTTTCCGAAGTGCGTTTGTAATTCATTCTCCAGTCCGTCGAGTGTCATATTCGCCAATACTGGCGATATGATCCCTCCCTGAGGGGTACCAGAGATCGTCTTCCTGAAAGTGCCTTTATCAATAACTCCGGCTTTCAACCATTTTCTGAGTATTTGCTTATCCATGGGGACATTATTGAGCAACCACTCATGGTTGATGTGATCGAAACATCCTTTGATATCGCCTTCCAAAACCCATGTTGCTGCATATCGGGAACTATACATATTGCAGACCTGTTGTATCGCATCAGCCGCACTTCGCGCGGGCCTGAAGCCATAACTATTATGATCAGCGGTAGTCTCCGATACTGGTTCGAGCCCTAGCAGATATAGAGCTTGCATGGCTCTGTCTTGCATCGTGGGAATGCCTAAGGGTCTTGTCTTACCGTTAGATTTTGGTATGTTTACCCTCTTCAAAGGTAGAGGTTTATAACCTTGTCTTTTGAGTCTGGGTATCGCTTCCCATTTCGCTTAGGGGTGTTCCAGATCTTTCCATCGACACCGGGTGTTTTTCGCCCGCTGTTTTCAGTAACTCTCTTCACTGCCAATGCTCTGGCACTGAAAGAGTGAATCAGTAAGCGTTGCAGTTTTTTCACCTTACGCCACTGCTGATTTCCTGTAGCCTTCGCGATCCTAGTTTGTAAAGTTCTAACGTAGCGGTGGCATTTTCTCCAATCAATGGAGTGCCAGCCTTCTTCGCCGATGGCCGCAGTTACGCAATTGATCGTAATATTCTTACCTGCCATCCCTGAGAACCCTTACAACTTATCCGCGATTAAAGACCTGATGGAAGTCTGCCCGGTTTCCCGACGAGGCAAATTTTGAACCTCTATCCAAACGATTACAGTTTGGCTTTCGCTTTTTCCATCTTCCTATACCCGCACTCCCATCAGCTCATCTTACGATTCACCTGCCACTAGGGCGGCAATACGGGCTTACCAAGTTCCGACCAACATACAGACGAGCGGGTTAGGTTCTGTCTATCCGCCGGGGGAGTTATAGTCCATGTGTTCCCACTACGAACAGGAACAACCATACCCCTTACCTTTTGGTGCAAGCCTATCAGCATCTTTGGCTTGTTGCATGTCACGACGTTTATCGACAGTTCACTATGTTAACCATACCGCTCAGCCTAGCGCTCTCGCCGCGTGATGCTTGCAGCGATCAGATCCTCTCACGATTAACTGATGCGGTAATTGCTGAGCTACATTGTTCCAAGGGCTTCAGACAGAGCCGTCACCCGCTCTGCCTGCCTCAGTAGGCTACAACTAATGGAATAGTTGGTTTTGTATAAAAGATATCAAAACAATATGTTGGACGACTTCTTGTCGCACTCGTAGGCCATAAAAGCCGCCACCTCCCTGTTCGTGTCCCTGTACCGGATTTCGCAGAGCGATTTTCGGGTCAGGTAAGTGAATATCAGCAGTGTGAGACACACTATCAACACGCACCAGAGCAGGGTACTTCGCGGCAGTTTCATAGCTGACTTCTCCTTGCCTTTCGGCAGGTAAGCGGCTAATCTGATGTTGTTCAGGCATACAGACTAAGCCTCGTGGGTTAATGAAAATTAACTACGGGGCTTTCTGCTTTCTGCCGCACAACACGGTAACAAACCACCTTCACGTCATGAGGCAAAAAGCCTCAAGCGCCACGTCGATTATACCGGGCAGATGCTCTTTCTGACCAGGAATATCATCGAGCTATGAGCCAACCAACGGCACGAATAAGCAGGCAGAACATGTAAAAAATGACCGTTGCAGTAAACATCCCGATGAGTATCGCCTGAGACACTTCAGGAGCACCTGACCACATACCGTCACTCCTGAACACCAGGAATGAAAATAACGCACCGAGTCCGGCAAGAGACAAAAACTGAAGAATAAATGCCCGCTTCCGGGTCATAACAACACTGATGATGAGATATCCGTATCCTGCGCTAATCACAGCCATTAAAACAAACATTCGCAAAAAATGAGTAAAGGCATACTGAGCTTCTGTCATAACTGGTTTCCATTCCGGGTAAGTTGCACTGATACATTCACAGACTTTAATCCGCGTATTATATAACCGATTTACGCTGGTGATATTCCACGAAAGTACTCAGGCCGTGCCGTCAGTTCCCGCTCAATGAGTTCATCAGCAAACAGGCGCGCAATCCGGTTCACGCGACGTTCCAGATTCCGCCGACGGGCAGCCGCTTTTCGTTCATCACTCCAGCGTCTTATCTGCCTTTCATCCAGAAAATCTAGGCACACAGCATATCCGCCCCCGGCCACCCACAGCGACATCACGGACTCAGGAGCGGGCTTTCCTGCCTCCACCACTTCTGACGCCAGCTCAGGTTCACCGGGACAGGGACCGGGACGCTTCCGGGGCAGTGAGTAACGCCACTTCATCCCCGCCCCCGTATTGTCAGCTTGTTGGGTACCATCCAGCGCTCCAGCTGCCTGACAGACTCAGTGCTTTCCCGCGCCAGCGCATCCGTTTCGGCCATCACCGTCCAGAATGGCTGGCTCTCAGTCATCCAGCGCTCCACTGGCGCCAGTGACGGAAAACGCTCGCTCCAGCGCCAGAACATCTCCTCAAGGTCGTACTGGCGCAGTTCAGTCCCTGACCAGCGCGCGCTCCAGCTGCTGACCGTCTCCGGAGTATGGAATGCCAGCTCAATTTCTGCCTGACCCGCCAGCGCCTGGTACGCGCGCTCACGCTGACACTGTTCTTTTTGGCGCTGGCGGGTGTATTTTTCATCCCGCAGCGCGTCCTGACAGCGAACGCGTTCGGTCTGCTGAAAGGCAACCTCCGGAAAGAGGCGCTGACCGGCACCGACAGGAAGCGGCAGCCAGCAACACGTCCCGCGGCTTTCAATCAGGGCATCGATGGCACTGAGCCAGCTGTCCCTGCTGCCCCGCATCTCCCGCGCCGTCAGCAGCGGCGCAAAATAACGGATTTCCCTGACAGTGATGCGCGTGCTGCCCGTGAGCCGGCGAAAAAAGGCGCTGGCATACGGGTACGCCGCTGATACCGCGCCGCGCGACCGCCTGCGCTCAACCTCCGCGATGGCCTCCATCGCGGCGCGTCGCTCAGGGCTGAAGGGAACCAGAGAGAGATGCGAGGGGATCATGCCGCGCCCTCCGCTGCCAGAATGCTGATGATGCTGGCCTGACTGTATCCGTCCGCATCGAGACGCGCCGTCAGGCTGACGGTGTGGCTGACAAGCTCCGGCTGGTAGCCGCTCAGGGTACGAATAACGGAGAACGGGCGACCGCTGGCGGGAACGAACACCACCATCCACGCCGGACTGATGCCACCGGGACTGCATACGGCAAGATGATACTGCCCGTGGGAAGGGGTAAAGCGTATCTGTACGGGGAAGAACCCGCCAAACTCGCTGCGGTACTCGCCGTTCATGCCCCAGTTTTCAGGGCAGGACAGGTCACGCATGACGGCGTGGGTCAGTTCGCGGCGGTAGTCCTCGCCGCTGTCGCGCCAGTCCTCAAACTCATCACAGGACATCGTTTTCAGCACATCGGGGGTCAGAACAGTTTGCATGGGTATCTCCTTATCGCCGCCCCGCAGGGCGGCGCTCCGTTATCAGGCGGCGTGTGCCGTGTTGGTGGTGTCGTTGTCAGGGCTGTCGGCATCTGAAACAGCGTCGTCAGCACCGGACTCACCCGCTGGCTCTGGTCCTTTCAGCCATGCCGGAACCCAGCGGGTGTGCTGCATGAAGTGCTCCGCATGCGCTGCGGCGTCGCCCTTCTTCATCTTCTCCGCGTCACCCGCCGCGCCCGTCAGCCCCGCCTCTTTCAGGGAGGCGACAATCTGCGGATGTTTCAGGCTGCCGAAGTAGTTGTCCTTCGTCGGCTGCCACCAGTCGCGCAGGTGGAACCCGATTGCCGCCTCGACCGCATCGAGGGTGCTGCGCGAGGTGTGCCCCATATCGCGGGTCTGTACCCCGTCAACGGAACAGGCCGTGCAGAAGGCCATAAGCGACATCAGCACCTCGCCGCTCAGGGTGAAGAAGGTGGTGAAGTCCTTCTCCCAGCCTTCCGGCAGCAGGGCTTTCAGACGTGCTTTCTCTGTCATAAGGAGGTCAAACGCTGCGCCGCTCTTACCGGACGGGGCATTCTCCGTCAGGCTGCCGTGAGACACGGTCAGGCTGATGCGGAACGGGTGCGTCGTCGTCAGGCAGCCTGAAAACACGCAGGTACACATGCGCCAGACCATCAGCGCCACCGCCTTTTCGGGCTGCTGCATCAGCGCCGCCTGGACTGCCAGCGTACGCTCGGAGGTCATTTTCGTGAGCAGCGGGACGCTGATCCCCTCTGCGGCATCGGTATGACGCGAGGTGAACGGCACCGTGACGCTGCCGGGTTCGGTTTCTTCCGGCATATCCGCTTTCAGGCGCACACCGCGCTGCACGTACACCCGCCCTTCGTACAGGCTGACCATCACCCCCGCGCCAGATTTCATGTCCTCAGTCCACGCGCTGACTTCTGCCGCCTCCTGAATGGCGAGGATGTCCGCTTCGATCGCATCCGACTCGTCGCAAACGCTGTCATATGTGTCGTACTGCTCCCGCAGCGCATCAAGACGCTGCTGCTGCTCAGGGGTGTACACCGGATCGGGTTCAACGGGCTGAACGAACACCTGACCGTCTTCGCCGTGGTACCAGATGCGGGCTGCACGTCCGCGACTCCATGCCCAGCCCTCACGCTGCTGAATGTCCAGAGCGATAAGCTCCAGCTTCTCCTGCACCAGACGCTCAACCAGCACGCTGTCAGCCGTGCCGTCGCCCTCGTCCTGGCTGAACAGATCTTCGCGGACGTAACCTCCCGCCGCCTCGTAAGCCTCGCGCCCGATGAAGCGGAATTTTGTGTTGTCGGTGCGCATCTCGGTTTCGGTAATGGCGCGTTTAATCAGGTGTGCGGGCGCGTTTGACCAGCTGGCCTTCACGCTTTCGAATACCTCTACCTGACGGGCAGGGTCGTCCTCCAGACAGAGCGCCTGACACTGCTCAACGGTCAGTTCGTCCTGCGCGAACTTCTCCATCAGGGACGGCGCGAGATTTGCCAGCTTCAGCATGCGCTGCACGTGGCGGGAGCCGAAGCCGAGCGCATCACCAATCTGTGCGGGGCTTTTACCCTGCTCTGCTAATGTGCGGAAACCTGCGATTTGCTCGGCAGGATGCATGGCGGCGCGCTGCTCGTTCTCAGCGACGGAGGCAAGGGCAGCAATGTCGTCTGAGACGCGCTTCACGGCAACGGTATAACCGGACGGGAGACGGTTTTCTTCAGCCAGAAGCTGCATGGCGGTGAGTCGGCGGCCACCTGCGGCCACGCCGTATTTACCGTCCGCCAGCGTGTGCACAATCAGGTTCTGCAGCAGTCCGAGCGCCTCGATGGAGTCGGCCAGACCGCGAACGCTGTCCACAGAATACGGGATAGTGCGCACGTTCAGCGGGGATTTAACGAGATCGGACAGCGGAACATACTCGATGACGGCGGCCTCAAGGGCGGCTTTCAGGGCTTCTTCCTGCGCCTTCGTGATTTTTTTGCTGCTCGCTTTTTTGGGTGCTTTTGCTTTAACATCGGTTACTGACATAGTTGATACCTCACTGATTGATGATTGTCCGGCCCTGCGGAGTTACCGCTCCGGCAGGGCACCTTCTTATTTACTGCTGTTTACGAATACCGTAACGTTCGATGTAACGGTTGAGCCATTTCCCGGCATCCGCTTCAAAATTCCACGCGCGCCATACCATTACGCCGTTCTGACAAACGACCAGGCGAAAATGTTTACCCTGATCGTCCTCTATCGCCACGTTGGTGTACTGTGCCGCCACGGCTTCAGCCTGTTCGCGGGTAAAGGTGTCATCCGGTAACGGTCCGGCGTTATAAATGCTCATGTTTTCTCCTTTTCCTGCCCCGCATGTTGCGGGGCGTTTTCATCATGCAGGTCAAAACGGGGCATCATCATCCATCGGCGGATAATCGTCCGGTAACGGCTGCGGCACCTGCTGAGACGGCGCGGCGCTCTGACTCGCTTTTCTGCCGCCCTTCGCTTTCGGGGATTTTTCAGGAGTGCCAGCAGGTTGTGCCGCAGCGCCAGAGTTCTGCGGTTGTGCGGGCTGCTGCGGTGCGGCACTCTGTGGCTGACCGCCGTCACGACGCCCGCCCAGCATCTGCATGGTGCCGTTCTGTCCGACAACGATTTCAGTGACATAGCGCGTTACGCCGCTGTCGTCCTGCCAGCTACGGGTACGTAACTGCCCTTCGACGTACACCTGAGCGCCCTTGCGCAGGTACTCCCCCGCCACTTCCGCGAGCTTGCCAAACAGCACCACGCGATGCCATTCGGTGTTTTCGCGCATCTCTCCGGTCTGCTTATCGCGCCAGGACTCAGAGGTGGCGAGGCTGAGATTAGCCACCGCACCGCCCCCAGGCATGTAACGGACTTCAGGGTCCTGCCCCAGATTGCCCACGATGATGACTTTGTTGATTCCGCGTACTGTCATGATGAATTTTCCTTCCGGTTGTGTTGCCCTTAAAACCATCACCCGTTGAGTTGCCGGGGCCGCGGTTTTGACGTTTTGCGGGGACCTGCTGAACGCTCCCGCTGGTTGTTACCTTCACCCGTTTGAGAGCCGTTCGCCGCAGGGGCGTAAACGACCACGGACCGATGCAGGTGTCCGGGGTGAGCGGTCAATTTTTTTACGGTCTAATGAAGCCTGCGGAATGGCCGGAAAAAATTTATCGCGAAAGGCTTCGCCGTCCCTGGACAGCCAGGCGGGTTGTGGTTGTCTCAGCCCCGGCGAAAGGACTCAAAAGGGTGAAAAAACCAGGCAAGGAATGAGCAGGAACCCGCCGCAACGACGGAACGCGCGGGCGCGAAACGGCGTTGCGCCTTACAGCCCGGCGTCAGTTTGCCGGGGTGCAGAAAGCGCAGGATACGGCGCGTGAAGGGCGGCGTGACCGGAACGGTCGCAGCAAGCCTGCCGTTGACGTTGCGACAGAGGGATGGAAACCCGCTGCCCCGAAGGGGCCGGGCAGAGACAGCGAAGCTGGCTCTGTGCGGAGCATGACAGCCCCGGTTCCCGCCAGGGAAGTCGCCCGCAGTCATATCGCTCAGGAAGAAAAGCCGGCAGGACAGTGATATCAGCCAGTACGCCACCGGTGTGGCCACAACCAACAACGCCAACGCAGAGATTATCACCGGAACAGAAATAAGACCGACCAGCTGCAGCACACCGGCATTCATCCCCTGACACCACCGTAGCATCAGGCACTGGCGGAGATACGCGGCGCCGCAGGCGCGGCGTACTTCGCCGGCAGGCAGCGCCTGCCAGGGTTTTCCGCGCAGGCTGACAGCCGATTAAGGCGAAACACCGCCCGCAGGGGCGGCGGTATGTTCAGGCAGACGGCGAGTCCAGAACCAGCCTGAGCGTTTCCAGCGCAGCCCTCGCCTCCCCGCTGGCGTCGTCGACATAATCCAGACCGGTACAGATAGCCGGTAACAGCGCGCGGAGTTCGTTTTCAGGAATGGATATCTGGCGCGGTGGACGTCCTGCGGCTATCTCGCGCAGCACCCCCACCACAAACGCCTGATTAATCCCGTAACGATACATGATATCGCAGTCAGACTCCCCGATAGTCCGCAGCACACTGTCTGCATCGTCGGCGGAGGGCTGATACTCTGCCCCCGTTTCGCGCACGTCTTCCGCTGCCCAGACAATCACGGCCACTTTTTCGTTGTTTTCGTATTGTTGCGGTATTTGTGAAAACGTCACCGTTCGCGTTGAACGAACCGTATTACGGGAACGTGGCCAGTGAAAAGCTGATGCTCCCCACGCAGGATACCAGGGACATCATAGCAGCAGCGGTGAAAGCACTTGATAGGATCTGGGTGAATGGCCATCGATATGCTAAAGCGGGGTGTATGCTCAATGATTTCACTCCTGACGGGGTTTCGCAGCTGAGCCTGTTCGATGATACTCAGCCCCGAAGCAACAGCAACCAGCTGATGAAAGTCGTGGACGGTATTAACCATTCCGGTCTGGGGAAAGTGTGGTTTGCGGGACGAGGCATCGCACCTGAATGGCAAATGAAACGAGAAATGCTTTCCCCTGCGTACACCACCAGATGGACAGATTTGCCAGTAGCCCGATTATGAATATCTAAGCCCCCACAGACTTGCTATCTTGTTATCTTGTTATCTTGTTATCTTGTTATTTTGTTATTTTGTTATTTTGTTATTTTGTTATCTTGATATTATTACAAATCAGATGGTTAACAATTTATTAAGTTGTTAACACAATAAAATAATTGCGAAATCCGTGTTCAGGTGGCAATATTAAGTTGTTAACTTAACAACTTAATATGAGGCTATAATGATAATAGTATTGGGTAGTCAAAAGGGTGGGGTAGGTAAAAGTACACTGGCGGTATCTATAGCTGCGTATCTGATGTCACTAGGCAATAGAGTGATTATTGTCGACGCAGATGACCAGAAATCAGTATTAACCTGGTACAACAACCGCCCTGAAGATCTCCCCCATATTCCGGTTACAGGCGCAACAGGCAACATCAAAGCAATGTTAAAGGAACACGAAAAATCCTATGATTTTGTCATTGCAGACTGTGCTGGCCGTGATAGTGCGGAAATGCGTAGTGGATTGATGGCCGCAGATGTATTCATTTCTCCTTTGCGTCCTTCTCAGATGGACCTGGATGTTGTGCCTCATACATGCTCCGTTTTTACAGCAGCAAAAGATTTTAATGAGGATGTTCGGGGATATCTCGTTTTAAACATGACTCCCACAAACATGTTTGTTAATGAAGCCAATCAGGCAGCTGACGTACTCAAGGATTACCCGGAAATGCATCTGGCTAACTCCCGTGTATGTGATCGTAAAGCACATCGAGATGCCTGGGCCGAATCAATGACAATTTTTGAAACGCAAAATGAAAAAGCACAGCAAGAAATCGAAGCGTTAGTTAAAGAGGTTATTCTGTGAGAAATAGAGCAAACACTCCACCTCGTGACGAGGCAGCATTTATTAACGGTGGCACGGCTGGTCTTGATAATGCCAAAAAGTCATCAGATAAATCATCGGTTGTAAGTAAAGCAAAACCAGTGAGTATTTCCTTTTTTGAAGAAAATCTAAAAGACATTGATGACCTTATAACTGCAGAGATGGTTTCAGGTAAAGGCAGAGTCAATCGTTCTGATGTTGTCAGAGCGGCAGTAGAAGCACTAAAAACACTATCAAAAACAGAGATATCACGATTGATTGCAGAAGCCAAACAAAGATAGCACTTTGTTATCTTGTTATCTTGTTATCTTGTTATCTTGTTAGAATGGTCTTTGCTGTTGATAACAAATAGGAAAGTTGACTTATGGAATACTCAACAATCTCTGAAGCTTTAATTGGTGGTCTTGCTGGCGGCACCATCGCAGCCGGATTTATCTGGCTCTTATTCAGACCAGGAAAACTTGAATGGCTTTGGTTAACCTGTGTTGTCCTTGCTTCACTTTTCACGTTTTTCTTTGGTACCTCTTTACCAAACCCATTTACAATGTGGCAGTAGGCATATTCCCAGTACCGTTGGACACTCCGGTAATTACGTCCAGTTCTGCTGGCTGCGCGGGATCTTGCTTTGTATAATTTTTAATCTAAACATACATCCAGCAGGTGAATCATGTTCAATAATGATTTTCTGTTTTATGCACCTATCTGTATAGGTGTAGGCATAGTTGCCTATTTTCTATTTCTTAAAAACAGCTAAGGCCGCGCCAGCGGCCTTTATTACGCCTCTCGTTTAATTTCCCGCGCCGTTAGACATACAGGTCATTTTGTCCACCTGCATAGTAAATAGCAAAAAGACTTGTTAGCAGGTCTTTTCAGGTGTATTTTAGAGACTAGTTAAACGGTCTCAAAAGGTAATCTATGCCCAACATCATTCTCAGTGACACAAGTGCCAGTGTCAGCGAACTCAAGAAAAACCCTATGGCAACGGTCAGCGCTGGTGATGGCTACCCGGTTGCTATTCTGAACCGCAACCAGCCAGCTTTTTACTGTGTTCCGGCAGAGCTGTACGAGAAGATGCTCGATGCCCTCGACGATCAGGAACTGGTTAAGCTGGTCGCAGAACGCAGCAGCCAGACGCTTCACGACGTGGATCTGGATAGCTACCTATGACTTATACAGTCAAATTCAGGGACGATGCATTGAAAGAATGGCAAAAGCTGGACAAGCCCATTCAGCAGCAGTTTGCAAAAAAGCTGAAGAAGTGCAGTGAAAATCCGCATATCCCTTCAGCAAAACTGCGCGGGATAAAGGACTGCTACAAAATCAAACTTCGAGCGTCTGGCTTTCGTCTGGTCTATCAGGTGATTGACGATCAATTAATTATCGCTGTTGTAGCTGTAGGAAAACGTGAACGCAGTGAAGTTTATAATCTTGCCAGTGAACGAATGAGGTAATTTTTCGACATGGAAGAGTGTATTTTTGATTTAGGGTTAATAAGCTATAACCCCTCTATTACATGGCCTGTACCAATTGCATTTTTTTTCTTATCGTTGGTAGTTGGTATATTATTCAATGTTGGTAAGAAAAAGAATCTAGTCGTGTTTATCTTAGCTATATTGCTCCCTGTTGCGACAGTTTTAATTTTTATGTTATTGGGTGGTAAGATTAGTATGTGCTGATGGGGGCCAGACTGACAGCACGGGATATAGCCTAAGTTGGACATTCTGCAAATTCCGTCCAGTTCTACTGGCGGGGCGTGATCTGGCCTGTTATTCTTGGGTATACACATCTTCCTGTGAAGGTATTCATATGGCTGATTATCCTTATGATGCGCCAGTTACGTTGACAACCAACCCTGTTGAGGGTGAGGTTTCTCAGGCACTTGCACTGTATAAAATCGCGTTAATCAATGCTTCCTACCGTAATTTCTGGCATCGCCTGTCCTGTAAAATGGGGGATAAAGAGGCGCTGGAGCATGAGCAGCGGCTTGTTGCACAAGAGCTACAGTGCCGAAATACGGTTAATCAGTCTGCGGAACACCGGGAAATGCTGGAATCCCTGATTAGCCGCCAGTCAGAAGAAAACCGACTGAGGGATCAGTTCACTCGGTTGCTGAACCGTTCATAATCAATCATCAGGCCGCGCAAGCGGCCTTTTTTACGCCTCCCGTTTATATCCTTTCGACGCTGGACATAAAGGTTATTCCGTCCAGTTCTGCTGGCTGCGAGGAGGCTGGCTTGGTATATTAACCTCATGAAGACGAACCGGGCGATTATGCAATGACATTTAAGAATTGGTTCATTAATACTTTTTTAAGAGCTAAACCTTTAAAGCGGCACTACACCGATGCGGATATTTCCCGAAAACAGAATGAGCTTAATGAAATGAGAGCAGCGCATCAGCGGCTGATACGGTGTGATGAGGACGTCCTTGCTGAGTGCAGGGTTGAAAATCCGACAGTTACCAGCGAAATCCATATTAGAGATTTAGTCACATTTAAAGCGTCACGTCTGATGCAAGAGATAAAGCTAAAAGAAGTTAATCTCAATGAAGCGATTTACAACGTAAACTCTACCCGATAGGCCGCTTGAGCGGCCTTTTTTACGCCCCTCCTTTAATTCCCGCGCCACCTTGGACATTCAGGTGATTCAGTCCAGTTCTCTCAGTGCCTCACTCCGCCATCGTCAATCCTCCACCTGAAATGTACAAAAATGCTATTCATTCTGGACATTGCGGCACTATCGGAAAAAGTGTCCAAAAAATATTTCTGGTGATCGTATTTATTTTTGTTGACCTGTTTCCGAAACCGTGAGTCTGTTCAGAGCTTGCATCTGAGCAGGCGAGGGGTTGGACAAGCCCGCCGGGCGCGTCATCATGTCACATTTGGGTATACCCGTATTCACCCACTAAAAAATGCCAGATTGTGCAGCATGCCGCGTGCCATATAACCAGCCCTGAGTGACCGGGGACAGAATGACCACTTATATGTTCCCTTTGAGTAGGGCCACCGCATCGGCCCCGGGCATCTGGAACTGTACGCGATGACGCGCCGCGACATCGAGCGCAAACACCTTCGTATACACCTCCGTCGAGCTGACTGACTTGTGTCCCATCAGGCTCTGCAGCACCTTCAGCGGGATGCCGGCATACAGCATGTGCATCCCGTAGCTGTGACGGAACGTGTGCGGGGTTACCGGCACGGAGAACGTCACCCCGTCGGCCGCCGCAGCCTCCACCGCTTCGCTGAGCCAGGTGCGTACAGTCCGGTCGGTGATTTCCCAAATGCGTGCCTTCTCGGTTCTGCCGGTGCGTTTATTACGGCGCTCCAGCGGAATTTTCAGGGTGGCCACCATCATTTCCAGCTGGCTGACATACTGCGGGTCGGAAAGCGGAACGATACGATGAGGCAGGTTACCGGCCGGAGCACGTCCGGCCGTTCGGGCGGCTTTTTCGGTCCGCTGTTTGAGCGTGGCCAGCTGCACGAACGGGTAGGGCGTTGCCAGCGAAAAATCACTCCGGGTCAGGGCCAGTGCTTCGTTAATACGGGCGCCGGTGTTCCACAGGGTGGCCAGCAGCATCTTACGGTGCAGATCGGGCACGTAGTGGAGCAGGGCGCTCACTTCCGGTGCCAGCAGGTATTTCGGCAGTTCGTCCTGAACGAGCGCCATCTGGCGAAGTGCCAGCGCGGCCGGGTAATCGATGGCCACCGGCAGCTGCGCGGCAGAAAACGAAACGCCCTGGCCTGGTATTGTCGGCATCATTGCTTGTTGTCCCTGCCGGACAGGTATTGCACTGTCAGTCGTGCCGGTGCTTTCTGCGCGTAATCCTCACCCGGAAGCACACTGATATCATGGTTCATACCAGCTTATCCTCGTTTGCCAAACAGCTGAGGCAGTTCATCAAACAACATCAGGTGACGGGTGCGCTTTCCGCAAAAAATACGGCGCATCATTGGCGTGAAATCCGCTGGCTCCCAGCCATAGGGCCACGTATGGTAAATCCCTTCCTGCAGCTTGCTGTCGCGACGTTCTGGTCCGGCAACGATACGCCTGACCTCCCTGTTCAGCGCCTCACCGCGCAGACCGTACTGGCCCAGGTAGCGGCGCAGCCGCGTTCTCGGCATCCGCGGATCGGATTTCACGTAAGCATTAATATCCATATGCTGGGTGGCGGTGAGGATATTCATGCCGTACTTGCGCATGGTGCTGAAAGCGGTGGCCATCACGTCTGTTTCTGTCTCTGGTTCGCCATCGGTTCTGTTCATCTCGTTTCCTGTTTACTGGCTAAAGGGTTGTTGTGTGGACCGCTCGGTTAAGCTGATGCGGTGCCTTCCCGCAACGACCTGAAGGCCTGCAGGGCGTCAGCCCTGGAGAGCAGCTCAATACAGTCCCCGCGCTGCGGGTCTATCTCTTCGTCTATGGCCTCGTTATACCGCATACGCAGCCGCCATCCCGTCACGGGAGGCGCGTTCTGTATGGCCAGCACCATCCCTTCCGGCGACAGCAGTTCACGGAGGGTGTAGCAGGCGCCAATCCGGGTCGAGTCCCGCAGCCACATCACGGGATACTCACTGGCCAGCTGGTCGTACACACATTCCGGCGTATGGAAGTAATTCCCGTCCGCCCTGCATAAATCACACATAACCCTTCCTTTACTGAGAAATACCGCCTTCTATTTCTTTTGATTAGCTGCAGCAGCTTTTACGATGGCGTTTATCGCCTTTTCTATCGAAAACGGTCTCAGCTCACCGTTGCTCAGCTGGACCTTGTAGCAGGGATGCGATACCCAGCGGCCATTGGTAAAACGAGGTTCATTCTGAACCGTGAAATGTTTAATCAGGCGGCCGTTCAGTTCCCATCCCGGACAACTGTCGCAATAGAGGGTGAACAGTTCTTTCAGCTCCTCAAAATAGTCACCTTCTGAAATGACTCCGGCAGCTTTCACGTCAGGCCGTTGATCCATGTAATAGCTTCGGGCTTTCTGTTTTGATGCAAATTCCTTCTGACCAATCTTCACCGGTACTGAACGTCCCATCCTGATCTCCTTTCTGGTTTGCTGGCAAATAGTAACCTAGAGTAATTATGACGTGCAGCACAGTCAGCTGTGTACAGCCTCGCATCTGTCACCCGGATGATTTTTCCCTGCCGTCATCATTTACAGGCTGATAATAAGCAGCCATACAGCCACGAAGATAAATTACCGGATGGCCGTTCCGGCTGGATCCAATTTTTACGGTATAGCGCAGTTTCCGGAAGTGTACCACGGCGGGGAAATAAGCAAAGCGGCGTTTTCTGCTGCAGCGCGCCGGGTCACGGAACGGGGGCAAAACACAATATATAGAAGAAATATCAGCTGACGGAGTGGCACATGTTGTGTTTGCTGGCCACAGCACCCCGGTGGCAGGAATGAAGATCCGGAACTGGTAATTTTCGGATCTGTGGTGAAAAAGAGAGTGGAAAGGATAGGTCAAGCATATCCATATGCCATGCATCTGCATAGGCCAGGCATACGCATATGCTTACCATCTGTATATGTTACATCTATACATATGCTCAACATCTGCATATACTGAACATATGCACACGCCCGGTGCAATCAACCTCATTCCGGATATGCATCATATATCCGTACTTACCCGGGAGAGAATCATGAGAACCGTATCCATTTTTAAAAACGGCAATAACCGCGCCATCCGTCTGCCCCGCGATCTGGATTTTGAGGGCGTCAGCGAGCTGGTGATTGTCCGGGAAGGAGACAGCATCATTCTGCGTCCCGTCCGGCCGACCTGGGGCTCGTTCGCGCAGTTCGAAAAAGCCGATCCGGACTTTATGGCGGAGCGCGGGGACGTTGTCAGCGACGAAGGGCGATTTAACCTGTGAACAAGACCTATATGCTCGACACGAACATCTGCTCATTCATCATGCGCGAACAGCCGGAAGCGGTGCTGAAGCGCCTGGAGCAGGCGGTGCTGCGCGGTCACCGTATCGTGGTCTCGGCCATCACCTGGTCTGAGATTTCATTCGCCGCCCGGGCTGCAGGGCCGGTCACGCAGCAGCTGGCTGAAGCGTTCTGCGCCCGCCTCGATGCCATCCTGCCCTGGGATCGCGCCGCGGTGGATGCGACCACGGAGGTAAAGGTGGCGCTGCGCCTCGCCGGGACGCCGCCAGGCCCGAACGACACGGCGATAGCCGGGCACGCCATCGCCGCCGGCGCGGTGCTGGTGACGAGGATCGGGGGAGAGTTTGAACGGGTACCGGGGTTAATGCTTGAAGACTGGGTGAAATAAGTAAGAAACGATTAAGGGAACAGGCAAAAGTGACTGAACTACATCCACAATCTCTGGATTCAATGGATTAATCTGAAGTGGTCAACAAAAACTGGCCACAGCTTTAGAGTTTTTCCAGTATCGGTTTTCCGATTCGTTTGGTGGTAACCCACCGTTATATTCATGCGGTCTGAGCGCGCTGTAATATCCAACGATATAGTCCGTTATTGCGTGAGCTGCATCGCTGAAGCTTACGTAGCCTGTCACTGGCATCCATTCGTTCAGAAAATAAGGGGGATTTTGCCAGCCCCCCTTAATGCAACAGAAACCCCGGGATTGCCGGAACATCAGTAATTCGCCGGAAGTGACTTTTTATCCATCAGCCTTCCCCTGCGCATTGTAATATATCCGCCGGTGCTGAGCTCCTTCAGAATTTTGTTCAGTGAACTGCGTGAGACGGTCGTCCGGCTAAGAATGAACTCAAAGGCTGAAAACCTGCTGCGCTGCTCTTCATCCATTTCCCACAGCATTTCAAGGTGCTGTCTGACAATCCCGTAGACGTTTCGCGATGCGAATGCTTCATCGCGAATGTAGCATTTATTTACCACATCCACACAAAGTGTGAAGGCCTCCTGCCAGAGTGATTGCTCTTCGATAAGGCGCAGCGCGCGTTCCTGCCTTACTGCCATGAGCTCCGCCGGTCTGGTGGTTCTGAGATAATGAAAGATCGTATCCTTCTCCCGGAGGGTCAGTCCGGTGACGGCGGGGGCTTTGACGTAAGCCACGACGGTATCGTCTGACAGCCTGCGGACCTCTGCTTCACCCGCGCACAGACAGTACACGTACTGCGTCTCTTTCTGACGAAATGGTATGGTCTGCTTTTCGCCGGCGACAACCCTGTGAAAACAGTCAGCGCTCTCAATATTGTCAATGATACGTTCTGCAGCAAGCTGTGCGGATATACTGGTCATCATCATTCCGTGTAAAAATACCCATTAATTTAGTGTGGTAAAGGTGTTAACGGAGTTTAATATAGGCGAATTATGATATTATTTTGTATCAGTGATTGTGGAATATTGAAGCTGTGACTGGTATCAAAAAATTCAGCAAGCGTTTGACATTATTCCTGTGGTCCTGACCGGCCTGCCACCTCCGGTGACGGAGACGCCTCATACAGGTACAGTCAGTCAGCGGAATGTGCGGCCTTTGCTTTTTTTTGCCTCAGGTATATTCGCTTTACCTCTGCTGTCAGCGCTTCCTCCTCCGTGACCATGCCCACAGGTCTGCCCGAGGCGTCATACCGGAAAGCCCCTTCCCTGATGCCCTCCAGATACATCTCGCTCCTGACCAGCGCTTTCAGCGCGAATGCCACCGTCAATAACTGACAATGGACTTTCCATTCTATTAACCTTAACCTTCATCATCCGGAAAGAAAATTCCAACATTTTCTTTAGCAACCTTATCAATAAATAGCTTAATTGTCAATACCGATCGAATAGTGACCCACCCTGCCAAAGTAAAACAGACCCACCCCTGTTAGCGGTTAGCCAGAAATGTCGGCGGTTGCAGACTTCTTCAACTGACCACTTTTTAACTTATCCTTCAGCCTGTAACTTTGCCCGCTAATCTGAACAATGTGGGCATGATGTAGCAAACGATCCAACATCGCTGCTGTGAGCGTCTCGTCATCCCCAAAGGTTCCTGACCACTGTGTAAATGGCAGATTACTGGTCAATATCAGACTGCCTGACTCGTAGCGTCTGGCAACAACCTGGAAGAACAGGTTGGCTTCCTCCTTACCGAACGGCAGGTAGCCAATCTCGTCAATTACCAGCAGTCGTGGCTTGTGAATGATGCGGTTCAGATAGCCTTTAAGTTCACCCTGACGATGGGCGGCAACCAACTGCAACATCATGTCCGCGGCGGTGATAAACCGGGTACTCAGCCCGGCCATGGCACACCGGTACGCGAGAGCAGCGGCAAGATGGCTTTTACCTACACCAGAGGGCCCCAGGAACACGATGTTCTCCTGCCGTTCGATGAATGCCAGACTTGTCAGTTCTTGTATCTGCGCCCGGGGAGCACCGCTGGCGAACTTGAAGTCAAACTGTTCCAGCGTCTTGATCGCTGGCAAACCAGAAAGGCGTAACAGCGTCTGGCGCCGACGCTCATCACGGCTGTCCGCCTCCAGCTTCAGAAGTTGCTCAAGAAAATCCCCGAATGACGCGGTGTCATCTATCGCCTTCTGGGCCAGAGCAGGCCACTCGGATGCAATACGATCGAGGCGAAACTGCTGGCATAGCTCATCAATGCGTTGATGCTGAAGATCACTCATGAACGCTCCTCCAGTAAGGACTGATAAACCGACAGAGGGTGCTGAATACTCTCTACTGGCAGAGCCCGTCGGGGAGCATCGGCCAGTCGGGGAACGGAGAACGGCCCTGGTGCCGGCAATGGCAGCAATGCTGCGAGCTCCTTCTGTAATCGCTGGTCAGGAGGAACCCCGGTCGTACCGTGCTTCCGGGCGTTAGCCGTATGAACAAGCCATGCCCCAACACGGGCGTTGGCGGAGTCAACATCCAGGAGAAGGCCCGACTGCTTGAACGTTGTCGCCAGCGGTACGACAAAACTCTCCTTGAGATAGCGGTTAAAGCGTTCAACTTTACCCTTAGTCTTCGCGCGATAAGGCCGACAAACTCTGGGCGTAAAGCCGTACTTCTCGGCTAAAGCCAGTAGCGTAGGGTTCCAGCGATGAAGCCCCTCGCCATAGACGTCCCGCTCCAGAATAATGGCCTTAGCATTATCAAACAGCAGATGCCGTGGCGTGCCGCCGAAGAAGGCCAGTGCATGTTCAATCCCGTCGCACCATGCAGCGGTATCCTGGTTCGCGTAAAAGCGGACGTAAGTAGCCCGGCTCCAGCCCAGAGTGGCGACTATCGCCAGGAGAGGGCTCGAACCCTGACGAATGATGGTGAAGTCAACCTGCATCTGCTCGCCCGGTTCTGTCTCAAACCGAACCACCGGCTCAGCGGGTTGTTGCTTCAACGGAAATAAATAAGCGGTCAGCATGCTGTAGCCGCCGGAATAGCCTCGTGCGCGGATCTCCTGAAGCATAACGCTGGCGGGTATCCAGTGTGGTCGGGCAGCCTCGACACGTTCGTTGATATAAGCCTTGAACGGATCAAGCTTGCCCGGGCGTGGAGCTCTGGTGGAATAACGGGATGAGGACGCAGCATCTCCCATGCGGATATAACGCCGGATAGTCTGGCGGGAACACCTCAAATGACGGGCAATAGCACGGATAGACATGCCTTGCCGACGAAGAACAGCAATCTCCACTCTTAACTCCAATGTTAGCATCGGCAGCTCGCTTAAAACTGCCAGTTTTACCCATGGTGGGTCCGTTTTACATTGGCATGTGGGTCATTTTTACATCGGTACTAACACTTAATAGTTTGTCCGTCAAATTTACCACTAGCTACAGACTCCTCACTAAGCATATTCATTCTCATAATTTCACTACACATAGCCCTGACTCTAACCAAACTGTCCAGCATAACCTTGTTGTACTCCATCTGGTTAAAACCGCCTTCCTTCCTTTCTCTCTGAATACGATAAACTCTGAGCCCTAGCTCTACTAACATGGAAGTTATTGACGAAACTGTTGCATCAGTCTCCGTTGCTCCTTCCTGCCTGCGCTCAGTAATAATCGCATCTATTTCTTCCCTGACCTGATTACTGACAAATGTTTTTATCCGTGGCATTCTTTGCTTTTCCTTACAGATTTAGAATCTTATTAAAATATAAATTCGGAAAATTATCCATAGTATGTTCAGAGTATATAATTTATTTTTGCAGAGTATAGTAACGAGTACACCCCCCTCGAAAAACCAGAGTATACTCTAGAGTGCACTCTATCTATATAATTGATTTTAAATGTATAGTATAAAAAGAGTATATATATACTCTAATTATACTCTGCATAGAGTATATATATACTCTATGCATCAATGATGCAAAATGACTTTGCAGTCTTAAAAAAACTATAACAGCATGATTTCAAAGAAAAACCAGGCAAGATGCAATCTTGCGAGGTGTGTGGGGATTTTGAGGTGAGAAGCAGGCTATCGTAAAATAACCTGCCGGGATGGATTCAGTAATTAGTGAGCAAAAAATCCCGCCAGCGAAAGGGCGGGATTCTAGTTTATAACTTAGGATTAGACGGTGGTCTTTTACTAGTATTAACTTTGTCTATTATTTTATACAGCAAAGTCACTAAGGTTATCGCTCCACCACATATACCCCCAAAAACAATAGCGCGCCACACCTGATTTACAGGGTAATAAAACACACCATTGGACAGATAATGCATGATTGAAATTACGCCGCCAACTGCTATCAGCAAAAAAAACACAAAAAGAGAAGAGTAAATAAATAAAATAATGTATGCCAATACACCTTTCATTATTTAGCGCCCTCGTTTTTTTGAGGTGGATTATTTAAATCCTTAATAAAGCCATTTGTAAATTCAGATGTGACCCCTCCAATAAAGTCATACGCAGTACTCGGAATAGGATCGTTTCCAATAGTTTTAGTTACTATAAATGGTGCGTATTTACCTATTGCGCCCCCAAGTCCGGCACCAATACCAGCCCCGGCCAGTGACACTGTATTTGGACCATCAGTAAAGAATGCCCCCCCCATTGCGATACCTGTGTTCGCAAGGACACCACGACCGGGAGCCATCATGCCTGTTGTAAATGAGGTCGCGCTTCCCAGATAGTCCCACGACTTATTCGCATTCTGCGGCTGGTTTAAATCATAGACCTGATAACCACTATTGGCCGCCAGTCCAAGAAGCCCGCCACCAAGAACTTTACCTGCTGACGCAGCAGGCCCCAGATACCATGCCCCGGCAATCATCACACCATCCTGGTAGCCATCCACGATCACTTTCGTGATATTGGTGCTGTCCGGCATATCTCCTTTCGCTATCTTATCCAGCCCGGCCTGCTTTTGTTCCGGTGTCAGATTATTGTCCACCGCGTACTTGTTCCATGATGTAGCCGCCGCAGCATTGCTTTCAAAACCATCACCAAAGCTGAGCGAGTTATTCTCAACAACAACTCGTTCCGGTACACATTGCTGCGATGAACACGTTTTTTCCCTGTCCTTTCCGTGAGTTACAGCCGCTTTTGCACGCTGTACTTCCGGCACTGCAACTTTTTGCCCCGACGCGCCTTTTTCGCCCGAACACCCTACCGCCCCGGTGAAGATCACCAGGCACAGTAACAGGCTCATCAGACGTGTCAGCTTTTTTGGCATGCAGCATCATAACCCATCTTTGCTGTAATGAGTTATGCCGTTTTGAGATTCTATTCAGGGAGTTAGCGGGATTATACGGGGACAGCCGGGATAAGGCCGGAGAGGCCTCTGCGGGCCTCAGCTCTGGCTGTATTGCCCGGCTATCTTGCGGGAGGTGTGAAGTACTCGCAGGATGCGCACACGAGCGCTTTCTGCCACATACACTACGATGAACGGGAAGTGCGGCACCACCAGTTTACGCTGCTTCTCTGAGCCTCCGGCTTTCACTCCGGCAAGCGGGTTTTCCGCAAGGATAGTGACCATACCCGCCAGACGGTCGTCAGCCGCGATAGCCACCATTGCCCCCGCCTCGCGGTTCAGGTACCGGAAGAGGTTTTCTCTGTCATGCTGTGCGCGTTTTTCCCACTCAACCCTGATGCTCACAGCTTACCCCGCATGGCCTGTTGTTTCAGCGCCTTCATTCGCTTTTCCATTTCATCGTTGCTGATGTACTCGCCTTCACCTGCATCATGGCGGCTGAACGCCTGGGCTATCTGTGTTTCCAGCCAGCCTTCATGCTCGCTGCTCTGATGGCGACGTTCTTCTGCGGCCAGCTCTTCGGCCCGCTGGCGCATCAGCTCTGTAAGGCTCATCTGCTGGCGCTCTGCGGCCTGCATCGCCAGGCGTTTGGTTTCTTCGTCGATTCGGAAGTGGATAGTGCTGCTCATCGCCATAACCTCACGTGGTGTCAGTTGTGTTGTCATTATGATGATTGTCCTCAAGGTTGTCATCCAGGATTCGTGCTTCCCGCTCTGCCGGATGGGTTGAGGCATGAACCGCCTGTAACGCCCGCACCGACACCTGCGTGTATATCTGCGTCGATTCCACGCTGACATGGCCCAGCATCGCCTGTATCCACCGCAGATCTGCGCCGTTTTCCAGCATCTGGGTCGCCATCGCGTGCCGGAACAGGTGACAGCTTCCCTGCGCAACCAGCCCGGAGGCTCTCATATGGTGGCTGACGATGTTAGTGATCCCGTTGGGCGTCAGCCCCTCCACACCATCAAGGGCCACGAACAGCGCCTTACAGTGCGGGTTAACCAGTAACTGTGGCCGGACGTGGTGCAGGTAACGCTGCACCCACCACAGCGCACGCTCGCCCACCGGCACCACCCTGTCCTGCTTTCCCTTGCCCTGAACGATGGTCAGGATGCGGCGGTTTGCATCCACGCTGAACACCTCAAGCCCTGCGGCTTCGCTGCGCCGTATGCCCGTTGACCACAGCACCTCCATCAGCGCACGGTCACGGATGCCGCCGGGCGTGCTCAGGTCAGGCAGCGCCAGCACCTGCTCCACCTCGTCCACGCTCAGGATATAGCGCGGCAGGCGTTTTTCCAGCCTCGGCAGCTCAAGGTCGGCCGCCGGGTTCGCCAGTATCAGGTTCTGCTGCGTCATCCAGCGGAACCACACCTGGATGGGCTGCACCGCCGTGCGCTGGGTCCGGGTGGTCAGCGGCTCGCCGTTGCGCTTGCGGTACTGGTACAGGTGGCGCTGGTAGCGTTCCAGCACCGGACGCGTCACCTCTGCCGGATGGTGCAGCCCGCGCTCTGCCGCCCACTGGACGAACCGGTAGCTGTGGTGCGTCTGCACCTTCAGCGTCGTCTCTGACCAGTTGCGCTCCCGCCGCCACGCCACGAACCGCAGCAGCAGCGCGTACAGGCTCTTCGGGTCTGAGGCCGGGCCGACAGGCTGACGGTACACGTCATCGACCGTCAGCAGACTGCCACGCCGTTTTCGGTTAGCCATGCGTTACCGCCGCTGCGAAGGCGCTGTTGTGGTGATTATCGCTGTGATGATGGGGGGCAGTAGTGTGATGCGGCGCTTGCGGGTTATCACTGTTTACTGCGTTTTCGTTCAGCCCGTCCGGTTGTGGCTCCGGGCCTTGCACCGTGAGGCCTGGAGCTGTCTGCTCTGTACCAGACAACGGGCAGACCTGACCCTGACCTGAACCAGACCTTACGCCATCAGAGGCAGACTTGCGCTCGCTGCCCTCTGTTTTTGAGGCCGCGTTTATCAGCTCGCCCACATCCGGCAGACCGCACAGGTGCGGGGCCTGTGTGTTGTCGCCGTCCCACAGCAGCTCGTAGTGCAGCAGGTGGCCCCGACTCCCGCCGTGCAGCAGCAGGTATTCCATTTCCACCAGGCGCACACAGTGGTTTTTAAGCTGGCTGTCGCTCCACCCGGTACTGGCCCGGATATCACGGCGGGTGAAGCGAACCTCGCCCGGCAGACACTGCTGACGACCCGCCATCTCCCTGACCATCGCCTGTATCAGCAACAGCAGTTTGCGCGTCTGTGGCGGCATTTCATCCAGCGTCCGGCCCAGCACCTCGTGCGCCAGCCGGGTTGCCAGCGCGATATCGGCTTTTGTCACCTCGGTATACTCGATGACCTGCCCGCGATGGGTCGCACGTTTCACCTCCCGCTGGTACTGGTGCAGCAGCGCCACCGCCTGTATCAGCGTCAGGTATTTCATATGGTCGCGCCGGGTGCGGGTTTTGTCGCTGAGGAACGTTAACTGGTGCGCATACGGGTTCACTACTTTCAGCGGCCGCAGCAGCCGCTGGGCGTTCTGATGCAGGGTCGTCAGGTACTGTTTCTCACTCTGCGCCAGCAGACCCTCCAGCGTCTGCCCGTGGCGCTGCATCGCGTGTATCGCCTGCGTCTGCTCCCGGCTCTCGTTCACCGTCAGCACCAGGCAGCGGTTCAGCAGCTCTTCGTCCACGTCGATGGCCGTGGTCGTCAGCATCAGCATCACCGGACCCTGAACGCTGTATTCCCGCGTCACCAGTTCGCCGCTCTGCTCGTTCTTCCCCGTGCTGGCGATGGTCAGCGACCCGTCTGACTGCAGCAGCTTCAGCGCATACGCCGCCTGCCGCACACCTTCTTCCTCGGCGATGGCCAGTATCTTGTGTTGCAGCGAGGTTTCACCCAGGTAGTACAGGCTCTGGCCCGTCATCGCGCTGTACTGCACCCGTTCTTCATCCGGCATCAGCCCCAGCACCGCATCCATCAGCGAGGACTTCCCCGCCGCCGACGACGACTGGATAAGTACTGCCAGCGGTTTATCCAGCTTGCGCGATACCGCCGCAAGATACCCGGTCAGCAGATTGGTGGACTCACCCACCACACCGCAGGCCGCCAGGTCATCGGTGATACGCGCCGCAAGGTCCGGGGATTTCAGGAGTGCCAGCGCCGCCGCTTCATCGTCAGCGTTCATCGTGATGGCGGTCCTGTTGTCGGTGGCTTCAGACTGTCGCGCCTCGTCCTGTTTCTGCTCCAGCAACAGCAGCAGGCGGCCGCATTCGCGTTTGATAACTGATTGCTCACAGGCCAGCCCCGTACCCGCCACGCGCGCGGGCCGCAGGTCAGCAGCAGGTCGCCGGAGGCATTCACCTCGTGCGCCACCGTGTCTGTCGTGGACGCTGACGGTACGGGAAAAACGAAACGCCCCGGGTTCGCGGTGCTGATGAAAGGCTTCCTGGGTACGGATCCGTACCAGTGCATCCTCTGCAAAGGCCGGCTGCGTTTTGCCGGAGCCGTGGCAGGTGAGCACGCCACAAAAATGCTCTCTCTGATAGGCTGCATCAGATGGCGAAAAAACGATGGCTGCGGATGCCTGAGTTGGATCGGTGCGCCTGAAAAACAGGTTTCAGGTTAAAAATACGGCTAAGATGGCATTTTTACATCAAACGCCACTTAGATCCCCGGCATCACTGGAAAGGAATATGCCACTTTTCATGGTCAGGTGCACCCAAAAGAAGCGATTCAGATTCCTAACCATGAACCTGCTGATACGGGAGCTCAAACGTTGATCTCACTACCATCAGGGACAAAGATCTGGCTGGTTGCCGGTATCACTGATATGAGAAATGGCTTCAACGGCCTCGCCGCAAAGGTGCAGACAGCGCTGAAAGATGATCCGATGTCATGTAAATAACTGCACCTATCACACACTCTGCTGCCATTTTTCCTTCCTCAGTGGTATATTTACCATGCTTGTCGTCTTTTCACTGAACGATCCCCTGTGCGTATATTTAATCTGCCCGCGTAATAATCAGCGTGGGTGGTGGTACTGTCCCTTGTTCCGGGTAGCTTGCATGAAATACATTAAATCGATGGCGCAACAAAAGCTCTGCTTTTTGCTGGCGTTGTACATCGGTCTGTTTATGAATGGCGCAGTTTTTTTTCGTCGGTTTGACGGTTATGCGCATGATTTTACCGTCTGGAAAGGAATTGCAGCGGTTGTCGAATTGGTCGCTGCGGTACTGGTCACCTTCTTTTTATTCCGTATTCTTACCCTGTTTGGCCGTCGTGTGTGGCGAGTGCTCGCAACGTTTATCGTGCTGTGCTCGGCGGGTGCCAGCTATTACATGACCTTTATGAACGTGGTGATTGGCTACGGCATTATTGCCTCGGTGATGACCACGGATATCGACCTATCTAAAGAGGTTGTAGGGCTCCACTTTATTCTCTGGCTGGTGATCGTCAGCGTCTTGCCGCTGCTGTTCATCTGGAGCAACCGCTGCCGCTATACGCTGGTTCACCAGATCCGCACGCCCGGAAAGCGATTCAGAAGCATCGCCGTGGTGCTGCTGGCGGGACTGATGGTCTGGGGGCCGATTCGCCTGCTGGAAGTGAAGCAGAAGAATGATGAGCGTACCTCTGGCGTGGTTCTGCCAAGCTATGGCGGTGTGGTCGCCAACTCGTATTTGCCGTCTAACTGGATCTCCGCGCTGGGACTGTATGCGTGGGCGCAGGTGGATGAGTCCTTGGATAATAAGTCGCTGATGAACCCGGCGAAGAAATTTACCTATGTTGCGCCAAAGGATATCGACGATACCTACGTCGCCTTTATTATCGGAGAGACCACTCGCTGGGATCATATGGGTATTCTCGGCTATAACCGTGATACCACGCCGAAACTGGCGCAGGAAAAGAACCTGATTGCCTATCGTGGCTATTCCTGTGATACCGCCACCAAGCTCTCACTGCGCTGCATGTTTGTGCGCGAGGGCGGGGCGAGCGACAACCCGCAGCGTACGCTAAAAGAGCAAAACGTCTTCTCGGTGCTGCATCAGCTTGGATTTACGTCTGACCTCTATGCGATGCAGAGCGAAATGTGGTTCTACAGTAAGACCATGGCGCAAAATATTTCCTACCGCGAGCAGATTGGTGCAGAGGCGCGCAATCGTGGAAAACCTGTCGATGACATGCTGCTGATTGATGAGATGAAACTCTCTCTCAACGGTAAGCCTCATAGCAAGCATATGATCATCCTGCATACCAAAGGGTCGCACTTTAATTACACCCAACGCTATCCGCGTAGCTTTGCCAAATGGATGCCGGAATGTGTCGGGGTGGATAAAGACTGCACCAAAGCGCAGCTGATTAACTCCTACGACAACTCCGTGATGTATGTGGATCACTTTATTGATACGGTGATTGACTATGTTCGTGATAAGAAAGCGATCGTCTTCTATGCGGCGGACCACGGTGAATCCATCAATGAATACGAGCATCTGCACGGTACGCCACGCAAGATGGCGCCGCCGGAGCAGTTCCGCGTTCCAATGATGGTGTGGATGTCCGACAAGTATCTGGAAGACCCGGAGAAAGCGAAGATGTTTGCTCAGCTGAAGAAAGAGGCGGAGATGAAGGTGCCGCGTCGTCACGTTGAGCTGTACGACACCATCATGGGTTGTCTCGGCTATACCTCACCGGATGGTGGAATTAACGAAAAAAACAACTGGTGTAAACTCCCTGATAACAGCGCAAAAGCCGCGCAGTAGCTGCTCTGACGAGAATATCGGGATGGGTATCGGTGAGTCTGAAGCCAAAGCGTTCTGGCAGGCCTTCCTGCTGAGCCTGAAGGAGCGCGGTCTGGAGGGCGTGAAGCTGGTTATCTCCGACTCGCACAGCGGCCTTAAAGCAGCGATACAGCAGGTGTTCTCCGCCAGCTGGCAACGCTGCCGGGTCCACTTCATGCGCAATGTGCTGAGCCGCGTCAGCCGGGCGAACCAGTCGGTGGTCCGTGCCGCATTGCAGCAGGTGTTCGTGCAGACCGACGAGAAAAGCGCCCATGCCACCTGGCGTGAAGTTGCCGGCCAGCTGGAGAAGAGCAACCCGGCGGTCACGGCGATGATGGATGAAGCGGAGGCGGACGTGCTGGCGTACTTCGGCTTCCCGAAAGCGCACCGGGTGAAAATCCACTCGACCAACACGCTGGGTAAGCGTCAAGCGAGAACCGTATTGACGGGGACGGGTTATTCAGTTGACAGTGCTGCGCGCCAGGGGAGCAGTTCACTCACCCGACTGACCGGCCAGTCAGCTATGACGTCAAGGACATGGCGAAGGTAGCGTTCTGGATCCACGCCGTTCAGTCTGCATGTCCCGACCAGACTGTACAGCAACGCTCCACGCTCACCTCCGTGGTCTGAGCCGAAGAACAACCAGTTTTTACGACCCAGGCTGACCATCCGTAGGGCATTTTCAGCGATGTTGTTATCTGCTTCGGCCCAGCCGTCCTCTGCATAGTACGCCAGTGCCGGCCACTGGTTCAGGGCGTACGTGAAGGCCTTCGCCAGCTCCGAGTGTCGCGATAGCGTTTTCATCTTTTCACGCAGCCAGCTCTCCAGGGATTTCAGCAGCGGTTTCGTTTTCCGCTCACGTTCAGCAAGGCGCTGGTCCGCCGGCATTCCCCTTATCTCCGCCTCAACGGTATACAGCTCGCCGATACGCTTCAGGGCTTCATCCGTCAGCGCCGACGGCGTACGGACGTGCACATCGTGGATTTTACGGCGGGTGTGAGCCCAACAAGCCGCTTCCGTTATCCGGCCATCGCGGTACAGTTCGTTGAACCCGGCGTAAGCATCTGCCTGCAGCACACCGCTGAAGCCGGCAAGATGAGTCTGCGGGTGGATGCCTTTTCTGTCGGGACTGTACGCGAACCACACCGCCGGTGGCAACGCTGACCCGGCGTTGCGGTCATCACGAACGTATGTCCACAACCGCCCGGTCTTCGTCTTCTTATTACCCGGCAGCAGCACCTGCACGGGGGTATCATCGGCAT
The DNA here is from genome assembly GCF_019968805.1 of Enterobacter sp. JBIWA005. Classification (NCBI taxonomy): domain Bacteria; kingdom Pseudomonadati; phylum Pseudomonadota; class Gammaproteobacteria; order Enterobacterales; family Enterobacteriaceae; genus Enterobacter; species Enterobacter sp. JBIWA005. The sequence goes on along the minus strand of NZ_CP074161.1, from coordinate 45,579 downwards.
GGAGTTTGCCGTCGGTAACTACATAGTGCTGAAGCGCCTCTTCCAGCGGTGACAGCAGTCGGCAGCATGCGTCCACCCAGCCCGACAGCAGTGAACGGCTCAGCTCCACACCCTGGCGGTTGTATATTTCTGACTGGCGATACAGCGGGGTATGCTCTGCATACTTTGAGGTCAGCACGCGGGCCAGCAGCCCCGGTCCTGCTATACCCCGCTCGATGGGCCGCGAAGGCGCGGGAGCCTGCACTATGGCATCGCACTGAGTACAGGCATGCTTTTCACGTACTGTCCGGATAACCCGGAAGGCGCTTCGCATCAGTTCCAGCTGTTCAGCGGCATCCTCACCCAGATAACTCAGCAAGCCACCACACTCCGGGCAGCAGGGGTCTGCGGGTAATAGCCGTTTTTCATCGCGGGGAAGTGATTCGGGGAACGGTCTGCGGGTGCGGGTCTGACGCAGCGGGCGCTGCACGGCCGGATCATCCACCCGCCCCGTCAGCGTATCGCTTTCTTTCTGAAGCCGGTTCAAGTCAGCTTCCATCTGTGCGATACGGCGGGATACCTTTTCGGAACGACTGCCGAAGTTCATTCGGCGGAGTTTATCCAGCTGCGCCTGCAGATGGTCTATTTCACGCTCCCGGTTGCTCAGCTTTTCCTGAAGGGCGTGGATCAACGCTTCCTGTTCGGCCAGGCGCTGTTTTAGCAGAAGGATATCGTCAGAAGAGGTGTCATTCATAGGCCCGTATTTTACCAGGCTTATTCTGCGACAACCAGGATAAAGAGGCCTACAGCATGGTCAGGGATGTCAGCAGCCGCTTTGGCTGTCTCCAGTCGATACCTTCCATCAGCATTGCCAGCTGCGCCGGTGTCAGGAACACTTTGCCATCGCGAGCTGACGGCCAGGCGAAGCGCCCGCGCTCCAGCCGTTTGGTCAGCAGGCACAGCCCGTCACCGGTAGACCACAGCAGTTTGATCTGACTGCCGCTTCGGCCCCGGAAGATGAAGACATGCCCGGACATCGGATCGTCTTTCAGCGTCATCTGCACCTTTGCGGCGAGGCCATTGAAGCCGTTACGCATGTCGGTGATACCGGCAACCAGCCAGATTTTGGTGCCTGTTGGTAACGGGATCACCGTTTGAGCTCCTGTATCAGCACGGTCAGGAGCTTTTCGCTGACAGTACCGTTGAGGCGGAGCGTTCCGTGCCGGAACGTTACCTCACAGCTGATACTGAGGGTTTCCGGGTCCTCTGCGAGTGGCTCTGACTGTACGGCAGCTGCATCGAGAGTCACAGGAAGTAGCTGAGGACTCTCTGAAGAAGGTAATAGCAGCTTTCCCTCACGCCATTGTTGACGCCATTTGAACAACAGATTGGCGTTAATGCCATTTTGAAGCGCCAGCTTTGAGATGGATATCCCGGGTTCGCAGGAGGCAGCAACGAGCTGCTGTTTAAACTCAGGAGAATAATTAGGGCAGCCTTTACGCCTGCCGGGAGTCATATTTTTCTGCATATCTGACACTTTGGTTCCCACTACTTATTTGGTGGACACCACTTTGTCGGATGCTTCAGATTATGACCAGACGGTTCACGCTGTACGCTTACCACGCTGGAGCGCCTGAACAAAGAGGTGAAACGTCGTGCCGACGTGGTGGGTATCTTCCCCAACGAAGAGAGCATCATGCGGCTACTGGGTGCGGTACTGACGGAGCAGAACGAAGAATGGCTGCTGCAGAACCGCTACCTGCCGCAACACAGCATGGCGGAGATAGACCAGCCCGCTGAAACCGAAGTAATCGACGCGCTGCCACTCAGTGCATAACAGGCCCGTTACCGGACCGGAAGGCTGTAACTGAATTTACACCACCTTGACGGATTCGACCAACCACTGGGATGAACATCCAGTACCCGACATAGCAGGCGAACAGGCCAGCAACAGGTGTTGTCACGGATAAAGGCGTACCTCAGTCGGACAGCTTTGCGAAGTACGCCGCGGCTTTCCTGAGAAACTCCCGATTCACACGCATAATTCAGGGTCTTGCTGGAGAGAGTAACCCATTGATTTTGCTCTTCGTTTAAGTCCATCGAGTACGCGACTACGGTAGCGTTCTTCATAATAATCCGCGCCAGGATCGACATATTTCTGACCATATTTCAGGGCATTGTAGAACAGTATTGCCAGTTTTCTTGCCGTTGCAGTGACTGCTTTCGCTTTCCCTATACGGGATGATAATCGACGATAAAAAGCGCCCAACGCGGTATCGCTCCGGCCAATTGTTGTGGCTGCCAGCCTGAGTGCAGCAGCAATTCGACTGGATGAACGTCTCGTTTTCGAGGACAACACTTTTCCACCGGAGATCTTATTTCCCGGGGACAAACATAGCCACGAGGTAAAATGGCTCGCATCCGGCCAGCGATTCATGTCAGTACCGCATTCGGCAACGAATTTTAGTGCCAGATAAGGTCCAAACCCATGTATCTGTGTCAGATCTGCCCCAGTAATTTTCCAGAGTAACGGTCTGACATCAAAGGAAAGTTGATTGGGTTGCTTTGTACGATGTCTGGCGGAGGGCAATACTCCCTCAGGCTCTTTAATTCCGATACTGAGCTGCAATAATGAAGTTTCGATTTGATCATCACACTCGCGGATCTTTTCCTGGTAAAAATCGAAAAATGCAACCGACTGTTCAAGTGCAAAAAGATGCTCAGGCTGCCAGTTCCCTGTCAGGGCCTGCTGAAGCACTTCTGGCGTCTTCTTACATCTGACATCACGATACTGGATCAACATTGAAGGATCGCGCTCACCACTGACAATGGCTCTGACGATTGAAAGACCGGTAACGCCAGTGATATCCGATACGGCATGATGTAATTGCACATTCATCTGCATCAACGCCTTCTGCATATGCTGGATATGTGCAGCCCGGTATTCAGTCAGGCGTTCCCGTTGCCTCAAATAAGACCTGAGTACAGAAATGTCGTGTTCAGGTCTGAAGCTGGCCCGGAGAAGACCAAATGAATGCAGTTTCTGCAACCACTGGGCGTCGTTGACATCAGTCTTGCGACCAGGAACATTTTTTGCGTCTCTGGCATTTACGAGGATCACATTGAAACCCGCGGCTTCAAGGATCTCAAAAGCAGGCAACCAGTAAACGCCGGTGGACTCCATGGCGATGGTCGTAATGTGACAGGTTTTGAGCCAGTCAGACATCCGATGAAGGTCGCCGGTGAAACTTTGAAAAGTCCTGACTGGCTCGGCGTCAGCGTCAGGCGGTACGGCGACAACGTGAAATTCAGCGCCAATATCAACGCCCGCAGCATGAGAATGGACAATAGACATTCGGGAGGATTTTTTCATGGGAATCTCCTTGCTCATTTTTGATGAACGAAGGAGGGGACGACGGAGAAATCACCTTCCTGAACGGGATCAAAGTCACCACTGTCGGATCCGCCACAGTCCCTGAACCATGTTTTTTTACGGGGTCATACCACCAAAAGGCCGACGGCTGCTTCCTTCGCTAAATTAGTCTGCCAGCTTTTCCAGGGAGTTTCTGAGACTCAGGACGGGGTTTCACCCATGGACAGTTTTTTAATATGTTCCGTTCGTCGGTAACCCGTTTCAGCTCTTTCTGGAGACGGCGGATCTCAGCCTGAGCATCTGACTGTTCTTTATTAGTGGAAGAATCCGGACCGTACTTCTTTATCCAGGCATAAAGGCTGTGGGTGGTGATATCGAGACGTGTTGCAACACTGGCAACTGAATAACCACGATCAACAACCTGTTTTACCGCTTCAGTTTTAAACTCTTCGGGATAACGTTTACCGCTCATGGGCACCTCTCTTTTAGCACCTCTCTTTTAGCCATTTTAAATGACTCTGAGGTGTCTGTTAAACCCGTGGCGATTCAAATAGCTTCAAGTAACTAATCATTTTTTAGCCCCTGATTTTTCTTCAGATGGATTGTTTAATGCTTCTTTCGAGAATCCGTTAATAAACTCACTACCAACACCTCCGATAGCATCATAAACAAAATCAGGAATGTTATTCCCGTTTAATACTTTATCTACGCCAACTGGCGCATACTTCCCAAATGCCCCACCCAGACCAGCACCAATACCAGCCCCGGCCAGTGACACTGTATTTGGACCATCAGTAAAGAATGCCCCCCCATTGCGATACCTGTGTTCGCAAGGACACCACGACCGGGAGCCATCATGCCTGTTGTAAATGAGGTCGCGCTTCCCAGATAGTCCCACGACTTATTCGCATTCTGCGGCTGATTCAAATCATAGACCTGATAACCACTATTGGCCGCCAGTCCAAGAAGCCCGCCACCAAGAACTTTACCTGCTGACGCCGTAGGCCCCAGATACCATGCCCCGGCAATCATCACACCATCCTGGTAGCCATCCACGATCACTTTCGTGATATTGGTGCTGTCCGGCATATCACCTTTCGCTATCTTATCCAGCCCGGCCTGCTTTTGTTCCGGTGTCAGATTATTGTCCACCGCGTACTTGTTCCATGATGTAGCCGCCGCAGCATTGCTTTCAAAACCATCACCGAAGCTGAGCGCATTATTCTCAACCGCATTCTTTCCGGCACTGGCACCGGTCGCAGCCCCTGCAGTAGTCCCTGTAGCAATCCCGCCAGCCATACCCGCTGAAATACTCGCCAGAGCACTGACCGTCTGCTTCTGTTCTTCAGAGAGTTTATCCACACCCGGGTAGAGCATATTGGCGATAGCGCGTGCCGCCAGTTCTCCGCCACCTGCACCAATCGCTCCTGCCGCCGCACTGTTACCCTGAAGCGCTGCAACCGCACCACCGAGAATGGCGTGGGCGATAGCGTTAACGGCTGCGTTACCTTCAGTTGGCCCCTTCAGCAGATGTGCCAACTCCGGTGCTGAAGCCCCCGCCAGTGCACCCGCGATATTGCCGCCCGCCAGGCCATGAAGTGCTGCCGTCGCGGCCTGGATACCGCGCTGGATATCGCTTCCGGTGCCGTATTTCTCCTGCTCTTTTTTGTATTCCGGTGTATTACGCAGGTTTGCAAGGTATTCCTGACGCTCTTTCTCAGTCGCATTCTCCGGAACCCCACCATAGGTTTTCTGCGCTTCTTTCAGCGCATTCAGCTCACCCTGCGTCCGCGCAATATCCGCCACCTGGTTGCCGATATCGCTGATCATTGCGCCGGCTCCGCGTCACCGCCGGGCTTTACAGAGGCCGTAGAAGGTGTAATGATTTGCGGGTCGAAATTCATAGATTCATCCTCTATTGGGTTTTGATGGTCGCCGGATCAATCGTTACTAGCGGGTAGATTCGGCGGGGAACGAGCAGGCGTATGCCTGCTTTTTTCATTTATGGCTCAGGCCAGATTCAGCCTTAACGCGCGCCAGAATCTCCGGGTGGTCAAGGTGGCTGTAGTCGCGCATCCGGTAATAACGGATACCCATCCGCGCGTAGATTTCGGTCACGTTGCCGCAGACCCTTTCCGCCAGCATGAAGGTTTCACACTCGCCGTCTTCGCTACTGCGCCAGTTCTCCGGGTACATCAGCCCCAGCGCGTCATGAAAGGCGTGAACGTCAATCTCCACGGGCGCGCTCACCGCCGCGTTTTCCCGGCTCTGCCAGTACGCGCGCTCCGCTTCGGCGGTGGCCTGAAAACCTCGCAGGGCGTCGGATTCGATCAGATGTAAATGCATGGTCGTGCTCCTCTTGTGCAGGGTGACGGCCCCTGCCGCCACCGGGTAAAAAATCAGTACTCCGTCCTCAGTTCGTGCATCAGGGCATAGCGGGCGTCCAGCGCGCGTTCTTCCTCCGCCAGCGTCAGCAGGTAGCCCCGTTTCGCCGCCGCGCCGATAAATACCGGGCGGTCTTTCAGCGGCAGTTCATCCAGGTAATCCAGCGCCGCCGTCAGCAGGCTGGACTCATACAGTTCGTAGTGCATCCCACAGCCACGGCTGGCCTGACTCTCCAGCCGAGCCAGCACCACATCGGCGCGGATAACATCAAACGCATTACGGGAATGGATATTGCGCACAAAGCCATCGGTACGCAGGGACGAGGTTTTCACCCATCTTCCGGCAGATTCTTGAGCGGCGGTTTTGACGTTGACGTTTTGTGTGTTCATTCTGGTTTTCTCCTGTAGTGATGGTTTATCCATCTCCCTGGTGAGTTCTCTCGCGGCGACGGGCAAAGGAGCAACGGCGCAAGGAGGAAGGAAAGGGGCGGAGACAAAAGTTTTTGCTGCTTTTCGCAAAAAGTTTTGGCGTAGTTCATTTCACCCCTTGGATGACGACGCGACGGTGCTACGACCAGCCCTCCGCGTGAGGACGCACAGGGTGATGGCCTCACCGCGAGAACAGGATTCACACACTCCGGAACGGCAGGCCGTTCCGGTCAGCAGAATCCCGGCAGCTTTACCGCCGGGATGGTGTGAGCGGCGCATCCCTCCGGGATGCTGCAAGCTGCCTTTGACCCTGACCTGGCCCTGCTTTTGATTACTGCGTCATGGGATGGACACCCGCTGGCCCGTTTTTTGGGCCCGGGCAGAGACAGCGAAGCAGGCTCTGTGCGAAGCATGACAGCCTGCCCGGACGCCCACGGCCAGTCAGACCGGCCCTAGGAACAGAAAAACGAAGACGAAAGAAGTTTATGGCCATCGGAAATGAACACCGGCAACCACGGCAGGCTGCTGCTATACGCAAAAGCGAGAAAACAGGGGATACTGAAATCCAGACACCAGCACAGCCAGCCCGGAAAGCGGACCAAAGCATCTGATAGTGTTGAACTATAGAGGCGAATTTAGGGTATGATTCGTGACGCTGGCATGAACAAGCGGCAGGTGCAACGGCGCGGGGGAACTCTTTCTCTCGCGGCCACCTTGAGTCAGAAAGAGCCCCCCCCCGCTGTTGCGATGTTAAACAGGCAACTAACGGGGGTGTTCCGTGATACTAGACACATCAAGGATAGCCGCCAGCGTTAGCCAATGCAAGCAGGACTATCGCATGGACTTTCTGAAGGCCGTGTTACTCGCGATTCTCATTCATATACTGGCGCCACTCGTGGTACGTTATGTGGAGGCGAATTTCCCGATTAATCGCACTGACGAAGTGCAGCACGGTAGGGAGGGAGCCAGCGACAGAACCGAACTGCACTGGTAATGTTGCGCCTTAGATGGCCCCGCCAGAAACGGCGGGGCTTTCTTAACAGTTTTATGTCACTCTTAACCAGAAATCTATCCAGCATCGGCATTCTGCGCAGACATTTGACCCGTTGTCCGCTGGCAGAAGTCAGCGCCTTTTCACCTGGACAGGGACCGGGACGCTTCCAGCGCAGTGAGTACCCCCCCATGTCAGGGTAGTTGTCGCCTCTGAGTGAAAACAATCTGAGGGGCTGGAGACGACAATGAAAACCTATTCACCTGAGCGTAAAGCGGCTGTGATCGCCAGAATGCTGCCACCACATAATCAACCGCTCAGCCAGTTATCACGGCAGGAGGAGATCCCGATAAAAACGCTTTACCACTGGCGCTCAGAGGCGGGTATTTCCACGCTGCCGGTATCCGGAGGGAAAGCGCTTCCCCATGAGTGGTCTCCGGAGGGAGAAATAAGGACATTAAATTTCAATTTAAACAATGAATTATCTCCTTAACGTACGTTTTCGTTCCATTGGCCCTCAAACCCCTAATACCTGTTGTCGGCATCAAAAAAGCCCGCATAGCGGACTTCAGTCGTAAACTTCGCGGCGATGTCCAATCGTGGCGGCAAGGATAACAAGCTCGTCATCTCGGATCTCACACAGAACGCGATAATCTCCCACCCGATAGCGCCAGAACTCGCCCAGCTCACCTTTGAGCGGCTTCCCTGACTGGCGAGGATCGGCAGCAACTGCAATGCGTAAACTCATAAAATCCACAATCCGTCGTGCGTTCTGTTTATCCATCTTGCGTAACGATTTGAGCGCCCGATCGGAATAGTTAATCGTCCAGACCAAGTGACTTCCTCACGTCTTCAGACGAATGCACTGCTTCATCACCACGGCGAACGCGTGCAGCAGTTTCTGCTGAAAGATAATAATCCTCCAGGTCTTCCAGATGCGCCAGTATTGCTTCCCGCGCATAAAACGTCTTTGTTCTGCCGGTTTGCTTCGCCAGCGAGTCCAGACGGGACTCAATCTCATCAGATAACCGGATAGCAAGCATATAAACCTCCCGAACACCATTTGCTATACATGTATATCAACAGTACCACAATCAACCTAAAAGAACAAAAAATAATCTTGTTAGCCCCTCTTGATAATCCGTAACGCGGTCAATATATCTAGCTTGAGGGCTTTCCTCTTAACTATTGAAAGGATAACGATTATGGGTCTTAAGCCGGGTCCGAAACGAATTACCGATTCAACAGGGGAACCTGATAAACGCCAGCGTGACAATAAAAAAACGCGGGGAAATACTGACAAATTGAAACCCAGCAAATCTTCAAAAAATAAGTCAGTAGTTAAAAGCCCTCCGGGGCTTTTTTGTATCTGCCGTTCACGCTGATTAAACATAACATCCGTTACCGGCACCACCCGATCGGCACTGGCGGCGTTTCCGGGGCCAACAGGATAAAACAGGCAACAAACCACCTGCAACGCCCCCGGAAACGCGCCGGATAAATTTTACCCGGATGCATGGCTATGCGTGCAACTGAATAGCATAGGATTTGACAGAAAAAGGATAACAAAAGCATTATTTCCGGTGATTTACTTCCGCTTAAATCTCAAATTATTATGGCGTTCTTTTATGCTCACAGGGAATGTTCACCATGCCTCAGGTTCGTCTTTTACCGTTAGTATTCTTCATACCTTTATTTCTGGTCGCCTGTTCAGGTAATCAGACCAGCGTCGAGAAAAATGCCCGAAACCTGGCATACAAGATAGAACGGGCACACTTTGACCCCAACACAAAACCGTTAACAGGCGATAACATCCGTCTGATGTCGGCGTTTCTCAGCCAGTTTTACGAAATGGGGAAACAGGACCGGGCCACAGGCCTGACCACGGCACAGGCGCAGCAGCGGGTGAACAGCTTCAGCAGCGACGACGGCCCTTTTGCACCCGGCGCACAAAAAACGACGTTCATTAACCGGGACTATGACGCCGACCAGCCTGGGAAACGCAGCGACATTCTGAAACAGGGTGCCATCGCAACATACTGGGACGGCTACAACGGTCGTCCGTGATGAAGAAGGAAAAGTGGTGCCGGTGTACTGTCTTAATTTATGCGGCCTCAAAAAGTTTGAAATTCCTAGACATGAACAAATGAATATCAGCATATCTACATATCAGGTAAAAAGAGGAGATACTTTGGAGTCCGTTGCAGGGCAACTGGGAATTTCGGCAGAGGCACTGAAACGTTATCACAATACTTAGAACCTATCCCAAAAGGAGTTGTCAGACAAAAATAGTGTTGTGTGACAATTTCTGAGGGGCGGATGGCGGGCGATAACTGGCTGATTAGTGATGAGCTCTGGGCAAAAATGGAACCATTGCTTCCAGAACACAAAACCAACCACCCCTTGGGGAGGCATCGCAAGCGGGTGGATAATCGTGCCGCGATGAACGCCATTTTCTTTGTGCTTAGGACGGGGGGCCAATGGAATGCCCTCAATGCTACCGGCATTTGCTCATCCAGTTCTGCTCACCGACGCGTTGAACTGATCGTTGGTTGCTACGCGTCTTTGGCATGATGACAAAACCACTCGATAGCCAGCTTCTTGATGCAGCGGCTTGCGAGCATAATTTACGCACTCTTTGAGGTAAAAATGGAACTGCTGAACACAACGGATTTTATTGCAGGAAGTGTTATAGCTGAGTATCTGCTTATCGGCGTGCTGCTGCTCGTGCTGGCGTCGTTTGTGGCAGGTTACATTGATGCGGTGGCCGGCGGTGCGGGGCTGATTCTTATCCCTGCATTCATCCTTACTGGCTTGCCGCCCCAGCTGGCGCTCGGGCAGGAAAAGTTAGTAAGTACCATTGGCACGATTGCGGCCATCAAAAATTTTGTGAAAAACAAATCGGTGATCTGGCGCGTTGTACCGGCCGGAATTTTTGCGGGACTGGTGGGCGCATACATTGGCGCAAAAGTTATCCTGTTGATACCTGTTGAAACGCTCTCAATCGTCATAGCGGCGCTTTTACCGATTGGATTGCTTGCGGCCACCCTGAAAGGAAAACTTAAACAGGGAGCCTCTGATGAGGTTAAAACGGGCATTATGGCCATTACTGCTGTGTGTCTGGTTGTTGGCTTCTACGATGGTTTTTTTGGTCCAGGTACGGGGAGCCTGTTTATCATCGCGCTGACGGTAATCAACCGCTTCGGCATGTTGCAGGCATCAGCCACGAGCAAAATGTTTAACTTCTCCTCAAACATCGGAGCGTTTGTTGCGTTTGCGCTTGCCGGTAAAATGGCTTACCTAATTGGCATCCCTATGATTATTGGTAGTCTGGTCGGTAATCATATTGGCTCTCTGCACGCGATTAAGACCGATGGCGCGATAATCAAAAAGGTTCTGTATTTTACAGTGGGCGTGATGATGCTAACGCTGTTGTTTAAATCTGTTGCTCAGCTCTGAGAGGTGAAAATGTACGCATCACATGAAAAGTTTGAAATCAGATTAGCTACCACAGAAGAGATTCCACTGGTTAAGGCGCTGCTTGAGCGTTACCACACAAAGAATCTGCAGACCGATAATGAACGCGCTAACGGGTTTGTGACTACTGATATGTCAGAGTGAACCGCCCCGGGAATCCTGGAGACTAAACTCCTTGAGAGAGGTAAACAGGATGACTAAAAATACTCGCTTTTCCCCTGAGATTCGTCAGCGGGCCGTTCGTATGGTTATTGAAAGCCAGAATGACTATGACTCGCAGTGGGCGGCCATCAGTTCCATCGCCCCTAAAATCGGCTGTACGCCCGAGACCCTGCGTATCTGGCTGCGTCAGTATGAACGTGATGCCGGTGGCGGTGATGGTGGCCTCACCACCACTGAGCGTCAGCGTCTGAAAGAGCTGGAGCGGGAGAACCGCGAGCTACGGCGCAGCAATGATATCCTGCGACAGGCCTCAGCTTATTTTGCGAAGGCGGAGTTCGACCGCCTCTGGAAAAAATAGCCCTCCTGGTGGATACCCTGAGCGATGAACCTGCGAACCGTTTTCCCGCCAATACGTTGTGTCTCCAGAAGCTTGAACGATGGCTGAAAGAAGTTAATAAATAATCGATTAGCCATGTACATCTGATTCATCGCTTTTACAGCAGGTTCACCGTCAAGACGACTATATCCCGCCAGTTTTCTTACCACAGAACCATTTTTTGCTCTATCCAGGCTTGATCGTTCAGCGAGTATTATACATCGAATTCAACTAATTAGAGACGTTACCCGCTTCAGTTCATTTTTGACAATTTTTTATTCATAGCAAAAACTGTACCTACTAAAGAAAAAACTAGAACTAAGATTACGGCCCAGGCAAAAGATGAAGGTCCTATCGTATCAAGTAAAATACCACCGACAACTCCGCCACATGCAACAGCAATATTCCAGCCAGTGGTATACATAGACTGGGCCACATCAAATGAGTTACCAGAAAAACGCGATAATGCTGTTTGGGTAATAGTCGCAAAGCCTCCAATGGAAAGTCCCCAAATGAAGACTGAAGGATAAACTATTTGCTCAAAATGTCCCCATAATCCGAGAAGAAAAGCAGAAAGTCCAAAAATAATAATGCTTGCTACTGCAAGAAATTGCAACTTACGATCTACCATTACACCAATGAACCATAATCCAATGATTGAGCCAAAGCCAAAAACAAATAAAACAATATGGACATTCGCTGATAAACTTGACATTGTCAGAAAGGGTTCGATATAAATGTAGAGAATGTTGTGGGCAAGAACGAAAGACATGACAACAAAAAGCACCGCGCAAATACCTGTCTTATTAAAGACACTTATTAACGACTGACGCAGTTCTCTGGATTGCCCCGGGAAATCAGGTACAATACTTATTATCCATATAATAAGTAAAATTGCCAAAGCACTCATCAGTCCAAAAGTGCCTTGCCAACCAATTATTCTCCCCAGTACTGAACCAAACGGGACACCTAGTACTAATGCTATCGTCGCACCTGCCGATACAATTGCTATAGCTCTCCCACTTAGCTGAGATGGCGACATACGTACTGCATAGCCTGCCAGTAACGACCAGACGAGACCACCGAAAATGCCGGCAAAGAATCGTGCACCGATAGATAAAATGAAATTATCAGAAACTGCTGTAATAAGGTTTACAAGCGCAAATCCTAATATCGCAGTTAATAGTAATGGGCGCCGACGTATTCCTTGAGTAAATACAGTCATAGGAATAGCTGCAATAAGTGCCCCTACAGCATAAACTGTTATAAACTGACCGGCAATACTCTCGGAAACATCTAATCCTTCGGAAATATACAAGAGCAATCCAGCTGGCATAATCTCGGTCAATAGTGTCAAAAATGCTGCTATTGATAGTGCCAAAAGCGCACTGAGTGGTAAATGCTGACTATTTACACTAGCATTAATAATATTAGTTTTTGAAATCATTCTCTCTCCCTATATCCTTGTATTAAAAATCAATTAACTATCATTCATACACTATATATGAACCTACTTATTCATTTGTGTTATAGATTAGTGTAATATCTTAAAGGGCGGAGCCTGTATCATTTAAACAGAGACTTTATTCCAGACGATAAAACCCCAGGCAAATTGGCCTCGTAATTTTCGGTCTTCTTTTCCCATCTGGTCAGTACCCGGATAAAGTGATTCATCCAACTACGAATTCTTTCGACAACCCAACGGTAGCGATGGACTTTGAAGTCCTAGTTTTTACTGGCATCAAACTCTTCTTTACGGGGCTGGATATGCGGCTCGTAACAGCAACTCTTTAGAACCAACCCTATTAGCAACCTTTGTCCAGGCAAAACTTGATTTTTTGTCCCAGACCCCCCGTTTGAAGAGTATCGGTCTTCTCCACAACCAGTTTGATGTCATACGTTGTTGCTGATGCAACAATCAGCAATAAAAGAAACCCGTTACCATCCATCAGTAGACTACGCTTTACACCTTGTTTCTAACTGATTGCTGCCTGTTTTTGTTCTTGAATGCAGTGATCCGGTCATGCAGCCGTCCATTGACAACCATGACCAACCAATACCGTCCTAATGTTCATAAGCAAATAAACCATTCTGCCAGAAGCACTCAAAGATACCGATGTCACACCATTCCTGTAAACACCGGTGTACAGGAATCGATGAACATATCCCGGTGGCATTCCACTGGCAATCATTCCTGAGAACGAAGAATATAGCATACATGGCAGCTCATTTACGGTGAGTACCGAACAGATGATTGGTTTTGCGCTCAAGGATAAATGATGTCATTTTTCCCAAAGCTTTATCGCTAATCCACCATTTTCTGCCTGCAATATTTTCCCTTCAGAAATTACCAGTTAAGACATTCTGACAATCCCTTCTGGGATAGGTTATTATTATGCATTAGCACCACCATCAACAGTAACCAAAGCACCAGTCATAAATGTTGAAGCACTACTGGCAAGAAACACAACTACATTTGCTATTTCTTCTGGTGTACCTAATCTTTTCAACGCTGGCGTTTGATCTGCTCCTTGAAAACCAGCAGTCATGTCTGTTGCTATCGGCCCTGGTAAAACGGCGTTTACGGTAATATCTTTTGAAGCTAAATCTAGTGCCCAGGCACGAGTTAATCCTGAAATTGCAAACTTAGTCATTATGTAAGCACTACAACCAGGAAATGCAGCTCTTTCACCAACCATACTACTAATGTTTATAATCCTTCCACCAGGTTTCATCTTTTTCACTGCCGCCTGAGTAAGACTGAACACCGAACGAACATTAACCGATAACTGAAATTCAAATTCAGACTCATCAATATCGCCTATCAAACCAACAGCATTAAACACACCTGCATTATTTACCAGTATATCAATCCCTCCAAATTTTTCGCTAACCGAATCAATTAGCTTTGACATACTTGATGGGTTCTTTGCATCCATTTTTAAAAGCATTGCATCAGAACCCATTGCTTTTATTTTATTTAATAATAATTCAGCTTTATCTTTTGAAGATGAATACGTTAATACTACGTTAGCACCTTTATTCGCTAATTCAATTGCTATAGCAGCGCCAATACCGCGAGAAGAACCAGTGACCAATGCAACCTTTTTATCAAATTCTTTCATACTTAACCTTTTCATTAAACTTAGTAGAAATTAATTCGGATACTACTTAATTTTTAATTAAGTAATAACACACATTGGAAATTATCTTGTAGTTTCCTTTGTTGTTTCTTCTTGCAAAGAAATAAATAATTCAAACAATTTAAAAATTATATTATTACCATAAAATCAGTAAAGTGCAACAATTAAAATTACACATTATATAAAACGGTAAATCCCTGGTGTCCTGTATCGGTCATTCCCGGCAACAGGGAAAGCTCTTCAGCAAGCAAACGCCACTCGTTCCTGTCATCAGTGACCTGTTCTGGTCGAGTTAACCGGACACTTTTTCCAGGTGATGCCTCTAATTAGTTGAATCTGATGTATAATACGGGCTTTTGAGGTTATCTCATGGCCAGCGTTAACGTTCATTGTCCCCGTTGTCAGTCTGCACAGGTCTACCGCCATGGTCAGAACCCTAAAGGCCATGACAGATTTCGCTGCCGTGACTGCCACCATGTGTTTCAGCTCACTTATGCTTATGAAGCGCGTAAGCCGGGTATTAAAGAGCAGATCACTGAAATGGCCTTCAATGGTGTCGGGGTTCGCGATACCGCCAGAACACTGAAAATTGGCATTAACACCGTCATCCGGACTTTAAAAAACTCGCGCCAAAGCGAATAACGTCTTCGCCTGTTGCCCATGCTGATGTGGCGCTTATCTGCGAACTTGATGAGCAATGGAGCTTCGTTGGCAGTAAAGCCCGGCAGCACTGGCTCTGGTACGCGTACAACACCAAAACAGGCGGTGTACTGGCCTACACTTTCGGTCCTCGAACCGATAAAACCTGCCGGGAGCTACTGGCACTGCTTACACCATTCAACATCGGCATGATCACCAGCGACGACTGGGGCAGCTATGGCCGGGAGGTGCCGAAGGATAAGCATCTGACCGGCAAAATATTCACCCAACGCATTGAGCGTAATAACCTGACGCTCCGCACCCGCATTAAGCGATTGGCTCGTAAAACAATCTGCTTCTCACGCTCAGTTGAGATCCACGAAAAAGTGATCGGAGCGTTTATCGAAAAATACATGTTCTACTAATTGGATGCACTACCTTTTTCAGACACTTCAGTAAACCCTAGAAAGCTTTCCCCAGTACAGTTATCATAATATAAATTAACTTTTATCTCTAAGGCATCTCGATAAATGATCATTGTTGTCGTTGCACATCCCAATCTCGAAGAATCTATTTTAAATAAAAGTCTGGTGGAAAAACTTTCCAACGAGAAGAACATTGAAGTTCTTGATCTTTATGAGCGCTACCGCCATGCAACCTATAATGGTCTGCCTGATGATAAGCTAGAAGAAGATCGCCAAAAGTTGCTTACGGCAAATACCATCGTTTTGCAATTTCCTTTCTATTGGTATTCCACTCCAAGCTTATTGAAGCAGTGGATTGATGACATCTTACTAAACGGTTGGGCACATCATGGAGGCGTGGAAGGTAAAGATTATGCTCTTGCTTGTAAGTCGCTGTTGCTCGCTCCGACAACGGGTGGCTCTAAAAGCTCCTATGGCCCAGATGGCTACAACATGCATTGGTTTTACGACTTCATGGTACCTTTCGTGCAAACGGCGAGAACCTGCAAAATGCGTTTTATTGATCCATACGTCATTCATGCCGATCAATTTAAGCCGACAGAAACACCCAATGAGTATGTTGAGTTCATCCGGTCAATTGGCCAATAAATTCTGGGTCTGACGCTCAGTGGAACGGGCAGAAAAGGGCTGACCTTCGGTTAGGGGAGCGATAATTGACGCCATTCTAACCGATTACGATTTGCAGCCACCAGGCTGCTTCGTTCGTACCTGCAAGCTGAACAGTAGCGCCCTTGCAGGGCGAGCGTCACCGCTTCGCGGTTCCGATGGCTTGCATGTCCCGAACCCGGCTTTATACTCTGCGGCATGTATATTCCTCGCCCTGCAAAACTCCTCTTCACCGTCGATGACGGCTGGAATTTGTTCATCAATAAGTTCGGCGATAGCCTGACCCCGTGGACCCGTCTTTGCGTCGAGCGCATGTTCGCCTGCGGCACCGCTGCCATGTGCGTTCGCCGTTACTGCTGCGCACCGGCCGACTGCACCCACTCCCGTTTTTTCTGCCAGAGCTGTAAGTCAAAGGCCTGCTGCTCCTGCGGCTTCAAAGCCACGGAGCTGTGGGTGTCGCAGCAGAGCCACATCCTCCCGGACTGCGACTGGCAGCATATCACCTTTACCATGCCTCACCTCCTGTGGCCCTTTTTTAACAACAACTGGCCCCTGCTCAACGCTCTGTTCCGCGCCGCCACCCGCGCCATGCTCCGGTGGGCCCGCAAACAGGGCGTGGAGGTCGGCATCTTCTGCGCCCTGCACACCTGTGGCCGCCAGCTCAACCAGCACCCGCACATTCATCTGTCCGTCACCCGCGGCGGGCTGGATATAAAACACAGCGTATGGCGCGACCTCTTCTTTAAGAAGCAGCCTGTAGAGGAAATCTGGCGCGGGGCGGTCATCCACCTGCTGCGCCACAGCTATGACCTGATTAATCCCGGCAGCCTGCCCGGGCTGGGGCATATCCGCGATAAAAAGCAGTGGCAGCGCTACCTGCAGGCGCAGTACGGGCGCCGCTGGAAGGTCCACTTTGCGAAGAAAACCCGGGGCGCCTGGCGGAGCGTCAAATACTCTGGCCGGTACCTGAAGCGACCGCCGGTGTCGGCGGCAAAGCTCAGGCACTACAGCGGCGGCGCCGTGGTGCACCACTATTACGACCACCGGACGCAGCAGCACCGGAAACAGACGCTGACTCAGGAAGAGATGAGCGGGCGCTACATCAGCCACGTGCCGGAAAAGTATTTTAAAATGGTGCGCTACTACGGCTTTTTGTCTAACCGGAAACGGGGCGAGCTGCTGCCGAAAGTGTACGAAGCCCTGCAGATGGAAGCGAGGAAAAAGCCGGAGCAGCCGGGCTTCGCCGCGCTGATGAAGGAATTTCTGCGCACGGCTCCCTACAAATGCATTCTGTGCGGCAACCGGCTTCGCTTCAGCGGCGCAGAGGCCGGCAGGTACGCCACCGAACTGGTGGCAGAAAGGCTGCACGGCATCGACAGGAAACGATGGCTTCTGGCGCAGACTGCAGGATAAGTGCGCCTGAAAAATGGGTTTCAGGTTAAAAAGGCACCGAAAACCGAATTTTATCGCCATTAGCGTCACTACCACCCGCCATCACTGCGCTCCAAAAGACTATGTTCATGGTCAGGATATTTTTAAAACGCTTTTCCAGTCTCCTAACCATGAACGGTCAACGACAAGAGCCGGATGACGGGAGACTGTCACGTCCGGTTCCGTGGGAGCGCAGGGGGGAAGTTCCCTTGCGCGACCCGATAACCCCATTTAGTGACGCTTACACTGTTCCACGGAGCCCCAAACCCCTGACTTGACTCCTGGAAGGGCGTCCAGGGCAGCCAGTACGGCAGTGACGACTGGCAGCGCTTCTGCCGGTCCAGTAACCTGGCGCCGGGCATGAGCAGACGTGGCAACAGCCGGGATAATGCGGTGGCCGAATCGTTCTTCAGTTCGCTGAACATCTTGAATGTTAAGGTGTCCTGAAGCAGGTATTTCATTAGCTGATGGCACAGGGCAGGAACCTTTCCCCCGGCTCTCACCATGCCGTGCAGGCACCGGAAGATGCCCGGGATTGCCGGAACATCAGTAATTCGCCGGAAGTGACTTTTTATCCATCAGCCTTCCCCTGCGCATTGTAATATATCCGCCGGTGCTGAGCTCCTTCAGAATTTTGTTCAGTGAACTGCGTGAGATGGTCGTCCGGCTAAGAATGAACTCAAAGGCTGAAAACCTGCTGCGCTGCTCTTCATCCATTTCCCACAGCATGTCAAGGTGCTGTCTGACAATACCGTAGACGTTGCGCGATACGAATACTTCATCGCGAATGTAGCATTTATTTACCACATCCACACAAAGGGTGAAGGCCTCCTGCCAGAGTGATAGCTCATCGATAAGGCGCAGCGCGCGTTCCTGCCTTACTGCCATCAGCTCTGCTGGTCGGGTGGTTCTGAGATAATGAAAGATCGTATCCTTCTCCCGAATGGTCAGCCCGATGACGGCGGGGGCTTTGACGTAAGCCACGACGGTATCGTCTGACAGCCTGCGGACCTCTGCTTCACCCGCGCGCAGACAGTACACGTACTGCGTCTCTTTCTGACGAAATGGTATGGTCTGCTTTTCGCCGGCGACAACCCTGTGAAAACAGTCAGCGCTCTCAATATTTTCAATGATGCGTTCTGCAGCAAGCAGTGCGGATATACTGGTCATCATCATTCCCTGTAATAATACCCTTTAAGTTAGTACGTCAAATGTGTTGCCGGGTTTCAATATAGGTGAATTATGATTTTATTTTGTATCAGTGATTGTGAAATATTGAACCTGTGACAGGTATCAAAAAAATTCTGTAAGCGTTTGACTTTAATCCTGCGATCCTGAAAGGTCATCTCCTGACAGATTTTGTATCTCTTCCCACTTCCTGCTGTGGATCGCCGTCTTACACACTATATGGCAGGATTGTCTACCGGGGCGGGGTCAGTCCAACTCACTTAGTCCCGTGTCCACTATTCGCGGGTAGGATCAGTAGCCCTCTGCTGCTGTCTCATCCTGAAGTTTAATCCCCTGCGCTTCGAGCCACGAGATATCCAGCTGCCAGGCATGACGAGAGCATTCCCGCCATACGTCAAAGGCCTCATCCACATAGTCAAACGCGCTCTGAAGGGACACCGTTTACATGGGGAAATGCTCAAACGCCCGCTTCTTGATGCCAGCCAAACCTGTCATGCATCCATTTGATATGGCCATTTTGAGCGAAGAGCGGAAATTGTATTTATAAATGACTTTTACATTGCCAAATAAATTGTTATTTGCCGCTTTTTTCTGGTTAATCACGAATACCATCATAATCATTAAGTATTTGCATTAACATTATTCTTGGTATGTTTTTTGTGGATATTCTGAAACTGGTACTCAGGCGCGAGGCAATCATAGCGGAAGTAATTTTATTATCATCGTAGGCGATGGTCATATGCTTTCCGATATTCTGTCGGGTCATGTCCGACAACCTTTTGCCACATTCATCGGAAAATCTAAATACTAAATTCTCTGCACCTGTCTCATCCTTCTCTACATAATCAATTGACTTTACACATCCAGAGTCAAACGAAGTTTTCTCATTACCGACCGAAAAAACAAAACTCCCTTTTGCTGCAGTTGATGTCAATGGAACAAGCACCACGAGTAACAACACCCCAAACTTGATTTGCATCTTCTTCTCCTTTTATTTGTTGACCTGCTCCGCATAAATTAACATATCTCAACGTTATCAACGTCCGCTTCTGGCACAAAGTGGGCTTTAATGATCGGACACGATGCCAAAATGAAGGATGGGCACTCAGGGTGAGAAATAATCAGCGCCGATTCGTCGCTAATTTACCTTGACGCTGACTTATCCAATAATGGCAACAATAGTCATTATTTTATTCCTGTAAGGCAATAATCCCCGTATCACAACAATCCGCCGCTTTTTGTGACTTTCCGGCAATAATCCTTCTTTTCTTCTCCGCAGATCCGAAAAATGGTTGTTCCGGATCTTCCTGAACCCCACCGGCGTGCTGCGGCCCCATGACACAAGATGTAGCGGTGTCATCAGCTGCTCATGACGCTGTATGTTGTGTTCATGCCCTGCCCCGTGACCGGCCGCTCAGCACCGGAAAAGGGCGGTGTGGTTATTCCGTGGGCGTGGTACACTTCCGGAAACTGCGCTATACCGTAAAAATCGGATCCAACCGGAACGGCCATCCGGTAATTTAGCAATGTGACTGTTTCACTGTTTACCATGTGTTAATTTCTTTTATTGTTTACAAAAAGAATCATTGCGCATTCATTTAATCAATCATCAGTTAATGAAGACTCATATTCGTTAAAGCCGACTTTTACAGTCGCTGAATACGTTTTGCATAAGGAAAGAATCATGGCGAAGATCCAGGCCAGGAATGTTGACGATGCGCTGTTTGCGCGCATCGAGCAGTCGGCTATGAAAAATGAGCGCTCCCTCGAGGGCGAGATCCGCCTCGCGCTGGCCAGGCAGTACCCGGACGTGACGGTAGACGGGGAAATGCTGACCGGCCGGCAGCGGTGGCAGAAGGAATGCGGCGGACGGCTGCTGGCGCTGTTCGGTCGCCTTTCTTCTGACGGTGTTCTCCCGGGCTCACGGCATGATGGGCGGACGCGCATTGCGGATCTGGTGCGGATCGCGCAGCGGCTGAACGTGTCCCCGGGGCTGCTTATGGACTGTGCTGAAGGCGAGGACGAGCTGACCCGGGACCTGGCGGAACGCCTTGAAACCACGTTCGGCGCCGGCACGGACTGGCTCACTACCGGTGACGGGATGATGTTTCCGCTGGTGACGCTGGGGACCTATTCCGGTGTCAGCTGGCAGACGTTCTTTTTCCCGGACGGTGATGAACGGTATGTCTTTGAGCTGATCCGTATTACCGGCGGGCGTCATGACGGGACCCTTATGATCCTGCGTCAGAACGAAAAAACGGGGGCGATCGCCACGGGCCTGGTGACCGAGGCGTTTTATCTCGGTGCCGGGATGGGCAGCGGCGGCTACGGCAGTCTCAAAGCGTTTCTGCTGTTTCTGAACGCGCACTGCCGGGATCTGGTCATGAACGCGTACGTTTTTGAGCCGCCGGAGGCGGACTTCGACTTCTGGTCCGTCATGGGACAGCACCATCCGGTCTGGTTTCGTGACGCCAACCGGCGCTCTCCGTCCCGCTGGCTGCAGCAGGTGCTGAGCGGCGAAGATCCGGGAGAGTGGTTTGCGGGAGGATGGACGTCGGTCCTGGAGGAGGTTGCCTCCGCCTCCCGCGAGGCGCTCCCGGGAGCGGGCCGTGAGGGAGAGCCGGAATGATGCCGGCCGTTCCCGGCCCGCGGGTGCAGCAGTCCGCCCCGCCGCTGCCGGTGGCGATGGACTATCCGGCCGCGCTGGCGCTGCGGCAGATGGCCCTCGTTCAGGAGGAACTGCCGAAATACCTGCTGGCGCCGGAGGTGAGTGCCCTGCTCCACTACGTCCCCGACCTGCACCGCAGGATGCTGCTGGGCACCCTCTGGAACACCGGCGCCCGCATCAACGAGGCGTTAGCACTGGGTAGAACGGATTTTTTACTGCAACCACCCTACCCGTTCGTGCAGCTGGCTACCCTGAAGCAGCGTGAAGAGAAAGCCGCCCGCAGCGCCGGCCGGACTCCGGCTGGAACAGTACCGCATCGTCTGGTCCCTCTGTCCGATCAGCACTACCTCAGCCAGTTGCAGATGATGGTGGCCACGCTCAGGATCCCGCTGGAGAGAAAGAATAAACGAACCGGCCGGATGGAAAAGGCCCGCCTGTGGACCATCACCGACAGAACGGTAAGAACCTGGCTCGCGGAGGCCGTGGACGCTGCAGCAGCAGATGGGGTAAATTTCTCTATACCCATTACCCCGCATACGTTCCGCCACAGTTATGCGATGCATATGCTGTACGCCGGCATTTCGCTAAAGGTGCTGCAGGCATTAATGGGCCACAAGTCGATAAGCTCGACCGAGGTATACACGAAGGTGTTTGCGCTCGACATCGCGGCGCGGCACCGGGTGCAGTTTCAGATGCCGGAGGCCGACGCGGTGGCCATGCTGAAAGGCGCTGTGTGAATCTGTTGATAACGGCCTGACGCGCCCGGTGGGCTTGTCCACCCCCTTACAGGAGCGGGGCGTGACCCGTCTCCCGTGAGGGGTTTTCGGGGAGGGCGGTACCTGAGCGGGTTTTAGCGTTACGCGGAAAACATCATTTCCGGACCCTCTGGTATGCGGAGGCAGACGCAGACGCTTCCGGATGCCACTCTGCCGCGGTTTCGCTTAAACTACGCTCAGCGTGAACGTTAACTGCGTATTCCGCTCTATTCGATCACGGATTGGCATCGAAGTTCGATCAGCGATTCGCCTCCATTCGATCAACCGGGAACTTAACTTTTCCTACTACTTTTTAAACTGTTTTTTCGTCGCTTTCCACTGCCGGTTTATTTTTCCTCATTGACTCTCCCTGGAGTACCAGCCTGTGCGCGTTATGCACCAGCCTGTCCAGGATCGCATCTGCCATTGTCGGGTTCTCCATCAGACCGTGCCACTTGTCTACCGGGAACTGGCTTACTACGATGGTGCTGCTTTGTCCGTAGCGGTCTTCGATTATCTCCAGCAGGTCGTTACATTGCGCGTTGCTCAGCGGTTCCAGACCCAGATCGTCCAGTATCAGCACCTGCGTTTTCTGCAGCTGTTTAAGATGCTTCAGCCAGCTGCCGTCAACACGCCCCTGCGCCAGCATCTCCAGTAGCCGTCCCGTACGCCAGTACTGCACGCTGTGTTTCTGTCGGCATGCCTGCTCACCCAGCGCATTGGCTATCCAGCTTTTTCCGCACCCCGTCGGGCCGGTGATCAACAGGCTTTTCTTGTGGGTGATGTAGTGACCGTTCAGCAGTTCCCGCATCTGTTCGGCCCGCAGACCCCGTGAGACCGGGTAATGCAGCCCCTCCGGGGCTGCCTGGTACTTCAGGTTGGCGCTTTTTCTCAGCCGCGCAACACGACCGTTTTCTCTGTTCAGCAACTCATCATCGGCCAGCAGGGTCAGCCGCTCCTCGAACGAC
The DNA here is from genome assembly GCF_019968805.1 of Enterobacter sp. JBIWA005. NCBI lineage: Bacteria > Pseudomonadati > Pseudomonadota > Gammaproteobacteria > Enterobacterales > Enterobacteriaceae > Enterobacter > Enterobacter sp. JBIWA005. The sequence continues at coordinate 22,525 of NZ_CP074161.1, read as the reverse complement.
AGCTCCTCGTAGGTCTGGGGCGTTTCTCGCTGGCGTATCAGGCTACCGGCCATCGCCGGTAGCTTCAGTTGGGTCAGTTTGTTTAACAGGTTATCGCTCATACAGTCGGTTCCTTTGGTCATCTGTTAGTGGTAGTAGCCCGGGCCGCGCAGGTTTTCATGCTCAGGTGAGGTCATGGAGTGCTGCTCGCTCTGACGGGATAACGGCAGCTCCTGGTTCTCACGATGGTGGCGCAGCAGGTTGTCGATGAACCGTCTGTCCGGTGCGTTATAGTGCCAGGCGACGCAACTGGCTTTTTTCAGTCGCTCTTTTCCGTATTTTTTCTGCAGCGCGGTCAGACCGAGTACCGCGCGGTAGGCCAGCTCCGGATGAGCCTTTGCTTTCAGCATGGCGTCAACCACCCTGCCGGTGAACGGGCCGATGCTGCATCCCATCTCGATCAGCCGCTCCGGTGTCCATGTCCCGTGCCCCCGCTGTTGAGCAGGCATATGCAGCGGATTGGTGGTGTGCTTATACTCATGCGAACTGCGCGGATGCTGCGCAACGCACTGACCCTTGTGCCAGACCTGAACCACCGCCTGGCCTGCCTTCAGCGACAGACGCTGACCGACCAGTTCGTGCGGGACCGAGTACCAGTGGCGGGCATACTCAACGTGGTAGTCAGGACCGACCTTCACCGCTTTGTATTCGGTGTACTCATACGTCGCCAGAGGCAGCGGTGAGAGTGCCGGCGCATCCAGCATGCGGAAGCGCTCTGCGCGGGTCTGGTTGCCGTACCCTTTCATTGGCCGGTTATTCATGTCCGTCAGCAGCTCCCGAAGGCGGGTATTCAGCGCCCTGAGCGTGTAGAAGGTTTCATTGCGGATGCGGGCCAGCAGCCACCTCTCGACGATGAGGACCCCGTTTTCCGCCTTCGGCTTGTCTTTCGGCTTATAGGGGCGGGCCGGGATGATGACGGTACCGTAGTGCTCCGCTAGCGCCTGGTAGCTGTCGTTGATGACTGGCTCGTAGCGATCGGCCTTTTTCACCGCGCTTTTGAGGTTATCGGGGATAAGCAGCTTCGGTACGCCGCCCAGGAAGGTCAGGCAGCGGCTGTTGGCGTTCAGCCAGGACATCATATCCTGTCCTTCACACGCCTCGACGTAGGTGTAGTTGGATGCTCCCATCACGGCCACGAAGATGGCCACACGGCGTATTTCTCCGGTATCCGGGTTGACGACGGGGACCGTCGGGCCACAGAAGTCGATAAAAAGCTTTTCACCGGCGCGGTGCTCCTGGCGCATGGAGAGGCGGCGCGTTTTTTTCCACTCCCGGTAGCAGCGGCAGAAGTGGGAGTACCCCATAGCCAGCTCACCGGCCTGAGCCTTGTACTCCATCCACAGCAGCTGGCGCGTCACGCCTGGCTTTCTCATCTCAGTATCGAAGTGAAGCAGGTCAGGCATAACCAGCTCTGACGCAGAGGCACTTTTGGCCGGGAAGATACGCTTTTCAAGGGCCGCGTGGGATATGGCTTCAGGGAGGGGCCATGGGAGAGACGTGGCTTTAAAGCGGGAGAGCACCTCAAAAACGGTTGATGCACTGATTTTCAGCGTCAGTGCGATGCAACGGTTGGTCAGCTTCTGGTCGAACTTAAGCTGAAGGATCTTAAAACAGGTTTCCATGGAACTCCTGGCTTTTCTCTTTTTGGACATCGATATCTCCATTGGCTTAAAACAGCAATGAAGACTGTGATGGAAAGAGTTAATTCCCGGAGTGAGCGACAGGATGCCAATCAGTGATCGGATGCGTGCCAAATCATGATCGATTGTGATGCCAAACCGCGATCGGAGATACATGCCAAATCATGATCGATTCGAATGCCAAACCGTGATCGATTCAGATGCCATTGTGCACGTTAACGGGAACCCGCCAGCATTTTACGGGCTGAATATAAGGAAAAGAGCACTCAGTGACGTTGACAGAAAAATCGGGCCATCTGGCGTGGTGTGCCCTGGTGGCGCTTGCGCTGGCCAGGCAGAACGGCGATGCGCTGTCGCCGGCACAGGAAAACCTCTTTCTCACCCGCTGGCTGGCCGCCGCGCTGAAGCAGCGGCGCCAGCTGGGCGTCGGCGCGAAGCTGGCCGGCAAGCTGGATTACCTCTGGCGTTCCTGCTCCGGGGAGCTGGCTGAACAGAACGACCTGTTCCGGCTGACGTATGCGCTGGAAACGGCGAAGGACATGAGCTGGACTTACCGTCTGCTGAACGACAGAGAGTGGTCCGGGCGGTATGCCGTGGCTCTGAATGGCGCAGTAAACGGCGTTTACCTTTCGCGATCTAACCTTGATATCGCTTTTGACGATAATGGCTATCAGGTTAACCCATTGATGGCTCAGCTGACGGGGAATGTGGGCGGTGTGATGAAGCTGCTGAACCGCTGTGGCTGGCAGGCCGAACAGAGAGTGATGTCTCCCTGCCCCACCAGTACTCGCTGATGGCTAGACAGGGAGTCTCAGGAAAGGATTAGTGGTGGATCTGCGTCAGGCCGTCTTCAGCCAGATCGGTCATTTTCATGACGGTATTGCTATCGAATCCGTGCTTCAGCATGGTGCACGCAATATCCAGTCTGACCCTACTGGTGCTTTTGTTGACCACTGTATCGATGTAGCTTTCAGTAAAGCCTCTGGTGAATCCCCGAAACCATATACGCCAGGCGATGGTATACGGTCTGTAAGGGCATTCGGTCTCCGGGAGGATTTCTTTTAAAATGCTACAGGCATCCTGGAAAATCTCCCGATGACCTTCGCCCAGTGAGTGCTGATACAGTTCCCGCGAAATATCCTGCAGGAACTCAGGTAAAGCATCAATTTCCGGGCAACCAGACCCGGTCACAGGCAGTGTCAAAGGCGGCGTCACTCCGTCAGTCAGTATGCATCTTCTCAGGCGATTACTCGCAGAGGTCTGTGGTGAGGCCGACAACAGTATTACTCTGTGTCAGTCGCAGGACAAAGAAAACAATGGTTTTCGCTGTGTTATGGCAACCGGTCATCAGACCCGTGGCTGGCACCCGGCAGACCGATTATACCAATTTATCAAAACAGAGGTTGTGGGAGAAGTGTTCTCTGGTCCAGCAAACGATCGTTTGATGGAGAAGTTATCTGATGGCCTCATTTGTACATATGTGCTAATGTGGGTTTGTGCATTCCAGAGGAGATAAGCCAGTGAGCCGACTGACAATTGACATAACAGACCAGCAGCATCAGAGCCTGAAAGCGCTGGCTGCCCTGCAAGGTAAAACGATCAAGCAATACGCACTCGAACGTTTGTTCCCCGGCGATGCAGACGCTGACCAGGCATGGCAGGAGCTGAAAAAGCTGCTGGGAAACCGTATAAACAACGGGCTGGAGGGGAAAGTTTCTACCAAAAGTATCGGAGACATTCTTGATGACGAACTGAGCGGAGAGCGCGCGTGACGGCCTATATACTTACCACTGATGCGGAAGCCGACCTACGGAGCATCATCCGCTACACGCGTAAACAGTGGGGGACCGCACAAGTTCGTCGCTATATTGCCAGGCTGGAACATGGTATTGCAGATCTTGCTGCCGGGCGAGGTTCCTTCAGGGATATGAGCGAACTCTTTCCTGAACTACGGATGATACACTGTGAACATCATTATGTTTTTTGTCTGCCACGCGGGAGTGCGCCCGCACTGGTTGTAGCGATTTTTCATGAACGTATGGATCTCATGGCCCGGCTGAGCGAGAGGCTCAACATCGAAAGTTAGCGGTCAATGAAGTCCAGCCCAGTTTCAACACTTCATCCAGCCGGGTTAGGTTTAAATGGTCACTCTATCAGCGGCATCGCTTATGTGGCCACATAAGCGATCCTGAATATCAATTTATGGTTACGCAGAGGTATACCCCAATGTGACAGGCTGACGCACCCGCCGGGCTTGTCCCACCCCTCCCCTTGTTCCGAAGCAAGTTCTGAACAGAGGAGGAGTTGGTTCTTTGAGTACAGCCTCAGTTGTCTTTTTGAACCATGAGATAAATGATCGTTTATGTACAAAAATTTAATGCCGTATCATTATATGTTGTACGTTTTTGTTTGTTTTGTACAATAGCGTGAGCTTTTACGCCATCAATGTGCAAGGATTCCATCTTGAGGGGACAATAATGAAACGCGATTACGGTAGTGTGGGTACCATAGCTCTCAGAGCAAGCGCTTTACTTCAGGCTATGAGTAGGGATATTGAGGAACAAAGGAAAGAATTTAATCTGACAGAGTATCATCAGACATATACTCGTAACGCTGTCGCAAAACTACCAAAGCTGAGCCGGCGTATCGTAGAACTGGCCATGAAAGAAATGGAAGAAAACGGCTATATATTTAATAAAAAGCAGATTGGTAACGTCGAACAATATGCTCTGACGATAAAGAATGTTATCGATATCTACGCCCACCGACAGATACCTAAATATCGCGATATCCATAAAGAACCCTACGTAATTTTCGTTGTAAACCTTAAAGGTGGTGTATCAAAAACAGTCAGTACAGTTACGCTTGCACATGCGTTGCGTGTACATCAGGACCTGCTGCGGCATGATCTTCGCATCCTTGTAATAGACCTCGACCCACAGGCCTCCAGTACCATGTTCCTGGATCACACCCATAGCATTGGTACGGTCCTTGAAACAGCTGCTCAGGCAATGCTGAATGACCTCGATACCGAAACATTACGAGAAGCCGTTATTCGTCCTACTATTATTCCTGGCGTTGATGTCATCCCTGCTTCTATTGATGACGGCTTCGTGGCGAGTCAGTGGGAGTCTCTGGTTGCAGAACATTTACCAGGTCTTAAACCTTCAGAAGTGCTCAGGAAAACAATCATCGACCGTATCGCAGGGGACTATGATTTTGTCTTCATTGATACCGGCCCCCATCTTGATCCGTTTCTTTTGAATGGCCTGGCGGCGAGTGATTTGCTTCTGACCCCTACCCCACCGGCGCAGGTTGATTTCCATTCAACCCTTAAATACCTGACGCGTTTGCCTGAAATGCTGGAGCGTCTTGAAGAAGAAGGTGTAGAACCACGCCTGAGTGCGAGTATCGGTTTCATGTCCAAAATGACTAATAAACGCGATCACGAAACTTCGCATAGCCTGGCCCGCGAAGTGTATGCAAGTAATATTCTGGACTCGTCGCTGCCACGTTTGGATGGATTCGAACGATGTGGTGAATCTTTTGACACTATCATTAGTGCTAACCCTGTTTCATACCCAGGTAGTGCTGAAGCGTTGAAAAAGGCACGTACTGAAGCAGAACGGTTTACGAAAGCTGTTTTTGATCGCATTGAATACATCCGGGGAGCATCTAAGTGAAAAAGGTTTTAGCTCGTGGTCGAGTTCTCGGCAATAGCAATTCAGAGTTCGCCCGTATGCTTGAAGGTGACGGAGATGTCAAAACGTTCACACTCAAATCTGGCAAGCAGGCCAAATTTGTCAAAACGGTTGTATTAAGCGGTGAGATTGAATCAAAAACGTTCGTTGATGCATCTGTTAATGGACGGGATCAGGCGATGCTTACTCGCGAGTCCGTAAGTGATATTTCCCGGACGATAAGGCTGCAGCAATTCTTCCCGGCTATTGGACGCGAAGTAGATGGACGAATTGAGATATTAGATGGGACCCGACGTCGTGCCGCCTGCATCTTTAATAATGTTAAATTCGAAATTCTGGTAACCAAAGATGATATCTCACTCGCCGATGCACGGCAGCTGGCGAAAGATATCCAGACAGCAAGAGAACATAGTCTTCGCGAGCTGGGAAAACGACTAGAGGTCACCTATGGAACTAGCATGACGAAAGAAGAGATTGCGTTGAAAGAAAATCTCTCTCCGGCGAAAGTGACACGTGCGTTCCAGGCCGCAGCAGTGCCAGATGAAATGGTTGCAGTATTCCCGATGATAAATGATATTTCGTTGTCGGATTATCAGTTTCTACTGAAACTGGCTGAAGAAGCAAACAACAAGCAAACATCGGTAACAGAACTTATGGAAAAAGTTCTGTATCGGTTGAAGACCATGCCAGATTATCCGGCAATTGATAAAAGCAAAATTCTTGCGGTTATCCGGTCGGAGAGCAAATTGTTGACAGCCCTCCCAACTAGAACGGTTCAAACCGAGAAGCTGAGAGAATTTTCAGATCGTAATCAGTTTGCCAGAAAGAAAACTGATCCAAAGAAGCGACTTGTTGTTTATGAGTTTTCCCGTATTTCCGCTGAGGTGCAGTCGGAGATTGATGAGGCAATAAAACGTATTCTGGAAAGACTTCCAGAGTCAGGTGAGTAAGGGACAAGGATGCCGAAGAGCATCCTTTTTTGTATATTTTTCACCACGCCAATTTCATGCTTATTGGTTTGATTATAAAGGAAAATTTGAAATTCTTTCACACTGAAATCACCACGCTTTTCAACCTCTTCGTGGCTCTGATCTTGACCCGCCATCTCCGGACAGCTTTTGTATCTTAAGTTAACGATGCCCGCTGCCGCCGGTATTCCCTTGGGGAGTGATATCCCAGCGCGCTATGCGGGTGGTTTTCATTGTAATGCGTGAACGCTGCTGCAAGGTTTTGCAGTGCTGTTCTCACATCCGGTTTTGGCATGAACGCGTATAGTCTTCCTTCATCGTCTTCACGAACCGCTCTGCCATGCCATTACTCTGTGGGCTGCTCACTGCTGTTGTGCAGGGTTCCAGATTCAGCTCTCTGGCGAACTTCCGCGTTTCATGCGCTGTATACGCTGAACCATTATCCGTCAGCCACTGCACCGGTGTGTCGGGCAACCTGTCGCCGAAGCGTTTTTCCACCGACCTCAGCATCACATCCTGCACAGTCGTACTGTCATAGCCTCCCGTGCTTGCAGCCCAGTCTATGGCCTCACGGTCGCAGCAGTCCAGCGCGAACGTTACACGCAGTTTTTCGCCGTTGTCACAGCCGAACTCGAAGCCATCTGAACACCAGCGCATATTGCTTTCTGCAACTGCGATTTTACCCTTATGTTCACGCTTCAGGCGCTCTGGTTTGTCATGCAACAACAACAGGTTATGCTCGCTCATTATCCTGTAAAGACGTTTGGCATTCACAGGTGGCTGTCCCTCTGAGCGACGTTGCTTGCGCAGGATGCCCCACACGCGTCGATAACCATAACTCGGCATATCGCTGATAATGTTGAGGATAGCCGACAGTATTTCAGCGTCAGCTTCGTCATTACGCCGGTTACCGCGCCTGTCCAGCCAGTCGGCAGAACGGTTCATCCGCAGTGACAGCTGCGCACGCGACACGCCCATGGTGCGGCTGACCAGGGCTATTCCCCGTCCTTTGGCAGCAAGGGCGCGTGCGCTATCCATTTTCGCGACTGACCGTACTCCACTGCTTCTTTCAGGATCTCAACTTCCATTGTCTTCTTGCCCAGAAGGCGCTGTAGTTCCCGAACCTGTTTCAGTGCTGCTGCAAGCTCAGAGGCAGGAACGACTTCCTCCCCGGCCGCAACGGCAGTGAGGCTGCCTTCCTGGTATTGTTTCTTCCACTTGAACAGCAGGCTGGGCGTAAGCGCCCCGTCAGCGACGTCTGTCGACGAACCTTTAATCCGGCGATGATAGAGTCCACTTAATTTTTAAATGGACTCTATCACAAATGACAGAACCTAGAGCCCCACGCCAGCGGGCAATCTACTCCATGCCGTTCAAACTCGACCTGGTTCAGCGATCACTTCAACCCGGTGCCTGTGTGGCACAACTCGCCCGCCAGAACGGCATTAATGACAACCTGCTTTTCACCTGGCGTCAGCGCTATCGTCATCTGGTTGATGCGCTATCTGATGAGCCTCAGGCACCGACCATTATCCGTGACGATATCGTTCCTGTTGTGACCGCCGGATACTCTCAACCCGTGCTGCCCGCTCTCCCGGCATCATCAGCACAGAGTCTGCCAGCGAATACCGGGCAACGCTGTGAGGTCAGCATCGGCCGTGCACGCCTGAAGCTGTCCGGCAATCTCACCCCGGCCATGCTGTCTGCTCTGGTTCGTGAACTGAAGAGAGGTGGCGGATGATATCCCTTCCCGTGGGTTCCCGCATCTGGCTGGTGACGGGCGTTACCGACATGAGAAACGGCTTCAACGGCCTGGCCTCCCGCGTGCAGAATGTCCTCAACGATGACCCGTTCAGCGGCCATCTGTTCATCTTCCGGGGGCGCCGTGGTGATATGGTGAAGCTGTTGTGGTCCGATGAGGATGGTCTGTGCCTGTTCATCAAACGTCTTGAGCGTGGACACTTCGTCTGGCCCGCTGTCAGCGACGGGAAGCTCCACCTGACCCCGGCGCAACTGGCTATGCTGCTGGAAGGCCTGAACTGGAAACATCCGCAGTCATCACAACGTCCTGGCCTGCGGGTGTAACCTGTTGTAATGTCGGGTGTATGGAAAATGAACTCCCTGACGATATCGACCAGTTAAAAGCCATGCTGCGTAAACAGCGGACGATGCTGAACGACCAGCAGACCCGGTTGCGCCAGTATGCAGGCCAGCTGGCGGGTTATGAGCAGGAAATCAACCGCCTGAAAGCACAGCTGGATAAACTGCGGAGAATGCTGTTCGGTCAGAGTTCGGAAAAGAGCCGTAATAAGCTGGAAAACAAAATCCGCCAGGCAGAGAAACGGCTGGCAGAGCTGGAAAACCGCCTGGAGGCGGCAAAAAACTGCCTGAACGACGACAAAGCGGTCCTGGATGCGCCAACAGATGCTGAGGTTGCGCCACAAACGACGCCAGGAAAAACCGCCCGCAACACCACCCGAAAACCGCTGCCAGAAGACCTGCCACGGGAAACGCAGACTCTCCTGCCAGCGGACAGCGTCTGCCCGTCCTGTGGTGGAGAACTGAAGGTGATGGGAGAAACTCTCTCTGAACAACTGGAAATCATCAATACCGCCTTTAAAGTTATCGAAACGGTCCGGCCAAAACTGGCGTGCAGCCGGTGCGACGTTATCGTGCAGGCGCCACTCCCGGCCAAACCAGTAGAAGGCAGTCGTGTGGGCAGCAGCCTGCTGGCCCGTATCCTGGTAGGAAAATATGTGGAGCATACGCCTCTGTACCGACAGTCTGAAATCTACGCCCGTCATGGACTGACGCTGAGTCGTAACACGATGGTGCGCTGGGTCGTGATGATGGGCAGCCGGCTTCGTCCGCTGTATGAGGCGCTCAACCAGTACGTCCTTCAGGCTGGCAAGGTGCATACCGATGACACGCCGGTCAGGGTGCTGGAGCCGGGGAGAGGTAAAACGCGAACCGGTCGCTTGTGGGTCTACGTCCGGGATGACAGCAACGCCGGGGCGACAGAACCACCGGCAGTGTGGTTCTCTTACTCAGCGGATCGTAAGGGGGAACATCCGCAGCGGCATCTCTCCGGGTATCAGGGCGTGCTGCAGGCCGATACGTACGGCGCTTACGATGCGTTGTATGAGTCCGGGCGGATCAGAGAGGCAGCGTGCATGGCGCATGCCAGACGAAAAATCCATGACGAGCATGCGCGGCGGCCAACTGTGATGACGAATGAGGCGCTGAAACGGATAGCTGCGCTGTACGTTATCGAAGCCGAAATCCGTGGTCTCCCGCCGGGTGAGCGACTGACAGCCAGAAAGGAGCGGACGGTCCCGCTGATGCAGTCGTTGTATGACTGGGTACAGGAGCAGATGAAAACGCTGTCGGTCCACGCTGAGATGGCGAAGGCGTTCGCGTACATGCTGAAACAATGGGATGCGCTGAACGAATACTGCCGCAACGGTCAGGTAGAGATCGACAATAACATCGGTGAAAACGCGTTGCGCTCAGTGGCAGTTGGCAGGAAAAATTATCTGTTCTTCGGCTCTGATAACGGCGGTGAGGCCGCGGCGGTGATCTACAGCCTGGTTGGCACCTGCAAGCTGAACGGCGTGGAGCCGGAAGGCTGGCTGCGTGATATTATAAGCAAGATCAACGCCTGGCCTTCAAACCGGCTACATGAACTGCTACCCTGGAACCTCTCTTCTGTAAAATAATCCTTACGACCACGCTCAGGACGGAGCGCTTACGCCAAAAGTGTATGAAGCCCTGGAGATGGAGACGCGGGAAAAACCGGAGCAGCCGGGCTTCGCCGTGCTGATGAAGGAATTTTTGCGCACGGATCCGTACAAATGCCTTCTGTGCGGCAACCGGCTGCGCTTCAGCAGTGCACAGGCAGGGAGACATACGACCGAATTAGTGGCAGAAAGGCTGCATGACATAGACAGAAAACGATGGCTTCTGGCACAGGCTGCAGGATAAGTGCGTCTGAAATATGGGTTACGGGTTAAAAACACGTCAAAAACAGCATTTTATGACTATAACGTTCCCGATGGCGCATCATTACTGCATTGTTGACACTGCTGTTCATGGTCAGGAAATTTTCAAAACGATGATTCATTTTCCTAACCATGAACATGATGCTCAGATTACAAAATCGGCCAGAATAATCAGCGCCAACCGGACTGAGTTATTGTCGTCTCATAACCTCTCTCAAGGAGTTTAGTCTCCAGGATTCCCGGGGCGGTTCATACTCCAGGAATTTTCCCCAAGAAACCACGGCAAATGCCGGAGCTACAAAGTTTAATCAAATTAATTGTTCTCTGGTTCCGCATCAGGCTGATTAACCGGAGATGCAGCATGAAACGATATCAGCTCTTCACACGCCAGGCAAATTCGCTGGATAGTAGGCATACGTTCCAGCGAGCAATTGAAACGCCGCGCATTGAAGACCTGCGGTATCAGGCAACAATCAGCTAATCCTGGCGTATTACCATGGCAGAAACGACCGGTTCGTGGATCATCAATGAGCATTCTTTCGATGGCCAGCAGGCCCTCAGTAAGCCAATGGCTATACCAGCCTTCTTTATCTTCCACCGACAGGCCAAACTTCCCGGTAAGAAAATTAAGAACTCGGAGGTTATTAAGTGGATGGATATCACAGGAAATCGTCTGGGCAATACCTCTGACCCTAGCCCTATCCCCAGGACTAACCGGTAGCAATGGAGCATCCGGATAAACTTCCTCCAGATACTCAATAATAGCCAGAGACTGCGTCAGATGGCCGCCAGCATCTGTCTCAAGGCAGGGAACAAGACCGAGTGGACTGAGTGCCCGGTAGCTGACCGAATTCTGCTGACCACCGGATTTCAGTAAATGTACTGACTCGGTATCGTATTGTATCCCTTTGAGGTTTAGAGCAATTCTAACCCTGTAGGAGGCCGAACTTCTGAAATAGGTATAAAGCTTCATACTATTTTGTCCTGACAGAGCGTAAACAAATTCAGGAGACTCCCCGGACTACTTCTCATTCAGCATTTGGCTGGACTTGCTGCTCAATAGCACCGAACAGACTCTGGCCATTATTATCAAACATTTCAATTTTCACGCTGTCGCCAAACTTCAGGAAGCCGGTCTGTGGTTTACCTTTCTCGATAGTTTCGTACATCCTGACCTCTGCAAGACAACAGTAACCGACACCACCATTGATAATCGATGAACCATACAGATCCCCCTGTTTGTTCGAGACTGTTCCTGAGCCAAGGATGGAACCGGCCTCCAGATTGCGGGTTTTGGCAGCATGGGCAATCAACTGCGGGAAGCTGAAAGTCATGTCCTGACCTGCATCCGGATGCCCAAAGAGGGTACTATTGATGCTGACTGTCAGAGGACGATGAACTTTACCATCACGCCAGTCTCTTCCAAGCTCATCCGGCGTAATGGCTACTGGACTAAAAGCCGATGACGGTTTCGACTGGAAAAAACCAAACCCCTTGGCCAGTTCAGTCGGGATCAGATTACGTAAGGAAACATCGTTAACCAACATGATGAGTCGAATATGGTTCTTCGCCTGTTCCGGTGTGGTGCCCATAGGTACATCATCAGTGATCACCGCCACTTCCGCTTCGAGGTCAACCCCCCATTCTTCGGAACTGACTGTAATGGGGTCTCGTGGGCCGAGAAACGAGTCAGATCCGCCCTGATACATCAGAGGCTCAGTCCAGAAAGACGGCGGAAGCTCAGCACCACGAGCACGGCGAACGAGTTCGACATGATTGATGTATGCCGACCCATCAGCCCACTGGTAGGCGCGCGGCAACGGAGAGTGGCACTGTGCAGGATTAAACGTCTGCGCAGCCTGTAACTCCCCCCTATTCATAGCATTGTAAATTTCACGCAATTTCCCTTCAGCTGTATCCCAATGATCAAGTGCGTCCTGCAAAGTACTGGCAATAGAAGGGACTTTCTGACAATGGGTCAGGGTGCGATTCACGACGACAAGGACGCCGTCACGACGACCGTTTTTCAACGTAGCCAGTTTCATTTTTTACTCCATTTTTGATGATAATGGAAAGACGGTTGCCTTCGGTTTTCCGGCACACTACCTCTTCCTGGTGAATCACGAAGGATCAGACAACACAGTCTGCTCGATTCGTACACCAAGCAGCAGAACCAGAACAATGATGATCGAAGGTATGGCGATCAGAAAAAAAAGACTGCCCTGACTCCAGTTCAAACCGATCAGCTGACCACCGATAACGGGCCCTACCACCGATCCGATCCTACCAACACCTAGGCTACAGCCCACTCCGGTCGTTCGCAGTGTGGTTGGGTAGTAACTGGCAGCCATCGCATTGATAGCTGGTTGACCACCAACGACGGTAAAACCAGTGACAAAAACAACAGTAAACAACAGCGTGATCACTTCTATTGAATGACCGATTAAGGCGATGAACACGGCGGCTATTGCAAAGCACGGCACCAGAACACGTCTGAATCCAATTTTGTCGATTAGGCTGCCCATTACAATGGTACCGATGGTTCCGCCCAATTGCAGCATGGCACCAGCAAGTACGGCTTGTTCAAGACTCATCCCAGCGAGTCTGGCAATCGTTGGCAGCCAGTTGGACAGGAAATAGAGAGCTATCATATTAAGAAAACTGATTGTCCAGAGCACCAGCGTTCCGGCCGTCCTGCCATCCTGAAATAGAGCAATGATGGGTAAACCGGTATTGTGATGTCCGACAGCCACCAGTTCCATGTCATCGGAAATATGCTGCTCCGGAAAGATTTTATTGCAGGCTGTCCGCGTTGTATCCACACTTTTCCCACTGAGCACCTGGAACTGAAGGGACTCAGGCAGATAGACGGTCATTAGTATTGCGAGAATCAGCGGCAAGAGACCACCCAACCAGAATACTGATTGCCAGCCATGCACAGGGATCAGTACAGCTGAAACTATACCACCAAGCATGGCACCAACAGTAAAGCAGCAGGAAATCAGCATCATTATTAAGATACGCTTACGCTTTGGACTGAACTCTCCGCAAAGCGCCATCGAGTTGGGCATAATGGCACCCAGTCCCAGCCCAGTGATAAATCGAATGATGATCAGTTCCTGGATGGTACTGGAAAATGGTGTGAACAGCATGCACACACCAAAAAAGAATGTGGATACGATGAGCACGGGGCGTCGCCCAAGTTTATCGGCAGCAATGCTGAATATCAGAGAGCCGATGAGCAGACCGGATAAACCGGCACCAAATACGGGCCCTAGAACCGTCTTGTCAGCATACCAGTCCTGAAGTAACGCTGGGGCAACATAGCTTATTGCCTGAGCGTCGAAACCATCAAGTATCATGCAAATAGCGCACAGGATAAAAATACGCCACTGGGACGTACCTATGGGATTTTCGTCAATCAGCCTGACGACGTCTATTTTTGAAGTCAAACCCATTAAATGTCTCCTAGATATCCTTAAACCCCTTTTAAATAATGGGCTCTCAGACGATCACAGTTGTAATTCAGTTTAACTATCCGGGGAACGGCTTAGTAACCCCGGCCTGATAGGTAATACGCGTTATTCTGTATAGCTGCCATCGTGCATCCAGCTGGCGTGCTGAGGTGCTTTTTTGGTCCTGGACCACTCGTTGAGCATTTCCCACTTAACGTCATTAAGCAATGCTGCCATCTTTGGTGTTCCGGTATTGACCGCCAGCTCGAGACGATGACCATTCGGATCGAAGAAGTAAATGGACTGGAAGATAGTGTGGTCGGTCGGCCCAACGACTGAAATTCTATCAATCTCGAGTTTACTCTTAATTTCCATCAATTCATCGAATGACCCGATTTCGAAAGCCAGGTGTTGAGTCCAGTCTGGAGTATTCGGATCTCGCCCCATTTCAGGTCTGGTCGGTAATTCGAAGAAGGCCAAAATACTGCCATTACCCGCATCCATAAAAACATGCATGTAGGGATCCGGCTCTTTTGTCGAGGGGACCTGATTCTCAGCAATAGCGAGAACAAAGTTCATTCCCAGGTACTTCTGGTACCATTCGACCGTCTCTTTGGCATCTTTGCAGCGATAAGCCACATGGTGAATTCTCTTAATAAGTTGCATCTTTTTTCTCCAGATATCTGTAAAATGCTTTTGAAAGTTTAGTCTCCCGGCATCAAGCAACGCCGATACAGGAGAGCTGTCAATGCGTTATACAACATCTCGTTAGCATGGAGACTATCGGGAAATCAAGGAACTACATCAGCAGAAAAGGGGCATGGCAATACCCTGTCCACCACACTGCACAGAGTGTACCCGGGGTATGAATAGCGTCTGGCGGTAATTCACCCGGCGGGACAATTTCCTCCACTTCTACTACCGTTATCTGAGCCGCCGTCGCCATGAGTCGATTGAAATTCTGCGCAGTATGGCGATAAACCACATTGCCGTACCAGTCTGTTTTCCAGCCCTTGATTAATGCAAAATACCCTGTCAGAGACTCTTCAGGAATGTAATGATTACCACCAAACTGATGAAGCCCTTTACCCTCAGAAATCGGCGTGCCATATCCTGTTGCGGTATAAAATGCGGGGATACCAGCCCCTCCTGCACGCATTCTCTCTGCTAGCGTTCCCTGAGGTGTCAGTTCAATTTCCAGTTCGCCACAGGGTACTAGTTGTTCAAACAGTGCGTTTTCCCCCACATATGAAGCTATAACCTTTCGCACCGTTGGTAACACGTCTGACTTCAGCAATCAGATTTTCAGGACTACTGCACAGTTCAAAGCCGCCAGCCAGCACGGTCATGCCGTCTTTCAGACCATTGAGTGCTTCTGCATAACTGAGCACACGTTTGTCCAGTCCAGACATGTTTATCTCTCCCGTTGCTTATGCCGCCATCATTGATGGCAGAGACTTATTTGTTAATTTTGAATTTGTGATGTACTCATTTGTTTTTTTTATTAAATTATTTTTAACTGAATTTTTTCAATTAATTAACTGGCGAAAGAATGAAAATGAGCGTCAAGCAGTTACGCGCATTTTTAGCGGTGGCTCACACTCTGAATTTCGTCCACGCCAGTAAAAGACTGCATTTGTCGCAATCAGCATTGAGTCTGACCATTAAGGGGCTGGATATTAGACGTCAACTAGTTTTGCCGACGTGTTGCCTCACCAGTTAATGTTACTTTCTTGCTTCAGCTAAAATGTTACCATCGGCATGAGTTCCGTAGACCAGTTCTCTGACCACCCTGACCCGCCATTCCTGCAACCTGCGTTGCAGTGTTCTGCGATGACCCTCCGTAAATTGACCCGGATGTGCGTCTTCAAGTTTGAGAAGTAATTCGGTACTGCCCAGTTGCGGTTCATCTTTAAGCCAGCATTCTATTTCGTTCCAGACGTCAGCGAAGGGATCTGCACGGATTCGCCAGTGGCGAGGTTTTGATGGTGCTGGATGATGTAAAGGATTCACTGCACCTTCCTGCCAGGCTACGGAGAGGCCCTGCAAAATGCGGTTAAATCGCTGTTTTTGTCTCCAACAGGATCTCCGACAGCTATTCGTACCAACTGATGCTGATAAAGTCGAATGGTTTCCAGCAACTTCAAAGGATCTAGTGCGTGGATGATATCGTCAAAATGGCATCGGAACTCAGCACGCAGAGTATGCAGTTCTATCAGGCGATTATAAGGCGTTTTGGGAGCATCATGCCTGCGAACCGTTTTCCCGCCATTTCTCGCCATATCTGACTGGCATTGTGGTTTCCGCTTTCTCGCTGTTCTTCAAGCCAAATCGCCGTTGCAGAAAGCGATATGCGCTGGTGTTCAGATGGCTTCGAGTTCGGCTGCGACAACGGCGAAAAACTGCGTGTAACGTTCGCGCTGGACAGCTGTGACCGTGAGGCCATAGACTGGGCAGCAAGCACGGGAGGCTATGACAGTTCGCCATGCAGGATGTGATGCTGAGGTCGGTGGAAAAACGCTTCGGCGACAGGTTGCCCGACACACCGGTGCAGTGGCTGACAGATAACGGTTCAGCGTATACCTCGCATGAAACGCGGAAGTTCGCCAGAGAGCTGAATCTGGAACCCTGTACAACAGCAGTGAGCAGCCCACAGAGTAATGGCATGGCAGAGCGGTTCGTGAAGACGATGAAGGAAGACTATATCGCGTTCATGGCAAAACCGGATGTGAGAACAGCCCTGCGAAACCTTGCAGCATCGTTCACGCATTACAACCGTACAGCGCGCTGGGATATCACTCCCCAAGGGAATACCGGAGAGGGTGGGCATCGTTAAATTAAGAGACAAAGCTGTCCGGAGATGGCGGGTCAAGATCAACTGAGTACGACATGGCAAAAGAGAGAGCATTAACGCTTGAGGCGCTTCGCGTCATAGACGCGATTGACCGGCGTGGCAGTTTTGCAGCGGCGGCAAATGAGTTGCGACGCGTTCCGTCTGCGCTAAGTTACACCATGCAGAAGCTGGAGGAAGAGCTGGACGTGTTGTTGTTTGATCGCTCAGGTCACCGAACAAAATTCACTAATGTGGGGCGAATGTTTCTGGAGCGCGGTCGCATGCTTCTGGAAGCTGCGGACAAGCTTACAGCGGACGCCGAAGCGCTGGCGCGAGGCTGGGAAAACCATCTGACGTTAGTTACCGAAGCACTGGTGCCGACTGAAGCGCTGTTCCCGCTGGTTGACCGCCTGGCGGCGAAGGCCAATACGCAGCTGTCAATCATCACCGAGGTTCTGGCAGGCGTCTGGGAGAGTCTGGATACTGGCAGAGCAGACATCGTCATTGCGTCGGGCAGGCATTTGCGTTCAAGTTCGGAAATCAACTCGCGCAAGCTTTACAGCGTGAATAACATCTATGTTGCTGCACCCAGTCACCCTATTCA
Organism: Enterobacter sp. JBIWA005; assembly: GCF_019968805.1. Classification (NCBI taxonomy): domain Bacteria; kingdom Pseudomonadati; phylum Pseudomonadota; class Gammaproteobacteria; order Enterobacterales; family Enterobacteriaceae; genus Enterobacter; species Enterobacter sp. JBIWA005. The sequence goes on along the minus strand of NZ_CP074161.1, from coordinate 5,284 downwards.
CAACGAGCCGGAACCGCTGTCTGAAGTCACGCGCGTGAAGTATCGCGGTGTTGCAGTCGCAGATACCGCACGTGAACGTCCTGTATTGACGGTACAGTTGCTGGATAAACAGCCTCGTCTGACAGTTACCTCGCTGGAAGACAAACGGCAGGCGCTGTTGGCAGGGCTTGGCGTGGCGACAATGCCGTATCCGTTTGTGGAAAAAGATATTGCTGAAGGGCGGCTGCGCGTTGTCAGCCCGGAATATAGCCATGAGGTGGATATCATTATGGCGTGGCGTCGCGACAGCATGGGAGAAGCTAAATCCTGGTTCCTGCACGAAATACCGAAGCTCTTCTCCTGCTATTCTAAATAGATTTTCGACGCCGCTAAACGAGCGTGATTCCGGACATTATCACCAGCGACGACTGGGGCAGCTAAGCCAGAGAAGTTCCGAAGGATAAGCATCTGACCTGCACAATTGTCAACGACGGGTAAAAAGTGGGTCTTCCGCAACTTGGGTGGAACCTTTCAGGCCAGAGGACTCAACACCCGTCGCCTCAGTAACTCGAACCCAGCACGCCCGTACATCTGCCGCTTCAGCATTTTCAGGCGATTTACATGCCCTTCGACTACACCGTTACTCCATCGGCTGGTAATCGCTTCATATATTGCTGCTGCATCAGCTTCCATCCCGGCAGCAACACGCTGAAGCTCAACCGGGCCGCTTTTGCTGACATTACTGAACCATCTGCTAAGTTGTTGCTTGTTTTTGGTTTTCAGGATCCGGTAGAAGTCCAGTGCCAGTTGTTGTGCTATTTTCAGCTGCGGCTCTTTTTCACACATCAGCCCGATGAAGCGGGAGGCATAATTTTCTTCACCCCTGATTATTCGCCAGGGCATCAGCCAGCGGCTTACACGGGAAGCGGAAGGAAGTCGGGTGGTGGCAGCAACCGGTGGGAGCCAGCCTTTACGCCATCTGGCAACGGCATCCCTGACGATGGTTTCACTGCCTGTAAACCCCTTCATCACCATTTCCCGCCATATCTGGCTAGCATTATAATTACCACTTTCACGTTGCTCTTCCATCCACTTTCGCCATGGGTCAAGAAGGCCTCGCTTTGGAGGCCGGGTCGATATTTCAGGGAATGCCCCTGACTGCACCCAGCGACTGACTGTTACGCGTGATAATCCAGTGATGCGGGATATTTCCCTGAACCCACACCCCTTATTATGCAGGGCCATAACCTCTGTCCAGCGCTGATGTCGTTTATTTCGGGTCTGCTGTTTAAGTCGTTCCGGACGACGGAGCGTTGGTACTGGCACAGAGGATTCTGGCTCAGGTGATTTCTTTGGTGACAACTCACTGGCAACCAGCCTTATCAGAGGCATATGTCTGTACATCATTCGTTCAAGCGCATCGCCAATATTTTTTAACAGGTGCCATCTATCGGCCACCTGTCTGGCCTGAGGTGCTCCTTCCCGGGCAGCCATGGAGTAAATACCTCCTCGATCGCGTGAAACGACCTGTATCTCCGGGTATTTTTTAAACCATGCAGTCAGAGTGCGCTGCTCCCGACCGGGCAGTAGTACCAGAGGGCGATGCGTATCGAGGTTAACAATCAGCGTGCCGTACCTGTGGCCCCTATGCCATGCCCACTCGTCGATACCGACATGCCGGGTCCTGTTCTCCGTCTGCTCTGGAGCCTGAACGACCCTACGCAGCAACGTATCCGGGCTGATCTGTATTCCTGAGGCTACCGCAGCCCGTCTTCCAGCCTCTCCGCCAGCAATGAGTCCCAGTTGATGCTGTAGATTTTGAAGTAACGCTGAAGACTGCTGCTGTGGACCAGCAAAAGGAGCCAGCGATTCCGCAAAGATTTTGCGTGAACAGGACGGGTTACGGCAGTACCAGTGCCGGACAGCAAAGATTAACCAGAGTGTCCGGCCGGAGCATGGGAGGTGTTGTATCCGTCGTCGACGACAACTATGAACAGAGCGGCTGCGTTTTAGACATTCAGGGCATTGCGCTGTTTTACGCGTGGCGCGGAGATGGAGGGTGATCCCATCAGAGCCAGTAATTTGTCGGCTGGATTGCCATCCACAAGGTAGCTGCAAAAGTGTTTTAAGTGAGGTCATCTCGTCATCCATAACTTAAAACAGCTTAGATCTTTGTTAACTAAAAAGTTTCATTGATTTTCTTCCACCCAAGTTGCGGAAGACCCAATATTAGACCGTCGGTGGAGATATAAGTGGATCACTTTTTACCCGTCGTTGACAATATGTCCCCGCCCGGGGTAACAGGTTGCACCAGAAAAGGGCAACAGGTTATCAGACCCGGCGGTCACTAAGCGAAACTATTTTTAAATGAATATTACCTAATCAGTGAGTGATCTCTGGTATCAGGCTTGCGTTTTGATATATCAGACAGTTACTTCACTAATGTACGTTTTCGTTCCATTGTACCGAAGGTCTGCTATGCGCAGATGAGTAAGCAGTTCCTGCGACGTGACCCGTTTGAATGCGTGTTGTGTGGAGGGAAGATGGCGTACCGTCGTGCGGTAGCAGGCCTGAATGTGCAGGGGCTGAAGACTCATGCCCGGGAGAGCAGTCTGATGAGGTATATCCCGGCCTGATGAAGGGAAGATCTGCCTTGCGTACACTGGCAGCCTGGAAATTGACCTGAAAAAGCACAAATTATCACCACTCCGGGGAGTGCCCGCTTACCCACGGAGACATAAATCAAAGAGGGGTTAAATTTCAACCACTTCATTCCAGAGCAGAAAAGGTTTCAATTTCCTATACGTGAACCAGAAAACCCATAACCCGTCATCCCCCTGTTAATGCCGTCACTCAGCCGGCGGTTTGCGTGTCAGTTTCGCCATTACTGACCGGGTTTATGGTCAGCAGTGTCCAGTCTCCGTCGCAGCAGACGGCCTCCCAGCCGCAGGTTTTCAGCAGCGCATTCAGCCCGTCAGCCTGGCCACCAATTCTTACCGGCACCGGCATAACCTGCTTCCCGTCATCATTAAAACCGATTTCCAGCGCGCTTTTCAGCAGAGAGATGCTGTTAACCGACGCCGCTGGCTGAATCTGACGCCGGCCGCACCACTCACTGTCGCTGAGGACGTGATACACCCAGTCATACTGTTTTGCCAGCTCCATCGCATACGTCAGGCGAAAGAGGTCATTCTGTTCTGACAGTTCGCCGGTACAGCTGCGCCAGAGATAGTCCAGCTTGTGGCGCATCCGAGCCCGGATACCGAGGGTGCGGGCCTGGTTGAGGAGCCAGTCGATATCAGTGGCGACGTCACGGGAAAACCGGCGCTGTTTTTTTGCCTGCGCGAGCCAGCGGGCAAGAAACAGATTTTCCTGCGACTCTGAGACCACCACGCGGTCTTCCCGGGCGGTCAGCAGGGCAATGAGGGCGCACCATGCCAGATGGCCAGATTGTTCAGTCAGCGACACGGTTATCTCCGGGTATCATATACCGGGGCAGTATAGCATATCCTGATGATAGTTAATGATATTTAACGGTACCCGTCACGTGATGCCGCAACGCGGCATGGAGGCGCCAGCGTGCGTTGAATATGGCACTGTGAGTGAGTGGCGCCGTAGCCCGGCGCAGCCGGTTACGTTGTTGACAGGTTTCACCAATCCATACCTTCCCCCTGCCAGACCCAACCCCGCTCAAAGCGACGCAGAAGCCTGTGTGCGCCACCGGAGTGATTCCGGCATAGCCGGAATGTATCTCCGCGTTAGCGGGCCGTCAGGGCCGCTTACGGGCGTGTACACAATACTTCCAGCGATACCACTTACAGCCACTCAAAAGCTGGTTACAACATCCATCACTAAAAGCGACACTACTCCCGGCCTGTGGCCGGGGGTGGCGGCGCTTTTCAGTGGTGGGTTCTGGCTCAGGTGTTGCCGCTGTGCACGGTCTGCCGCTCTCATTTTTGTATGTTGTAACTATACGCGCGCGACAGCGCCCGCTGCAACGCGGCGGGACCAACCTCTTATGTTCACCGAACCGGCGCGGACGTGAGTCCGCTGCAGGGGCGGGCATTCTCCTGAGCCTGTCCACAGGGCAGGCGACGAACAGGTTATTTATTTATAAGAAGTAATCTTATTTATTTAAAAGAAGTACAGAGCAGGTTTTTAAAGGAAACCACGCACTTTGAAAATACATCGGCTGGCGCTCTGTAAGCTGTACGGTTGTAACCTTATGGAAAGGTCCCTTGCAGTTAAATGTGGGTAAGTGTATTCAGCGACCGCAGCGGGCTTCGCCGGTGAGATTTTGGGCCGTTTTGGGGACAGGACGGTGGGAATTTTGATGGTGGGGTAGACCATGTTGCTCAGATAATGCGCGACTGTATGCTGCAGGCGTGCGAAATCCTCCGGCGTCAGCCGGATTTTTCATGAAGGAGGGTTATATGGGGACGGTGGCCAGTCGCGTGTAGTTGTTGCCCCGCGACATCAGCATGCGCTCCTTCACGCGCCGCTCAAGCTCGCGCTTCATCGCATCCAGCCCGCCGGTAAAGCGGCCGCTGGCGTACTCGCGCGTCAGCTGCTGTTTCACCAGCGTGACAATATCCTGACGGGTTCTGCCCGCGTCGCGGCGGGCGCGCGCGCGCTTCAGCCCGTGCGACTTGCGCTCGGTCTGGTAGCTGCGGAACCGCTCGCGCACAAAACGCCAGGCCTTCGCTATCAGCTCGTCCATCCCCAGCGGCTGGAGGCGCTGTTTTTTACGCTGCTGATTTTCCCATTCCACGCGGCTGCGGCGCGCGGCCACCACGGCCACGTCTGAGACGTCCAGCGCCGAGAACAGCGCCGGCGTGAAGGTGATATCGGTCGGGATATTGCACCCAATCTGCGGGTCATATTCGGTCTGATAGGTAATCAGACCCAGCTCCGCCATAAATTTCAGCGCCCGCGTGGCGCGGGTGATGGACAGGTTGCCACTCTTCGACTCCGTCGCCAGTCCGCACTCGATGGCCAGATTGGTGATGGAGCGCTGGACGCGGTTGGCCAGCGGGTCGTAGTGGAAGCAAAGCCCCTGCAGCAGCGCATCAATGGCACGACGGCGCAGCACCGGCGGCATGCGGTGACGCTTACCCAGCGAGCGCACGAACGCCACGTGGACGGAAAAATCAAAACGGGACGTGAAGCCTTCGGCTTTCGCCATCAGCTTACGACAGAACGGCAGCGTCTTCTTTCCTTCACGCGGCGTGAATGCCGGATGCGGGTTTCTGACCTGACGGTAATGTGAGAACAGGGTCTGAGCGTCAGTCACACCTTCCCGCAC
>NZ_CP074160.1:0-191037 GCF_019968805.1 Enterobacter sp. JBIWA005 | reverse complement strand
TTATGTTGCACGGAAGGAGCAAATGGCACAGAAACAGGTATTGAACTTTTCTGAGCATAAAACTATACTCCCTGCATAGAGCAACAGCTTCTATACAGTTTAAGTAGGCCCCGTTAATCTTACCGTCCCGCCAAGAATGGATGAGATTATCGGGGTTTTTGCTTTTCTGGCTCCGGGTAGACACCTCATCAGAACCAGTTCCCTGCCACCTTACGGCGTGGCCAGCCAAGAATTCGTTAAAACGATCAGTAATCTAGCACCCAACGAGAAAACGATCAAGAATGTGAAGTCTTTACATCCAGAACACCACGTTCAGAAAGTTCACGTTCGAGTAAGGTCTCAATAAACTGCGCTTGAGTGAGTCCTTCCTCTTCACAGATCGTAATCATCCAGTCTTTAAGAGGATTTTTAACAAAAACCTTCACTTCTTTATGTGTTTCACGTTTACGCGCAATCGCGGCAAGCTGTCTTTCACTTGCCGACATCGGCTTACCTTTTCGGTAAGAACGCTTTTCTTTCGATGAGGAAGTTACTGCATTTTCAGCCTGCGACATCTCTGCCCCCTCAAGGATCAAACAAGGATCGTTTCGCAGAGGATACTACAGATTCCTGAAATCAGCGACTTACTTTATGAACGTAACCCGCGTTGGCGCACGGTTTACGTTTAACGATCGTTTCTTTGGGGTCAGTACGTCTGTTTCCAGTCTGATCCCTGTGCCCATCGGGATGGCGGACTCACAAGTGACGAGCGCCAGCGCCTCAAAGAGCTGGAGCAGGAAAACCGGGAATTACGGCGTAGTAACGATATCCTGCGGCAAGCCTCAGCTTATTTTGCGAAGGCGGAGTACGACCGCCTGTGGAAAAAATAATGCCGCTGCTGGATACACTCTGCGACGGGGTCGGACCGGTATGTCATGAGCTGAATATCGCCCCGTCGACGTACTATCGGCACCGTGAATATCGCCAGCATCCGGAGAAACGTAGTCTGCGTGACCGCCGTGACGACCTGCTGAGACCGGAAATACAGCGGGTGTATGGCGGAAACTACAGTGTCTATGGCATCCGTAAAGTCTGGAGACAGTTGCAGCGGGAAGGCTTCAGTGTAGCCAGATGCACCATCGCGCGACTGATGAAGGCTATGGGGCTGGCTGGTGTGCTGCGGGGTAAAAAAGTGCGCACCACGGTCAGCCGGAAAGACGTTGCGGCAAGCGACAGGGTAAACCGTCAGTTCGTGGCAGAGCGGCCCCAGTCAGCTTTGGGTGGCAGATTTCACGTACGTCAGCACCTGGCAGGGCTTCGCATATGTCGTGTTCATCATAGATGTGTTCGCCGGCGTTATTTTAGGCTGGCGGGTATCATCGTCTATGGAGACAACGTTCGTACTGGATGCGCTGGAGCAGGCACTGTGGGCACGTCGACCTTCCGGCACCATCCATCACTCGGATAAAGGTTCGCAATATGTTTCACTGGCCTACACGCAACGGCTGCAGGAAGCGAAGCTTCTTGCTTCAACGGGCAGCACGGGTGACTCTTACGATAATGCCATGGCCGAAAGCATCAACGGTCTGTGCAAAGCAGAGGTGATACACCGCCAGAGCTGGAAAAACCGGCAGGAAGTGGAGCTGGCAACACTGTGGTGGGTGGACTGGTACAACAATCGTCGACTGCTTGAGCGGCTCGGTCACATCCCACCTGCTGAAGCAGAAAAAGAGTATTACGCTTCCATCGGGAATAAGGAGCTGGCAGTCTGAGTTCCCGGACTTAACTCTCTCCCACAAAACCGGTACGGTTCATCATCATATAATATTGGTTCTTTTCTCTTCTTATAAAATCTCTCATATCCTCAATAAAGTCAGTAATTTAATTACAGGCTGCAGTCCTGTAACCAAGTGCTGAAGGCAGTCAATGCCGTAGATTTCTGTTTTGATTTTAAAAACGTCAACCAATAACTTCCCATGTTTACTTCAATATCAAAAGGCATTTTAAGCAATCCTATCTCCAATTCCCTTCTGAACATACATGCAGGTGCCAGAGCTATTCCATCAGATATGCTAGTAGCATCAACCATAAGTCTAGATGAATCAAAAATTGGTCCTGTAATTACCCATGGCTCAACACCAGCAACTTCAAGCCAGTGATACCATTCATCCTGCCGATAAGTTCGTAATAACAATTTATTTCTTAGATCATTCGGTGAGAGAAGACTTTCTGCAACAACAGGAGAGCATAGTACAGTGTGCGGTGCAGAAAATAGTTCAATATTGTCAGTAAGAGTCCATTTTCCTGTTCCAAAGCGAATTGATGCATCAATACCTTCAGTTGCCAAATTGATTGTATTGTTATGGGTTAAAATCCTTAAGTCAATCCAGGGGTATTTTTCATAAAAATCCTTAAGCCGGGGCAAAAGCCATCCAATCGCAAAAGTTCCCACCACAGCAACAGTAAGCACTTCGAGAAATTTACCTCCACGGAATTTTTGTAAAGCTGAATCCATACGATTGAACGCATCATTAACGATAGGAAGTAAATGTGCCCCTTCTTCTGTAAGAAGTAATCCTCGCGGTAACCTTCGAAACAGAGTGACATTAAGAATGTTCTCCAGAGAACGAACGTGTTGACTTACAGCGGCTTGACTAACATGCAGTTCAAGACCTGCACGTGTAAAGTTAAGGTGGCGGGCAGAAGCCTCAAAAGCCCGTAACCCGTTCAATGGGAGGCGATTTCTCATGGCGTATTAACCTAAAAGTTTTACTTATGTCTAAGCAAATATATTATAGCTTGTCACCATAAAGAGCAAATGTATAATTCATTTTGATAGACATTTTTATACCGTTATTTTTAAATTGTTATATAAATTATGGCTGTTCAATCTTGTTTTTACTAAAATTAGCTGGAGGTATCTTAATGTTAAGTTTCTATTCCCACCCCAAGAATTGCAATGTTTCAATTAAATTCCCATCGCATGAGGAATTCATATTAAATACATTGAATAATGTGCTTATGAATCATTTTTGATTTTTATGCTAAAGGTGACCCTTTTTATTAATTGTTAGCTGAAAGGTAATCTAATATTTTAAAATTTAAAAATCATTTACTAAAAATAAAGAAATATATCACCTGACTTGCACTGTATAATTTAATGGATCAGAAAATGAATGGTTTTTTTGTGTATTAAAAATAAATTATCTGTTTATTAAATAGCCTACCTTTGTTTTTTACAACCAGGGAAATGCTTTCAATAAAAAACATCACCAGGTTGCTAACATATTAAAAGATAAAATGTTTTTATTTTAATGAAAGTATTTAATTTCGCTTTATGTTTTACATGCGTCAACAAGCGCGGACTAATAGATGGCGTATTAATTTCTGATTTATAGCCAGTAAACTTTATAAAGGTGTTAAATATGTTAAAAAAAATGCGAAAAAATGCGATTATTCTTTCTTTTTCGCTCTGCCTTCCTTTTGCTTCATCTAACTCATTTGCAAATCAGGAAAGGAATGGCCTGGCTCAAATTAAGGAACTGGAAACTGTTTTTGGAGGGCGGATAGGTGTTTATCTTTTAAATACAGAAAATGGGAAAGAGTTTTCCTACAGGCAAAATGAGAGATTTCCTTTATGCAGTTCATTTAAGGTGTTCTTAGCTGCATCCGTATTAAAAAAAACTCAGGATAAATCTTTTTCTCTTAATGATACGGTAGAGTATTCCGGTCGTGTTATGGAGAAGCATTCTCCTGTATCAGAAAAATACCTAGAAACGGGTGCAAGCGTTCAGACTTTGGCTATGGCAGCAATTCAGTACAGTGATAATGGAGCGTCTAATCTATTAATGGAAAGATACGTCGGAGGTCCTGAAGGTTTGACTGCATTTATGCGATCAACGGGAGACACGGAGTTCAGGCTTGATCGCTGGGAGTTAGAATTAAACTCAGCTATTCCAGGCGATAAACGTGATACTTCAACTCCGAAAGCAGTAGCAATGAGCCTAAAAAATATTGCATTTGGTTCTGTACTTGATGCTAAAAATAAAGCCTTACTGCAGGATTGGCTTCAAGGAAACACGACTGGCAATGCGCGAGTCAGAGCCGCAGTTCCTGATAAATGGGTTGTTGGCGATAAAACAGGCACCTGTGGTTTCTATGGTACAGCTAATGATGTTGCTATTTTATGGCCTGATTCCAATTCACCTGCTGTTATCGCTGTGTATACAACGCGTACTAATCAAAACGATAAACATGATGAAACAATAATTAAAAATGCTGCAAAAATTGCTATAAATGCAGTGTATGGAAGTTATAAATGATTTTGTTGTAATTAAATAGAGGTATTACCTGTGTAAGCGCCCCATCAGCGACGTCTGTCGACGAACCTTTAATCCGGCGATGATAGAGTCCACTTAATTTTAAAAATGGACTCTATCAAAAATGGGTAATACCTCTGATTAGTTGAATTTGATGTATAATACTCGTTTTTAGGGTTGATGATCTTACCCAGATAATGTGGACACCGCCCTAAGCGAGGTTCTGGTTTTCAAATTGTTCCGGGCTGAGTCCGCCACAGGCACTGTGACGACGCCACCGATTGTAATCACACTCGATATAATTGAACACCGCCGTTCGCATTAATTCCCGGCTGATAAAGCGCTCTCCATGGATACATTCCACCTTCAGCGAATGGAAGAAGCTTTCCGCGCAGGCATTGTCGTAACAACACCCTTTGGCGCTCATGCTCCCGCGTAGATTATGCCGTTTCAGCAATGCCTGATAATCCGCTGAACAATATTGCCCGCCACGATCCGTATGGACGATGACATTTTCCGGTCGCTTACGTCGCCACAGTGCCATCTGTAGCGCATCACACGCGAGTTGTGCCGTCATTCTTGGCGACATCGACCAGCCAATGACAGCCCTGGACCACAGACCGCCAGATACAGCCAGCCCTCATCCGTACGTACGTGATGTCACCAGCCCATTTCTGGTTCGGCCTGCTGGCGTAAAAATCCTGCTTCAGCAGGTTCTCTGATACCGGCAGACCATGCTTACGGTAGCTGACCGGCCTGAACTTACGCGCTGCTTTTGCACGAAGCCCCTGACGACGCAGGCTGGCGGCGATGGTTCTGATGTTGTACCGGGGCAATTTATCAGCCAGACGCGGTGCACCATACCGCTGTTTTGCATCACTGAACGCCTGCCGGACAGCGGCATCACAGACCAGACGGACTGCCGTCGCCGGTTAGTCTGATGACGGCGCAGACACCATGAATACCAGCCACTCCTGGCCACGCGCAGCACCCGGCACTGAACTCTGCCCGATGATTTTCGACAAAGACATACTTCATTTCAGGCGCTTCGCGAAGTATGTCGCGGCCTTTTGGAGAATGGCCAGCTCCTCGTCCCGTTCAGCCAGCAGGCGTTTAAGACGTGCAATTTCAACGGATTGCTGCTGCTCCCGCTCAGAGCCAGACAGGGCCTGCTGTTGTTTTTTACGCCAGGTATAAAGTTGAGATTCGTACAGACTGAGTTCACGGGCTGCGGCGGCTACACCAATGCGTTCAGCAAGCTTCAGGGCTTCCTGACGGAACTCGGGCGAGTGTTGTTTGCGGAGCTTGTTGCTGGTTGTGGCTGATTTGGTCATGAGTCACCTCTGGTTGAGAGTTTACTCACTTAGTCCCGTGTCCACTATTCGCGGGTAGGATCAGTTCGTGGCAGAGCATCCCACTCAGCTTTGGGTAGCAGACTTCACATACGTGAGTACCTGGCAGGGCTTCGCGTATGTGGCGTTCATCATCGACGTGTTCGCCGGAGCCATCGTGGGCTGGCGGGTGTCGTCATCGATGGAAACCACGTTCGTGCTGGATGCGCTGGAGCAGGCGCTGTGGGCCCACCGGCCATCAGGCACCATCCATCACAGCGACAAAGGTTCACAGTACGTGTCGCTGGCATACACACAGCGGTTGCAGGAGGCGGAGCTTCTGGCTTCAACGGGAAGTACGGGTGACTCTTATGATAACGCGATGGCCGAAAGCATCAACGGCCTGTACAAAGCGGAGGTGATACACAGGCAAAGCTGGAAAAGCCGTGCATGAGCTGGCGACGCTGGCGTGGGTGGACTGGTACAACAATCGCCGGTTTCTGGAAAGGCTGGGGCATATCCCACCGGCAGAAGCCGAACATGCATATTATACTTCCATCGGGAATAAGGATCTGGCAGCCTGAGTTCCCAACCAAAATACTCTCCCGGAAAACCGGGGCGGTTCAGTCTGGTTAACTCGACCAGAACAGCCCCCAATAATGGCGGGATGCAGGTTATACAGGTACCGGACAGAATTGGGGGGCGGGCTGAAGGGCTTTACTCACTGCTGAAAAGCTGTGGCTGGCAGGCCGTCTGCCACACGAGCACTGGATCCTGATGTCCGTCAGCGCCTGCTGAACTGTCTTAACGGGTGTAAAGTAATATATGAGGGACACGTGCTTTTGAAGCATAAGCACACTATCTTAAATTTAGTTGCGCTTGAACTGTACGGTTTTTTCGGGAGTCTAAACTCTCAGTGAAAGGAGGCCCAAAATGACAGTTATATTAGCGAAGGAGAAATTATGTGAAAAAGATAATCATCTACTTTTCAGGCGTTTTTGTATTTCTACAGATCTCCCTTGTTGGAGCAAATCCTCAGGACAGGGCTCATGAAACGGTTGAGCGCTTTCTGAAGTGGGAAAGGAATATTAAACCAAGCGGTATCTATCGTGAAAAACTAGGTGGCGAACTTCCTTCACTGATTTCACCGGAATTGCTGTGCCTGCTGGAGAGTGTATCTGATTTACGGGAACGTGCTATCCGGGAAGCTCCTGGCGAGAAACCTCCTTTTGTGGAAGGAAATCCATTTCTGCCTAATGCATGGGAGCGACCGCAGAGTTCAGAGATTATTTCTTCTGTTATGATTCCCGGCACTAAAAGGAGCATTGTGAGGGTACTCTTTGACTATGGGTCCGGCACTGTCTTTACCGGGACTTTCAAGGTTAATGATGGCACTCAGGGGACAAAGATTTCTGACGTGGACGCGGGTGGTTCCTGTGATTTCTGCCAGCGTGGAAGTTTACGCAAAGAACTCTATAATTCACTTCATATATATGCAGGGGTTAAGGCTTCACACTGTAAAGATCTTACAAGATGAAATCACCCAAGAGTTATTGTTATAATGTTATTAGGGGATGGCAGATTTATATGAATTTAAAAAAAACACTTTGCTTAAGTTTATTGTATTATATTTATTATTTCCATTAAATAGTTATGCCACTGATATTTCGGAGCGTTGCCTTATTTACGATAACTCTATCGGTCAGGTAAAGTTAAATACAAAAATTGTTGATTACCTAAAAGTTAAGGAGATTTCGTACGCCAAGGAAAAGAATGCAGATGGCATTTTTATATGGCATCTAAATGTGAACAAATTTTACAGCTTAGATGCCATAGTGAATTCAGCTGGTAGAATAATATATATCGAAACGTTTGATGTGCGGTGTAAAAATAAATGGGGAATTCATCCCGGCATGACGCTAACGAGAGCAGGGGAAATTATGGGGGGAATTGAAAAAACATACAGTACTGAAATTGAAATGAGGCAGTATGCCATTTTCAAAAACAGGTCTCTCCAGATATTCAGGGTAAAGGCTAATTCTGAATATACTGTAGACAGTATACTTTCAATAGGCATATCTTCGAAGTAAGCGCCCCGTCAGCGACGTCTGTCGACGAACCTTTAATCCGGCGATGATAGTGTTAGCGCCAATGATATAAGACTGTCATTTGCCATTTGAGTTGTCCGCTCCACCCAACATGTTGTTTCCTTGAGGTTCTCACACCAGAAAGGACATCGACATGCTGAGCAGAGAGGACTTTTACATGATAAAGCAAATGCGTAAGCAAGGGGCGTACATTATCGATATTGCGACTCAGGTTGGTTGCTCTGAGCGTACTGTCAGGCGGTATCTTAAATACCCTGAACCACCGGCCAGAAAAACACGCCACAAAATGGCCAAACTGAAGCCGTTCATGGACTATATCGACACGCGCCTGGCTGAGAATGTCTGGAATGGCGAGGTTATCCTCGCAGAAATTAAAGCAATGGGTTACACCGGCGGGCGCTCCATGTTGCGCTATTACATCCAGCCCAAACGCAAAATGCGGCCATCGAAGAAAACAGTCCGCTTCGAAACCCAGCCCGGTTACCAGTTGCAGCACGACTGGGGCGAAGTCGAGGTGGAGGTCGCTGGACAGCGATGCAAAGTTAACTTCGCGGTGAATGCGCTGGAGTTCTCCCGTCGCTTCCATGTCTTCGCCGCACCAAAGCAGGACGCTGAACACATCTATGAGTCTCTGGTCCGCGCCTTCCGATACTTCGGTGGCAGCGTGAAAACCGTGCTGGTTGATAACCAGAAGGCGGCGGTGCTGAAGAATAACAACGGGAAAGTGGTGTTCAACTCCGGGTTTCTATTGCTGGCCGACCACTATGACTTCCTGCCACGCGCCTGCCGTCCGCGCAGGGCCAGAACCAAAGGCAAGGTGGAACGAATGGTGAAATATCTTAAGGAGAACTTCTTCGTCCGGTACTGAACCGCCCCGGTTTTGTGGGAGAGAGTTTAGTCCGGGAACTCAGGCTGCCAGAGCCTTTTCTCCGATGGAAGCATAATACGCTTTTTCTGCTTCAGCAGGTGGTATGTGGCCGAGTCGCCCAAGGAGCCGACGATTGTTGTACCACTCCACCCATGTCAGCGTCGCCAGCTCAACCTCCGTACGGTTTTTCCAGCTCTGTCGGTGTATCACCTCCGCTTTGTACAGGCCATTGATGCTCTCCGCCATTGCATTGTCGTAGGAGTCCCCCGTGCTGCCCGTTGAGGCCAGCAGTTCCGCCTCCTGTAGCCGCTGCGTGTACGCCAGCGACACATATTGCGATCCCTTATCGCTGTGATGGATTGTGCCTGACGGACGACGGGCCCACAGCGCCTGCTCCAGCGCATCCAGCACGAATGTCGTCTCCATCGAGGATGACACCTGCCAGCCCACGATGACGCCGGCGAACACATCGATGATGAACGCCACGTACGCGAAGCCCTGCCAGGTGCTGGCATACGTAAAATCTGCCACCCAAAGCTGGTTGGGACGGGCAGCGACGAACTGGCGATTGACCCTGTCATGAGCGGCCTGCGTTTTACGACCGACTGTCGTGCGCACTTTTTTACCACGGAGCACACCGGCCAGCCCCATAGCCTTCATCAGCCGCGCGATGGTGCATCTGGCCACGCTGAAGCCTTCCCGCTGCAACTGACGCCAGACCTTGCGAACACCATAGACGCTGTAGTTTTCGTCGTACACGCGCTGTATCTCCACTTTCAGCTGGTCGTCACGTTGCTGCCGCAGGCTACGCTTCTCCGGATGCTGACGCTGCTCCTGGTGCCGGTAATATGTCGACGGGGCGATATCCAGCTCATGGCATACCGGTCCGACCCCGTGGCTCCTGCTGAGGGTATCCAGCAGCGGTATTATTTTTTCCACAGACGGTCGAACTCCGCCTTCGCAAAATAAGCGGAAGCCTGCCGCAGGATATCGTTGCTGCGCCGCAGTTCCCGGACTTCCCGCTCCAGCTCCTTGAGACGTTCGCGCTCAGAGGTGGAAAGTCCACCGTCACCTCCGCCTGCATCCCGCTCATGCTGACGAAGCCAGGTGCGCAGGGTGTCGGTGCTGCAGCCTATTTTAGGGGCAAGAGAATGGATAGCCGCGTGTTCAGAACGGTACTCATCACGCTGGTCCAGCAACATTCTGACTGCCCGTTCACGAAATTCCGGGGAGTAACGGTTTGCTGATTTTGATGCCATGTCGGATCTCCTTTTTCACTGAGAGTTTAGTCTCCCGGAAACCCGGTGCGGTTCAGCGTGTATTTCCTGTTTGAGCCGTTTGATCGCTTTCCGGGATATTGCTGTGCCCCAGTAGGGGCGCCCACCTTTGCCATAAAATCGGCCAATGGTATATCCGAGAAAATCAAAATTCCCTTCAGGTAGAGCGACCAGCCGGGTTTTACTTTCGTTAACGGTCAGCCCCAGCCGTTCCATCAGGCGCTTCATCCTTGTCATGGCCTGTTCTCCGGTTCCCCTTTTGCATAATATCACCAGATCGTCGGCATAATTGACGATCTCGCTGTTCTTCTCCCAGAAAGGAGTCCCGCTATTCCATGCCAGAATAAATCGCCTGAAATAGAGGTTTCCCAGCAACGGGCTTATTGGTGAACCCTGTGCCGTTCCACGATGAGTGTTACGGCCAGCTGTGGTCCGGATTTCGACACCCTGCCTGGTCCGTTCCACTACCGGGGCTCTGAGCCACTGGCGGATTATCCCCAGTACGCTACCATCACTTATCCTCCGGGCGATGCATTTCATCAGTTGCCCATGAGGGATCGTACTGAAGTAGTCAGATAAATCCGCATCAACGACTTCTCTGGCGAAGCGTTCAGAGATGCTAAAGTAGACTCTGCGTATGGCCATTTTGGCGTCGATGTGACTTCTGAAACCGTACTGCCGTGGGGACAGATCGGTGTCGAAAACGGGGTTAATAACGAGTAACACCGCCGTCTGAACCACTCTGTCTTTTATTGTCGGGATACTCAACGGGCGTTGTCCGCCGTTGGCTTTGGGGATCCATACACGCAACAGGGGCGAGCAACGATACTGCTTTGTGCTCAGCTCCTGCTTTAATCTTCGCAACCATTGCCCTAATCCCTGCTGTTCTATGCCAGCAAAAGACTCTCCATCCACGCCGGGGGCTCCCCGGTTGAGACGGCATCGCCTGTAAGCTTCCACGAGAACATCCGGTCGGCAAACCTTATCCCACAGACTGTGGAATTTAGCCGTTGCGTTACCCTTTGCTTTTGCCTGTAGTGTCTTCTGCAGGTTCTGAACCGATTCGAGCGGAGTTGTTAGGCTGATGCCAATCCCCGGGCTCTTCCTGCTTGGTACACTGGTACTGCAACAGGTGGCCTTCGCTCCTCTGACATTACTCAGTCTCTTCACTACTACACCCCCATCCGCCATCCATAACAACCGACTCAGCCCCTCACGGGGCGTCGTTGCCCGTCTGCCGGGCGGGCATCGTTATGGACTTCCCTTGTTGCACGATCGATCAATCGTTATGCGTGCTGTCACCACTACCCCGGTGGGTATGACCGGTGCATTTCTCACTCTCTTCCCGGTCATCGTCGGCCTTCCCCGTTATTATGGCGTGTCAGCACCCACGACGGCATTTCGAGGCCTGCTCAGTGTTCACTCACGTTACGGCCCGCATAACCTGTTGACTTCCTTAAGAAGCCGTTTCAGGGAGAGCTTCAGCCCATTCGTTACCTCCTGGACCGCCCCCTGTACTTCCGGCCGGAGCGAGAGTTAGCCGGGTCGGACTTTCACCGACGGAAAGATCGTGCCTTGCAAGGCACACACAATAATATCGCTGAAAATGCCCTGCGGACGGTCAGTCTGGGTCGTAAAAACTCTTATGACCTTTGTCAAGAATTTCGGCCGTACTTGTCCTGCACAGCCTGATTTTTCTGTGCTTTAAAACAGTCGCAGGCGTCAGAGAACCTGAAGTGACCGAGCTGTATCCTGAATTGAACAGACTCTTATTCGGAGATTAGTTGCCCCACGAAGGTTTTCGTAGTGAGCTTGCCTCTTTCTACCTGCTGGTATCGGATTGTTGCCTTCCGACCTACGTTCTTGACGAGGATCACTCATTCCGTGCCCGGCACTTCAGGGTTTAACGCTGTACTGTTACCCTGATTGTCGAGCCGTCAGGGCAATATCCTACATGAATCCTGTCAGTTCCCTGGCGACCGCTGTAACAGCAATTTGTGACCGTTTACCTCTCTGTAAGAGCGCTTTGTAGCGGGCAAATAACCGCTGTTGAGCTTTCCAGGCAATGTCTTTTGATTCCTGTGTGGTTTCAGTTGGTCGGTAGGTAATGAGCCAGCTTCCAACTTTTGCCGGAGAACGATATGCCCACGCAGCTTCGTACAATAGCCTTCGTAGTTCACTGTTACCGGTTTTTGTTATGCCCCGGGAACGAGTTTTGTTACCACTGGAATATTCCCCCGGAATTAACCCTATATAGGCCATGATTTGTTTTGGATTAGGGAAACGAGAGAAATCGCCAAGTTCTGACACAAGTGAGATTGCAATCGTTTTACCCACGCCTTTTAGCGCCTGAAGCTGGCAGACCAGATTGTATAACGACCATTCGGGTAACAGCCGATCAATCTTTTGATCCAGTTGTATTATTCGGCTTTCTATTTGTTCGAGGCTCTGACAATAGTGCTGAAATGCAATCTGTTGCGATGGTAGAGGAAAAGTCTGGTTGGCCAGCCAGATCCGATGTTTGTAACTCCACGGCTTCTTGTCATATCTCCGGTCATTACGCAGCAATATGCTCTGTATTCGCTGCCTGGCAATGCGGCTATCTTGCTTTGAAGCAGCCCTGGCCCGAACCAGATCACGCATTGCTTCGTGCGTCAGGTCAGGGATCCAGACTGGGGTTAATTCACCGGCACGTAATAATCTTGCCAGACCAACTACGTCACGGTGATCGTTTTTGATGCGGTCTGTGGGTGATTTTGGGATCCGTGATGGCGCTACAACAATACACTCAACGTCCATAGCTGTTAGCTGGTGATAAATATTGTATCCACAGGGACCCGCTTCATAACAAGCCATAATGTATGAGTATTGCTTTTTTATCTTTAAAAATAAGTGATTAATGCTTTGCTGTTGATTTGGGATGTTACCATAAAAGCGGATTTCTCCACCGCGCTCAGGACTGGCTATCGCGATAGCCAGTGATTCTTTATGCACATCCAGACCAACATAAATCGAAGGGGAATTTTGTAACATGATGACCTCCAATAATGCACCGATGCTAAAGTGATTATATAAAGGTCATACCATCTTCCTGTTCTTCGGTTCTGATCATGGTGGTGAGCGGGGGGCTCTGCTGTACAGCCTGATCGGGACGTGCAAACTGAACAGCGTGGAGCCAGAAGGCTATCTTCGCTATGTGCTTGACGTCATAGCCGACTGGCCAGTCAATCGGGTCAGCGAACTGCTACCCTGGCGCATAGCACTGCAAGCTCAATAATACATCCCTGTCAATACGGCCCTCGCTGTACGCTTACGCGCATTCGCGCGGGGTGCTGGTTTGCACCAGCGTATGCCCTCCATCTTCTGTCTATTGGTTTTCTGGTTCAGGTTGTTGCGCTCAATGCGTTGGGTGAAGATTGTGCAGGTCAGATGCTTATCCTTCGGAACTTCTCTGGCTTAGCTGCCCCAGTCGTCGCTGGTGATAATGTCCGGAATCACGCTCGTTTAGCGGCGTCGAAAATCTATTTAGAATAGCAGGAGAAGAGCTTCGGTATTTCGTGCAGGAACCAAGATTTAGCTTCTCCCATGCTGTCGCGACGCCACGCCATAATGATATCCACCTCATGGCTATATTCCGGGCTGACAACGCGCAGCCGCCCTTCAGCAATATCTTTTTCCACAAACGGATACGGCATTGTCGCCACGCCAAGCCCTGCCAACAGCGCCTGCCGTTTGTCTTCCAGCGAGGTAACTGTCAGACGAGGCTGTTTATCCAGCAACTGTACCGTCAATACAGGACGTTCACGTGCGGTATCTGCGACTGCAACACCGCGATACTTCACGCGCGTGACTTCAGACAGCGGTTCCGGCTCGTTGTGAATAGGGTGACTGGATGCAGCAACATAGATGTTATTCACGCTGTAAAGCTTGCGCGAGTTGATTTCCGAACTGGAACGCAAATGCCTGCCCGACGCAATGACGATGTCTGCTCTGCCTGTATCCAGACTCTCCCAGACTCCTGCCAGAACCTCGGTAATGATCGACAGCTGAGTGTTCGCTTTATCTGCCAGACGGTTGACTAGCGGGAACAATACTTTTACAGGCACCAGTGCTTCGGTAACTAATGTCAGATGGTTTTCCCAGCCTCGCGCCAGCACTTCGGCGTCCGCTGTAAGCTTGTCCGCAGCTTCCAGAAGCACGCGCCCTCGCTCCAGCAGCATTCGCCCCACATTAGTGAATTTTGTTCGGCGACCTGAGCGATCAAACAACAACACGTCCAGCTCTTCCTCCAGCTTCTGCATGGTGTAACTTAGCGCAGACGGAACGCGCCGCAACTCATTTGCCGCCGCTGCAAAACTGCCACGCCGGTCAATCGCGTCCATCACTCGAAGCGCCTCAAGCGTCAATGCTCTCTCTTTTGCCATCTCGTACTCAGTTGATCTTGACCCGCCATCTCCGGACAGCTTTGTCTCTTAATTTAACGATGCCCACCCTCTCCGGTATTCCCTTGGGGAGTGATATCCCAGCGCGCTGTACGGTTGTAATGCGTTAACGATGCTGCAAGGTTTCGCAGGGCTGTTCTCACATCCGGTTTTGGCATGAATATAGTCTTCCTTCATCGTCTTCACGAACCGCTCTGCCATGCCATTACTCTGTGGGCTGCTCACTACTGTTGTGCAGGGTTCCAGATTCAGCTCTCTGGCGAACCTCCGCGTTTCATGCGCAGTATACGCTGAACCGTTATCTGTCAGCCACTGCACCGGTGTGTCGGGCAACCTGTCGCCGAAGCGTTTTTCCACCGACCTCAGCATCACATCCTGCACGGCGAACTGTCATAGCCTCCCGTGCTTGCAGCCCAGTCTATGGCCTCACGGTCACAGCTGTCCAGCGCGAACGTTACACGTAGTTTTCCGCCGTTGTCACAGCCGAACTCGAAGCCATCTGAACACCAGCGCGTATCCGGCTTAAGTGTCACGACGTTGCCGGTATGACAGCGCTCTGGCTTTTTATAGCCAGATTTTGCCAGTAACAGCTTATTCGCCTGCATGATCCGGTAAATACGTTTGGGGTTAACCCGCCAGTTCTGTTCCTTCAACGCACGCTTAAGGTGCGCAGTCACGCGACGATAGCCGTTTGTTGCCCGCTCGCTGCATATCTGGCGGATAAGCGGTAACAGTCGGGCGTCATCGTCTTTGCTGTAGCGGGCTGAACGTTGCTGGCGTTTCTCCAGCAACCGGTCATACAGATTCGAACGCGATACACAGAGCACTTCTGCTATTCGGATGAGGGGATACTCCACACGTAGGGATCGACGAATGGGCCTGGTATCGGGGTCATCGTTACGGCACGCTGATAGTCAATCTGGATACTCACCGCCCCCTGGTTCTGCTTCCCGGACGCGACCGGCGTGCACTGGCATCCTGGTTCAGAAAATATCCGGAGATACAGGTAGTATCACGGGATCGCGGTGGGATCTATGCTATGGCTGCCAGGGAAGGCGCACCTCAGGCAAGGCAAGTGGCCGATCGCTGGCATCTACTGAAAAATATTGGTGATGCGCTCGAACGGATGATGTACAGATATATGCCTTTGATACGTCTTGTTGCCAGCGAACTGTCGCCAAAAAAATCAGCAGAGTCAACGCCAGTAGAGCCACCATCATCACTCCGTCGCCTGGAGCGGCTGAAACAGCAAACCCGAAAAAAACGATATCAACGCAGGTCGGAGGTGATGTCACTGCATAATAAGGGATGCGGGTTCAGGGAAATATCCCGTATCACCGGGTTATCCCGGGTGACTATAAGTCGATGGGTACAATCCGGGACATTCCCCGAAATGTCGACCCGTCCACCAAAACGGGGATTTCTCGAGCCATGGAAGGACTGGCTTGAAGAACAGCGAGAAAGCGGAAACCACAATGCCAGTCAGATATGGCGAGAAATGGCGGCGAAAGGGTTCACAGGCAGTGAAACCATCGTCAGGGACGCCGTTGCCAGATGGCGTAAAGGCTGGCTCCCTCCGGTTACTATCACCTGCCGACTTCCTTCCGCTTCCCGTGTGAGCCGCTGGCTGATGCCCTGGCGAATCATCAGAGGTGAAGAAAATTACGCTTCCCGTTTTATTAGTCTGATGTGTGAAAAAGAGCCACAGCTGAAATTAGCACAGCAACTGGCACTCGAGTTCTACCAGATCCTGAAAACCAAAAACAAACCACAGCTAAGCAAGTGGTTCATCCGTGTCCACTATTCGCGGGTAGGATCAGATAATTTTATCGAATTCAAAAATAAAACAGAAAAAATTGGCCTGAAATTTTTAAAGCATAGATAGAGAGCAATCAGAGCGCGTCTAACGAGCATGGTCTTACATGTTAAACTACTATATATGTAACTTATCATAATGAATGGATTTGGTATAGAATGGCCAAAGAAAAAGGTAGTTTGAAGTAGCATCCCGGATATTTCACGCTGTGCCACGCCCCGGGTCTTCTTCGCAAAATGGACTTTCCAGTGGCGACCATACTGAGCCTGCAGGTAACGCCGCCACTGTTCCCTGTCGCGGATATGCCCCAGCCCCGGCAGGCTGCCGGGATTAATCAGGTCGTAACTTTTGCGCAGCAGGCGAATGACGGCACCCCGCCAGATTTCTTCCACCACCTTCTTTTTGAAAAACAGCGCCCGCCAGACGCCATGTTTAACATCGAGCCCGCCGCGGGTGACGGAGGCATGAATGTGCGGATGCTGGCTGAGCTGGCGGCCACGGGTGTGCAGGGTGCAGAAGATGCCGGCCTCCACGCCCTGCTTACGGGCCCGGTGTAGTATGGCGCGGGTGGCGGCCTGAAAGAGCTGGTTGAGCAGGGGCCAGTTTTTGTTAAAGAAGGGCTACAGCAGATGGGGCATGGTAAAGCCAGTCGCAGTCGGACAGGATGTGGCTCTGCTGCGACACCCACTGCTCCGTGCTTTGAAGCCGCAGGAGCTGCAGGCCCTGGACTTGGAGCTCTGGCAGAAAAAGCGGGAGTGGCCTAGGTCAGGACCATCAGACAAATATGATGTTCAGAGAAAAACAGGGGTTTCACATCATTGCATCTGAAAACACGAATGAGGGATAGATATTGTAACGCGCGGTGCCGGGTGCCTCCCGGTGAGTCCTGGACAGCCGCCGTGACTCGCTATTATACGGACGAACCTGATAATAACTCTGTATTGGCTGTTTAGCCCCTCCGCTCAGGGGGATTCACCGCACAGGATGAATTTAAACCATTAGCCTTAATTGTGAATATTCAAATAAGAACATATTTTTGTATAATATGAGACGAAAATAACTCAGTCCGCGCATTGACTCAGCATTTTTGTTACCCAACGTGCACTGTTGCCTCACCAAAATTGTTACTTTGGCTGTGTGATAAATAATCAGCCAGAGGTCCACCTATGAGCAATGCATTGTTGCCTATGGATACCCGTCGTCAGCTTCTGCGGGCGCTGAAAACACGCTATCAGGCAGCCAGTAAAGCCGAGAAAACCCGGATCCTCGAAGAGTTCATACTGATCAGTGGGTACCATCGTAAATCAGTAATCCCGTTACTGAATGGTGCCGTCACCAGCGGCAACCAACGGCGTCGATCAGCCGCGGCTCGTTCAGTTTATGGCGCAGCTGTTCAGCAGGCTCTGATCGTACTGTGGGAAGCTTGAGATCGGTTGTGCGGTAAACGTCTCAGGGCGTTACTGCCCCAGCTTATTCCGGCGATGGAGAAACACGGGCATCTCAGCCTGAATCCGGCACTCCGCGAGCAGCTTCTGAAAGTCAGTGCATCGTCTATCGATCGCCTGTTGAAAGAAGCACATACCACTGCCGGTAAAAAGCGTAACCGGACGGTTAACCGCGTCAGTAAATGTATCCCGGTCAGAATGTTCACCGAGCATGAGCGGCATTCTCCGGGATTTATGGAAATGGATCTTGTGGCGCACTGTGGTCGGCATCTCTCTGGTACCTTTTTGTGGACGCTGTCGCTGACCGATATCGCCAGTCGATGGACAGAATGTGTGGCATTACCGGCGAGTAACGCTGAGTTGATCATCCGGGCTGTTGATAAGGTTCAAAAAAGTCTGCCTATGAGACGACAATAACTCAGTCCGGTTGGCGCTGATTATTCTGGCCGATTTTGTAATCTGAGCATCATGTTCATGATCCCACAGGAAATGGTGTGACGCTCAATACTCATCAGGTCAGTTATTACATGACGCAGCGTAAAAAAGGTGTAACCCAGCATATCTCGGCCATGAAGGCCGGTATCTCTGTTCGCTCCGGCCGCAGGATCGAAAAAGAACAGTGGTCAAAAACCGGTAATCGTCACTGGCGGACGCGTAAGGATCCGCTTGAGGCTGTCTGGGACAACGAGCTTGTCCCCCTGTTAAAAGATAGACCCGCTCTGATGCCCACGCCCCTGCTGGAAATGCTGCAGGATAAATATCCCGGTCAGTATCCCAGCAGCCTCCGCAGGACTATGCAGCGGCGGGTCCGCGAGTGGAAGCTGCAGTATGGTGCCGAGCAGGAAGTGATGTTCCGGCAACTTCATCAGCCAGGCCTGCGCGGCCTGTCGGACTTTACTGAGCTGAAAGATGTAGTTGTCACCATCAACGGCAGGTTATTGACGCATAAGTTGTACCACTTCCGCCTTGAGTGGAGCCACTGGAGCTGGATGCGGGTTGTGCTGGGTGGTGAGAGCTTCTCTGCCCTGGCTGAAGGCCTGCAGGAAGCCCTCGGAAAACTGGGCGGAGTGCCAGCAGAGCACAAGACTGACAGCCTGCGGGCAGCATGGAAACAACAGGGTGAAGATGGGCGTCGCGAGCTGACTGAGCGCTATGCTGCCCTCACCCAGCGCACAGGCCACGTACGTTTTGCCGCATCCCGTTGGCCCGGTGCTCAGCACATTTTCATGACGGTGAACATAAGCACCGGTCAGCAACTGCACCAGTAACTGCCGGTTCAGCCCCCGTTTCGGCCGGTAGTCAAGCTGTGAAGGCTGCGCATCCAGTCTCAGTTTCGACTGTCTTCGCAGGCGATTGACCTTCGAGACCTCATGCTGCAGCAGTTCGTGCTCCAGCAGAAGCCCCAGGCGCTCCTCGAAGCTCAGCGAGGTGTAGGTCATCGGTTGTGACCATTGCAGTTCCAGTGCGTTGCTCATGTGCCCCAGCCGCAGGGCCCGTATCTGTTCCAGCTGGTTGTTGTGCATTATTGTTTCCTCAGTGGTAGTACCCGGCACCGCGTACGTTGCTGTGCTCTACAGGGGATTCATCCGGCGCTTCGTCTTTCAGCCGGTCCCGGTGGTTCGTCAGCAGATTCAGGATCACCTGCCGCCATGGTCGCTCCAGTAACAGCGCCTGCTGGTAGGCATTCTCCAGCCGGGCATCGCCATATTCCCGGCTGAGATTGAGCAGCCCCAGGCAGGTCCGGTAAGCCTGTTCCGGATGAGCGCGGTGGTGCAGATGCCAGGCCACCACGGCACGGGTGGCACTGCCGATGCTTTCTCCCCAGGACAGCAGCCTGTCCGGGCACCATCGTTGCCGATGGTGCGACTCCGGCATATGTTCTGCCTGCGTGGTGAAGCCGCCCTGTTGCTGCGCTCGTGGATGCTGGGCAACCAGCGTTCCCCGGTGATAGAGGCGAACAAGCCGCGCACCTGCTTCGATATCGATATGGCTCCCAACCAGCGCGTGAGGAACAGAGTACGCATGTTTGCCGTACAGCACGTGATAGTCCGGGCCGACCTTTGCACGACGGATATCAACGTATTCATACCGGTATGGCGGCAGCGCCTTCAGTGCGGGCTTATCCAGTTTTTCGTACAGGCTTTTCCGGCAACGGAACGGTCGCTCATTCAGATCCTGCAGCAGCTCACTGATGGCCAGATTCAGTGCGGCCAGCGTGTGGAACACTTCATGCCGCAACCGCATCAGGATCCAGCGCTCCACAACCAGAACGGCATTTTCAACCTTGGGTTTATCTTTGGGTTTGCGTGGCCGCGCCGGGATCACAGCAGTGTTATAATGGCGGGCCAGCTTACGGTAGTTCTCGTTCAGTACCGGCTCATAGCGGTCTGCGCGGCTGACCGCCGCTTTCAGGTTATCCGGCACAAGAAGCTGGGGCACGCCGCCGAAGAACTCGAACGCCCTGACGTGGGCCATCAGCCAGCTTTCCTGACGCTGGTTTTCGCAGGCTTACGGTGGATTACCCCCAAATGAATCGGAAAACCGATACTGGAAAAACTCTAAAGCGGTGGCTAGTTTTAGTTGACCACTACATTTTTACATCGGTACTAACAAATATGGCACACACTGATCGCTTACATTCAACTTTATAACGATAAAAAAACATACAGTTGCGAAGATTTGTGTGTTGATGGGGATATCGAGGCCAACGCTGTACAAATACATAGCGCCGGCTAGATTGGTCAATAAATGTACTTAGCGTACGTTTTCGTACGGTTGGGCTTCAGATCCCTTATAGTGGTATATCAGTTCAATAACGATAACCGATACCAATCATCCAACTGCCAACATCAACGCTGTCAATACGACTATTTTCGTAACCGATATCTAGAGCTAATTCACTTACAGAATTAACCTGAATACCCACTCCGTAATTCAAGCCGTAGCGAAGTGAACCTGTTTGGGTGAGCTCACGTGAACCAGCGCCCACACCAAGCAAACCATAAATACTAAGCCAATCATTAAGACAGAATGACGAACCAGCAGATACCGAACCATACTTTTCTTTGCTATAAATACTGTTATTCGTACCTGTATGTTCAAGATACATAAAAGAGCCTATAACCCCCCATGCACTATTGGCATTATCATGGCGAAACTTGACGTTGAATCCCTCCGCACCATTTACAACCCCCTGAAAATCCCCCCGTGCATACCCAACAGAAACAGTGCTATTGCTCGCAAATACGTTCCCAGTCACTATTGAGAATAAACACATCCCAGCAATAGAAAATTTATGAATTTTATTCATGCACCCCATAAAACACTCCAGCAATCAGAAAGGTGAAAACGACAATGGTGTAGGTTGCGTAGTTTAGTTCCACATTCTAGTGAATGCCAAAGGAGCCAAAAAATTTAGGTAATATAATTACCTTGACGCCAGATTATATCTAACCAGTATTACTGGTGATTTTCGTGCTCAACAAGAGTATGCCTCTGAGAGATAGTAATAGGTTCAGCCACATTTAAATGCAGTTCTCCTTTTTTAACGTGCTGTAAGAGCGCTTCTCAAAGCGAAGCCCTAGATTAGCAAAGAGTCGA
Source organism: Enterobacter sp. JBIWA005 (assembly GCF_019968805.1). Lineage (NCBI taxonomy): Bacteria > Pseudomonadati > Pseudomonadota > Gammaproteobacteria > Enterobacterales > Enterobacteriaceae > Enterobacter > Enterobacter sp. JBIWA005. The sequence continues at coordinate 169,852 of NZ_CP074160.1, read as the reverse complement.
ACTGCGCTCTTATTCTGATAACCTAGGCAGAAAGCCAAACACGGCTGCATATATCGAATCCATATGTATAGTGACCTTATCCGGTCAACACATAGAGTACAACAAATAAAAACCGCCAATTTAGGTATTATTTTGTATAAAAAAAGATATTATCTTTAATGAGAATTAATAAGCCAGTTTTTTATCAGCATAGCAGCCCTGATGATGCAGGGGAGCAAATCATGATCGACTGGGATGATCTTACCCAGTAATATCGGACACGGTATTAAGTGAGTAAACTCTTAACTCAGAGGTGACTCATGACTAAATCATCAGCAACGGAAAACAAGCCCCGCAAACAACACACGCCTGCCTTTCGGGACGAAGCGCTTAAGCTCGCTCAACGTATTGGCGTAGCAGCAGCCGCGCGCGAACTAGGTCTCTACGAGTCGCAACTTTATACCTGGCGAAGCAAACAACAACAGCAACTGACATCATCCGAGCGTGAAAGCGAACTGGCTGCCGAAAATGCCCGGCTCAAACGTCAGTTGGCAGAACGGGAGGAAGAGTTGGCTATTATCCAAAAGGCCGCGACATACTTTGCGAAGCGCCTGAAATGAAGTATGTCTTTATCGGAAAACATCAGCCTGATTTCAGCATCAAAGCCATGTGCCGAGTTCTCCGTGTCGCCGGCAGTGGCTGGTATGCCTGGCGTCTGCGTCGTCACCAGATAACTCCGCGTCAGCAGTTCCGTCTTGTCTGCGATTACGCATTGACTCAGCATTTTTGTTACCCAACGCTCACTGTTTCCTCACCAAAATTGTTACTTTGGCTGTGTGATAAATAATCAGCCAGAGGTCCACCTATGAGCAATGCATTGTTGCCTATGGATACCCGTCGTCAGCTTATGCGGGCGCTGAAAACACGCTATCAGGCAGCCAGTAAAGCCGAGAAAACCCGGATCCTCGAAGAGTTCATACTGATCAGTGGGTACCATCGTAAATCAGTAATCCGGTTACTGAATGGTGCCGTCACCAGCGGCAACCAACGGCGTCGATCAGCCACGGCTCGTTCAGTTTATGGCGCAGCTGTTCAGCAGGCTCTGATCGTACTGTGGGAAGCTTGAGATCGGTTGTGCGGTAAGCGTCTCAGGGCGTTACTGCCCCAGCTTATTCCGGCGATGGAGAAACACGGGCATCTCAGCCTGAATCCGGCACTCCGCGAGCAACTTCTGAAAATCAGTGCAAGATCCCTTCGCTGACGTCTGGAACGAAATAGAATGCTGGCTTAAAGATGAACCGCAACTGGGCAGTACCGAATTACTTCTCAAACTTGAAGGCGTACATCCTGGTCAATTTACTGAAGGTCATCGCAGAACACTGCAACGCAGGTTGCAGGAATGGCGGGTCAGGGTGGTCAGAGTACTGGTCTACGGAACTCGTGCCGATGGTAACAGCAACACCCTGATGCAACTCGGCGGCGAGGATTTCCTGCATGAGCTCACCGAATTTATGCTCAACCTCATCATGGAAGCTGACGTCACTCAGCGCATCAACGCAGAGCCTCACGAGCGCAGCGATGAACGCGAGACATACCGCAACGGCTACCGTGACCGGCAGTACAACACCCGGCTCGGCACGCTGGACCTGCGTATCCCGAAGCTGCGTGAAGGCACCTACTTCCCGCCCTTTCTCGAGGCCCGCAGGCTGTCGGAGAAGGCGCTCAACGCGGTTATCCAGGAGGCATGGATAAACGGCGTCTCGACCCGCAAGGTTGACGCGCTGGTCCAGTCGATGGGGATGACCGGCATCTCCCGCAGCCAGGTGTCCTCCATCTGCCGCGGTATCGATGAGCGCGTGTAGGCGTTCCTGCAGCGGCCGCTGGAAGGGGAATGGCCCTACCTGTGGCTGGATGCGACCTACGTGAAGGTGCACAAGAACGGACGGGTGCTCAGCGTGGCGGTAATAATCGCCTGCGCGGTCAGCCCGGACGGTCGCCGGGAGATTATCGGGATGGGTATCGGTGAGTCTGAAGCCAAAGCGTTCTGGCAGGCCTTCCTGCTGAGCCTGAAGGAGCGCGGTCTGGAGGGCGTGAAGCTGGTTATCTCCGACTCGCACAGCGGCCTTAAAGCAGCGATACAGCAGGTGTTCTCCGCCAGCTGGCAACGCTGCCGGGTCCACTTCATGCGCAATATGCTGAGCCGCGTCAGCCGGGCGAACCAGTCGGTGGTCCGTGCCGCATTGCAGCAGGTGTTCGTGCAGACCGACGAGAAAAGCGCCCATGCCACCTGGCGTGAAGTTGCCGGCCAGCTGGAGAAGAGCAACCCGGCGGTCACGGCGATGATGGATGAAGCGGAGGCGGACGTGCTGGCGTACTTCGGCTTCCCGAAAGCGCACCGGGTGAAAATCCACTCGACCAACACGCTGGAGCGCCTGAACAAAGAGGTGAAGCGTCGTGCCGACGTGGTGGGTATCTTCCCCAACGAAGAGAGCATCATGCGGCTACTGGGTGCGGTACTGACGGAGCAGAACGAAGAATGGCTGCTGCAGAACCGCTACCTGCCGCAACACAGCATGGCGGAGACAGACCAGCCCGCTGAAACCGAAGTAATCGACGCGCTGCCACTCAGTGCATAACAGGCCCGTTACCGGACCGGAAGGCTGTAACTGAATTTACACCACCTTGACGGACTCGACCCAGAGTCCCAGAGTTCAGTATCAAAGCCATGTGCCGGGTGCTGCGCGTGGCCAGGAGTGGCTGGTATTCATGGTGTCTGCGCCGTCATCAGACTAACCGGCGACGGCAGTCCGTCTGGTCTGTGATGCCGCTGTCCGGCAGGCGTTCAGTGATGCAAAACAGCGGTATGGTGCACCGCGTCTGGCTGATAAATTGCCCCGGTACAACATCAGAACCATCGCCGCCAGCCTGCGTCGTCAGGGGCTTCGTGCAAAAGCAGCGCGTAAGTTCAGGCCGGTCAGCTACCGTAAGCATGGTCTGCCGGTATCAGAGAACCTGCTGAAGCAGGATTTTTACGCCAGCAGGCCGAACCAGAAATGGGCTGGTGACATCACGTACGTACGGATGAGGGCTGGCTGTATCTGGCGGTCTGTGGTCCAGGGCTGTCATTGGCTGGTCGATGTCGCCAAGAATGACGGCACAACTCGCGTGTGATGCGCTACAGATGGCACTGTGGCGACGTAAGCGACCGGAAAATGTCATCGTCCATACGGATCGTGGCGGGCAATATTGTTCAGCGGATTATCAGGCATTGCTGAAACGGCATAATCTACGCGGGAGCATGAGCGCCAAAGGGTGTTGTTACGACAATGCCTGCGCGGAAAGCTTCTTCCATTCGCTGAAGGTGGAATGTATCCATGGAGAGCGCTTTATCAGCCGGGAATTAATGCGAACGGCGGTGTTCAATTATATCGAGTGTGATTACAATCGGTGGCGTCGTCACAGTGCCTGTGGCGGACTCAGCCCGGAACAATTTGAAAACCAGAACCTCGCTTAGGGCGGTGTCCACATTATCTGGGTAAGATCACATTGCCCCCTGCGCCTGTGGCGCCAGATATTCGAATTCGGACTCATATCCCCTCTCCCGTTACGTTATTCCTGAACCAGTAGCAGACCGGCCCGTCGCAGGTATCATGGACTGACCCCAGGAACCAGCCGTCATCGTCCGGCGGTTCGGGTATCCAGCCCCGCGCATCCGGTGCCTCATCAGTGAATCCGGCTGCAAAGGCCTCAGGTGCCTCATCCCGCATGGTCATCACGAAGCACGCCAGCCCGTGGGTTCTCAGCCAGTAACGAAGTTCTCCCGGAGTTTCACAACCGCTGCGGACAAGCGCAGGATGCGTCGAGTATCCGTGTTCATCGCGTTCTGCATCGACGGGAACAATCATTTTCCGCCCTCCCTGAGTTCAGCACGTTCATCCGCCGCGTCCGTCCCTGAAAAGGACTTATCGCCATCGTGTTGGGGTTCTACGCCGGAAACCTGGATTTTTCCGAAACCAGTAACGGCGAGGGTTGTCACATAAACGACCAGTTGAGTGACAATCATTAAGACAACGATTTTAATGCTGAAGCCTGTCACATAACCCGTCATTCAACGCCATGCAAATCTGAGGAGCTTTAGGTTTGGTGACGAAATTTTCTGGGATTCCGGCGTAGAAAACCATGTGAATAAAGCCCGCATCAAACGGGCTTTATTGGCTTTGCTATTTGTCACCATAGTGATAACGGGCTGCGTAGATGATGATTTCTCCGCTCTTGATTGAATAGACCAGACGGTGACTCTGATCAATCCGGCGGGAATAGAGCGCCGGATCTTTGTGGTGCCGCAGCCGTTCGGGTTTTCCGATACCTGTCAGCGGATCAGCCTCGATGCTGCGCAACAGCTGCCGGATACGCTCAAACTTCTTTTTGTCAGTATCACGCCAGTAGCTAAGGTCATCAGCTCCGTTCCTGGTGAACTTAATATTCCACTTCGACAAATTCGCCGCGCTCCGCCTGTTTCATTGACTCATTGATATGCGCGGCGTTCGCCGGATTGCTGAACAGATAGACCGTTTCGATTAGCGCCTCATACTCTCCTGCATCGATCATAACAATATCAGGTGCGTCACGACGCATGACGCGTACAGGTTCAGCATCATCAGTGACGCGCTTCATGGTGTCAGCAAAATGTTTACGGGCATCAGTAAAATTGATTGCATGCATGTTGTTAGCTCCCATTTTTGGGCTTAGTATATAACACGTACGCAAATAAGTACACATTAGCATTCCATAACGACGAATTCACTATGTAAATTGGCTGGTGTTTTGTTGGCCGCTTAACGGCGGTCACTGTTCCACTGAGCCTCAACCCCCAACACCCCATCATACATCTGGCAGGACTTAACCAAAATGTATCCATATGGCATAAGATGTTATGTAAGAAAGCAGCACAGCGGAGGACACCATGAAACGCCAGAAACTGACTGAATATGAATCCCGCCGCCTGGCAGACGCGATTGCAGCTGAGGTCAGGGCTATGGGATTACACGGCAGGGTAAGGATGCCTCAGGAGACAAGACGCCGCATCCGGGAACAGGTACTGAAAATCATTCTTGCTGAACGGGAAGCGGACAAAAAACGGGAAGCGGCACAGGCGCAGGGTCTCGAACCAGAAGACACCTTCAGCTGGCGGCCACAGCGTCGCCGGTGACGGTGATGGAAACGGAGACCATTGAACATAACGTCCTCTTGCGCGCACAGCTAAAACGGAATGAGAGCGTTTCCGGGGTCAGACGGGCGAAAGTCGTGGCTGTTAAACCGAAAAACCACCGGAAACGCGCCCGGTAAATTTTAACCGTCTGCATGACCATGCAGCAAGATGAATGGCAATCTTTTCCTGCGTAGTCTTACGCTTACGAAGCTCCAGCCCCAACAGTATTCCTATCACCTCAAAATTAGAACCAGTATTAGACATATGTTTAAACCTATCTCTTATTTTAAGATACATCTACTGTCTGGTGTTTCTTGGGGACGCCCCATGAAGTACATTTATCCGCTTTTATCGTCCTGTTATTCGTAAGCGTAAAGCCAGCGCCGTATGTAGCCATTAAGCAAGTACTGGTAACTTAGATGCCCACCTGTTACAGACGGACATCTAAATATGGAAACCCAATCCTGACGAAAAGAACCCTGAAAGAATTATTGGGGTTTGGGGAGTAGTGGAACCAAAAAGACGGTTAAGCGGTTCAATTGAATGGTCAATAACAGGTAAATCAATCTGTTGAGAGCCACTGCGTCTTTTGCTCCGCAAACGGCCAGGATGGGTATAGTTAATTTGGCTATCGTAAAAGAGGTGGCTAAAAATGGCAATATGCGATGTAAATTGGCTGGTTAATTTTTGGCTATTTAAAATGACCGCTTAACGGTGTTTACTGTTCCGTTGCTCCCGAAACCCCAACAACATCTAACACATCATTCACGACTCAATAAAACCAAATTCTTTAAAATAGCATCTAAATACACCCCTCGCAGAATTCCCTAAACATTACCTTACGCATCCGGAAAGAAAATACCAACGCTTTCTTTAGCAACCTTATCAATAAATAGCTTAATAGTTTTTGCGTCAAATTTACCACTAGCTACAGGCTCCTCACTAAGCATATTCATTTTCAAAATTTCACTACACATAGCCCTGACTCTAACCATACTTTCCAGCATAACCTTGTTGTACTCCATCTGGTTAAAACCGCCTTCCTTCATTTCTCTCTGAATACGATAAACTCTGAGCCCTAGCTCAACTAACATGGAAGTTATTGACGAAACTGTTGCATCAGTCTCCGTTGCTCCTTCCTGCCTGCGCTCAGTAATAATCGCATCTATTTCTTCCCTGACCTGATTACTGACAAATGTTTGTATCCGTGGCATTCTTTGCTTTTCCTTACAGATTTAGAATCTTATTAAAATATAAATTCGGAAAATTATCCATAGTATGTTCAGAGTATATCATTTATTTTTGCAGAGTATAGTAACGAGTACACCCCCTCGAAAAACCAGAGTATACCCTAGAGTACACTCTATCTATCTAATTGATTTTAAATGCATAGTATAACAAGAGTATATCAAGCACTCTAATTATACTCTGCATAGAGTATATATATACTCTATGCATCAATGATGCAAATGACTTTGCAGTCTTTAAAAAACCATAACAGCATGATTTCAAAGAAAAATCAGGCAAGATGCAATCTTGCGACGGGTGTGGGACTTTGAAGTTAAGAAGCAGGTTTAGACAAAATTGTCCGCCGGGCAGGATTCCGCATATTCCGGCATTGCCGTTTTTTATCGGAAATGGCACTCTAGACATGGGATATGACAGATATGGAATATTGCAGATGAAGAACGTTCTTCTCGCTGGATTACTCGTGGTTACCTCTCCAGCCATTGCTCAGGACTGTTTTGATATGGCGGGAAGGGATTACCATATTGAACCTGATTTATTGCGTGCAATCTCTTTCAGAGAGTCATCATGGCGCCCTGATGCAATGAACGTTGTCAGCAATCAAAGTTACGCTGTCGGTATGATGCAAATACACTCGCAGAATTTTTCGCATCTGGCTCAGTATGGGATCACGGCTGGTAATCTTTACAGAGATCCCTGCATGAATATCTATACGGGTGCCTATTATCTCGCAATTGCTTTTAAGCGCTGGGGATACTCCTGGAGGGCAGTAGGAGCTTATAATGCAGGCTTTCGTGAAACGGAGGCGCAGGAGAGGAAACGCCAGAAGTACGCAGAGGAAATCAGAGCTATTTATAACGGAATCAAAAAAAATGCGTCACCTGAATGACGCATCAGCTGTTAATCAATAGCACGCCATATCAGTTCGCGTTCCGGGTGCTGAATAATGCTGACATAATCCTTTAGCGCATCCTGACGGGCGATGAGATGATTAAGGACCGTGGCATATTCCGGCCCCATACCTACCACCTTCCATGATAGCCAGTTCATTATCATCAGGGTAGAAATAATTCCTGCTGCATCAGCACTGACTTCTGCCTCAAAGTAATTACCGGGAATAACCATGTTATAGCGCTGTTCACCTTCTGGTGCGATATATCCTGTTTGTGCGGTGGTGAACCTGACACAGTTCGGAGCCACGTTTCCGCCAGTACCCTGCGGAATAATCCAGTAATTCCAGAAACCACCATCATAATCTGAATGCTGACGTAACCAGCTGGCAATCATGTTATCAGCAGAAGGCGTAAAAAAGAGCGCGGGAATAAAATCAAGACGTTCATCTCCATCTGTAACACAGTAGCGCTTGCGTTCATCGATTTTAAATTGTTCGGCTGATGCTAAAAGCAGCCCTCCGCGAATTGATGAAATCGGGAGATAGTCACACAAGGAGAATGCACACCTCCCGGAACGTAAAATCGGCGCAAGACGAATTACCGTTACGGACATCAGAGCGGCGGTAATTTATTACCGCCACGGTGAAAGCGGCGCATCCTTTCAGGATGCAGCAAGCGTGATTTTGAATTTGCGTCAGGATGGACGCCCGAAGGGCAGAGACAGCTTGCTGGCTCTGTTCACGACGTGCCGTGTCCCTTCAGGGACGACGCCCGGACTAATATTTATTATTTTCAACGCAAGGAATAAATAGCAGATAAGATAAACAGCAGTATGCCGGATGAAATATCACAGGTCTTCATAACTAATAATGAGAAACCCACGCGACGGAGTAATATGGGCGGCGCGTAGCGCTGCCGGTATTACTCTGCGCCGCAGGCGCGCGGCCTTTGATGCCACGAAAGGCAGGGTATTCCCCTGCCCTTCAGGCTAGTTATGCAGCTTTATTCATGGATCGCATAAATTGGCGCATGGCATTAATTCGGCGCTGATCCTCCAGGCGCTTCTCAAAGTTGTTGATATAGTACACCGGCGTATACCTGACCCTGTTAAGCTGCATCGTCAGCGTATTGCCCGTGATCACCTCAGCAGGAATACCCAGCAGGGATAGCTGGATAAAGGCCATATCCGCCGCGATCGGATCAATATCGATGCAGCTACCGAACATGTGCTCAGACGGGTTATAGCCCGCCTCCAGCAGATATTCCGCATACGCCACAATCATCCCCGCCGCACCGCTTGCCGGATCGCTGACGGTCACGAATCCCTCACGGCGTATCGTTTCGTCGACGTCCGGCATCAGCAGCCTCGCCAGCAGTGACTGGACGTGATACGGCGTGAAATATTGCCCGTTCCGGTCGTCGCCCAGCTCAAGCTCCATGAAGATCGCACCGAGAAAGTCGTGAAATTTCGCCTCCAGCGCGCAGACCATAAGGCAGAAAAGCGTATGCATATTGCTGATATCGCTCTCGCCGTACTTCGAACAGATTTCACGGCTGCGCTCAATGTTCTCCGGCGTTCTTATCCGCGCCATATCCAACTCGCTGGCCGCCAGCGTGATAAAGTCGCTGAACACCTCCCAGCGGCGCAGCTGGCGGGCGGTATCCCTGAACACGCTGATAAACTGGTGCCGTGCTTCGTCAGTGCTCATCATCCGGTGCGGTATCGTCGGCGCGTTCACGGCTGGCAATACGGGTTTCGCGGGTGTTAAGGGTGCGGCCGCTTTCGCCTGGTCAAAAAAACAGGCAAAACTGAGTTGAGACATATTTCCTCCTCAAATGCCGCCCCCTGCGGGGCGGCTCCTCCGTCAGTTAAATGCCCGCTTCATCTCGAGCGTGCGTAACACCTGCCCCCACTCACTCCCGCGCATGGCAGGAATACGAACGGCGCGCCTCTTCTTCCGGCAGTGCGTTATGTGACGACCCAGCGCCCGCATTTCGGCGCTGATTTCGTCACGGTCGATATCACTGCGTTTAATGCGCACCTGTTTTTTTACGGGTGCGTTTTCCGCCTCAAGCATCTGGACATACAGGGCGGTCGGTGTAACAATTGACGCTCTTCTGAAATGATTCATAGATGTTTCCTTTTAGTTGAGGCCGGATTCATCGTTCCCAGGCGAATAAATCCGGCGGGATATGGCAGACGAAAGTCTGCCTTTTTCATATCTGGCGCTGCATTTCCTCCTTAACGCGGGCCAGGATCTCCGCGTGGTTAAGGCTGCTGTAGTCGCGCATCCGGTAATAACGGATACCGATCCGCGCATAGATTTCGGTCACGTTGCCGCAGACCATCTCCGCCAGCATAAAGGTTTCACACTCGCCGTTCTCACTGCTGCGCCAGTTCATCGGGTACATCAGCCCCAGCGCATCATGGAAGGCGTGGACGTCAATTTCGACGGGCGCTGCGATATACGATTTTTCGCGGCTCAGCCAGTATTCACGCTCTGCCTCACTGGTCGCGTAAATACCCGCTTCAGCGCAGGATTCGGTCAGATTTAAGTGCATGGTTTATCTCCTTCTGGTTTATGGCGCCTGAATGTCGCCGCTGTGGTTAATCGTCAAACGTGATGCCGGAAAATTGAGCCATCAGGTTCAGCATGTCGGCTATATCGTCAACTTTCTGCTGAATGGCAGGTGTTGCCTTAACGATGCGCATCACCGTTGCTTTCAGCTCGTCCATACCGCTGTTTTCCGCTTCACCCAGCGCCGTTTTATCGGTGTTGCTCTGGTACTTCAGCAGGGCTTTGCTGACCTTGTTTTGCAGGCTCTCAAGCCCGCTGAGCGCGCTTTTCTCCCATGCGTCGAGGCTGAATGTGCTGTTCGCATTACCGTTGCTGATGCTCATGATGTCTCTCCGATGTAACTGGCGGCATCCCCTGCCGCCGTGTTTAGTCAGGCCAGTGCACTCACTCTGCGAGCATGGCGTATTCAAAGTTCATGCAGTTTTTCAGGCTCTTGTTCGCATACGTCCACGCCGCCATCCCCGTTGCACCGTATAACCGGACGGCGTGAGCCTGAGCCTGTAACCACGGCTGTACGACATGGAACGACAGCAGCGGCTTATCACGCATCCAGTTGAGCACGCCCTCGTCCCAGACGTTTTTGCTCATGGCGCAAAGGATGTTGCAGACTTCTTCCGCCTCGTCGGCCTCTGACAGTTGCAGGTTCCAGACCTGACACAGCTCCAGCAGGTATGACTTTTGCTCTGCGATAACACAGGCCAGACGGACTTTCGGGTCTGTACCCCATCTTCCGGTAGATTCTTGAGCGGCGGTTTTGACGTTGACGTTTCGTGTGTGCATCCTGGTTTTCTCCTGTGGTGATGGTTGTCCATCTCCCTGGTGAGTTCTCTCGCGGCAAGGGCCGAGTAGCAACGGCGGGGCGGCAGGAGAAGGGCGGAGACAAAAGTTTTTGCGCCCCGCAAAAAGTTTTGGCGGAGTGCATTTCACCCTTCGGATGACGACCCGACGGTGCTACGAATAGCCCTCCGCGTGAGGACGCACGGGAGATAGCTTCACCGGGAGAACAGGATGCACACACCCGACACGTCGGAACGGCGTGGCGCCATTAAAGCGACGGCATCAGCCGGCGCGGTGAAGGCGTTCCGGACGGCACGGCCGGAGAAGCCGCAGCCCCTGACCTTCGCCATCAGACCCTAGCCGTATGGCACGAACCCCGAAGGGGTTCGGCGGAGCCCGGCGGGTGCGTCAGCGGCCGCCCTGGCGGAGTGGGGCTCGACGACCGGACAGCAGCGCTGGCCGGGAGCCGAAGGGGGACATCGCCCTGCCCTGTTTTCGGTTTATGGCCACGGAGCTGCAGCTGAGAAAGTTAACCAGCAGGACGCCGGATATGACACCCGGGATGAAGAACACAGGGAAAACAATGCTGAAGCCAGGTACAGGCAGGTAACTCATGGCGCTCTGACTTCAGCAAATCAGGCAGGAAAGGCTGGAGTGTGGACAAGGCGGAGGGAGCAGAGGGGCAGCGCCGGAGGCGCGTCCCCCTTCCCCTGTTCCCCGGAGGGGAACAGCCCTTCCCAGAAGTTCAGGCGTGCGGTCGCGCCAGGAAGGAAAAAGGGGCTACCATCTAACCGGTAACCCCTTCATAAAGGCGCTTCAGGCATGTCAGAGCAACTCAGCACCTGAAAAGGCGGGGGGTTCCCCCGCCTCCAGGTAGCTTACTTACCGGATGTCGGGTAGCAGCAGTGCATTGCTACACAACCGCCCCCTAAGAACGGTACGTGCGAGTTTCCCCGCATACCGCTCAAGCCTTTATAAGCTTTTGTTTCATCAAAAACCGGCTTCATTACTGTGTAACTGTCGATGGCAGTTGGGGTGCAGTAGAATCAGGTTGTCCAGACCATCATCCCCGCCCTGAGATTTCTTCAGCACATGATGAATGTTCCAGCCTGTTTCCCGGCTAATTGGTTGACTACAGTGCGGACACTGCGTACCTTGCCTTTTCCATATAGCCAATATTTTCCTTTGCCCCTGCTGAGATTCCTTCCAAGAATAATCTAACCGTTTCTCGAAATAGTTCTCCCATTCAGGTAGATAAGGATTTGCCGCCCCTTTGATTTTGATATGGCGAAAGATATTTGTGCTTCCGGCGCGATGTAAGACATACTTTTTCCCATCGTCGTCGATGCCATAAAACATCCCATGTCGCATTTTGATAGATGTATGATACTTACGAAATATCCATCGCCTACTCTTACCGGGATGCCTTCTAGCACACCATTGCCATGTCTTGCGCCAGATATGATGATCAGTAACATTGAATGCGTCCGAGGATGCAACATGCCGGTGGTAGTTAGCCCAACCTCTGATAAGGGGATTGAGTAGGTAAACCAATAACCACGACGGTACTGTTTTGTTATCCTCGATGGTGTTTCTGACCTTCCTGAGAAATGCCTTCACGTTTTTCTTCGCTGGCCTGATGACAAGTTTCCTGCCAAAGCGCCGTACGTGTTGCCCCAAGAAGTCAAACCCGTCTGTAATGTGCGTTATTACCGTTTTATCTTCCGACAGCATCAACCCTCTCTTGGAGAGGAAGGTTTTTACTACGGGGAGGACTTCACTCTCCAGAAGCTCTCTGGATTTTCCAGAGATAATGAAGTCATCGGCATATCGAACAAGATGAACCAGATTTTTCCATCCTTTCTTAGAGCGTTTCTTTCCGAAGTGCGTTTGTAATTCATTCTCCAGTCCGTCGAGTGTCATATTCGCCAATACTGGCGATATGATCCCTCCCTGAGGGGTACCAGAGATCGTCTTCCTGAAAGTGCCTTTATCAATAACTCCGGCTTTCAACCATTTTCTGAGTATTTGCTTATCCATGGGGACATTATTGAGCAACCACTCATGGTTGATGTGATCGAAACATCCTTTGATATCGCCTTCCAAAACCCATGTTGCTGCATATCGGGAACTATACATATTGCAGACCTGTTGTATCGCATCAGCCGCACTTCGCGCGGGCCTGAAGCCATAACTATTATGATCAGCGGTAGTCTCCGATACTGGTTCGAGCCCTAGCAGATATAGAGCTTGCATGGCTCTGTCTTGCATCGTGGGAATGCCTAAGGGTCTTGTCTTACCGTTAGATTTTGGTATGTTTACCCTCTTCAAAGGTAGAGGTTTATAACCTTGTCTTTTGAGTCTGGGTATCGCTTCCCATTTCGCTTAGGGGTGTTCCAGATCTTTCCATCGACACCGGGTGTTTTTCGCCCGCTGTTTTCAGTAACTCTCTTCACTGCCAATGCTCTGGCACTGAAAGAGTGAATCAGTAAGCGTTGCAGTTTTTTCACCTTACGCCACTGCTGATTTCCTGTAGCCTTCGCGATCCTAGTTTGTAAAGTTCTAACGTAGCGGTGGCATTTTCTCCAATCAATGGAGTGCCAGCCTTCTTCGCCGATGGCCGCAGTTACGCAATTGATCGTAATATTCTTACCTGCCATCCCTGAGAACCCTTACAACTTATCCGCGATTAAAGACCTGATGGAAGTCTGCCCGGTTTCCCGACGAGGCAAATTTTGAACCTCTATCCAAACGATTACAGTTTGGCTTTCGCTTTTTCCATCTTCCTATACCCGCACTCCCATCAGCTCATCTTACGATTCACCTGCCACTAGGGCGGCAATACGGGCTTACCAAGTTCCGACCAACATACAGACGAGCGGGTTAGGTTCTGTCTATCCGCCGGGGGAGTTATAGTCCATGTGTTCCCACTACGAACAGGAACAACCATACCCCTTACCTTTTGGTGCAAGCCTATCAGCATCTTTGGCTTGTTGCATGTCACGACGTTTATCGACAGTTCACTATGTTAACCATACCGCTCAGCCTAGCGCTCTCGCCGCGTGATGCTTGCAGCGATCAGATCCTCTCACGATTAACTGATGCGGTAATTGCTGAGCTACATTGTTCCAAGGGCTTCAGACAGAGCCGTCACCCGCTCTGCCTGCCTCAGTAGGCTACAACTAATGGAATAGTTGGTTTTGTATAAAAGATATCAAAACAATATGTTGGACGACTTCTTGTCGCACTCGTAGGCCATAAAAGCCGCCACCTCCCTGTTCGTGTCCCTGTACCGGATTTCGCAGAGCGATTTTCGGGTCAGGTAAGTGAATATCAGCAGTGTGAGACACACTATCAACACGCACCAGAGCAGGGTACTTCGCGGCAGTTTCATAGCTGACTTCTCCTTGCCTTTCGGCAGGTAAGCGGCTAATCTGATGTTGTTCAGGCATACAGACTAAGCCTCGTGGGTTAATGAAAATTAACTACGGGGCTTTCTGCTTTCTGCCGCACAACACGGTAACAAACCACCTTCACGTCATGAGGCAAAAAGCCTCAAGCGCCACGTCGATTATACCGGGCAGATGCTCTTTCTGACCAGGAATATCATCGAGCTATGAGCCAACCAACGGCACGAATAAGCAGGCAGAACATGTAAAAAATGACCGTTGCAGTAAACATCCCGATGAGTATCGCCTGAGACACTTCAGGAGCACCTGACCACATACCGTCACTCCTGAACACCAGGAATGAAAATAACGCACCGAGTCCGGCAAGAGACAAAAACTGAAGAATAAATGCCCGCTTCCGGGTCATAACAACACTGATGATGAGATATCCATATCCTGCGCTAATTACGGCTATTAAAACAAACATTCGCAAAAAATGAGTAAAGGCATACTGAACTTCTGTCATAACTGATTTCCATTCCGGGTGAGTTTCGGTGATACCAGCCAGTTCATTAGCCAGGCCAGCATCATCAGCATTCTGGCAGAATAGGGCACTGCATTATCCTGGCAACATTCAGGTTAACGGTTCCTGATATGTACCAGGATACCACACAGAATGACAATCCCTGCCAGCAGAGCCATGTCTGGAATTAGGATATCGAAAGCGCTACTGACCAGTTCATCCGGATTGTGATCCCCCCAGATTGCCAGTCCGTATCCAACCCCCCAGACAAAAAATGCCAGCCCCGCAGCCAGAACTCCCAATTTAAAAAGAAAGAAAAGCACGTTGTCCAGCTTACCAGGCGGATCGTGCCAGGTGATAACCATCGAGACCAGGGCACAGATTGCCCCCCCCGATATAGTAAGCCTTGCTTCCGAACATCTCCGGCGCACCGAAGTCTATGATCATCGTTAACAGGCCATTTAACAGCGTGACCAGTATCCAGTATCTCATCTGTAAATTATCCTTTTTAATACCCTGCCGACCCTGTTTCCGGCAAAGTAAAATATCATACTCAATGAGGCGACTTTCCCCGAAAATACTCAGGCCGTGTCATCATTTCCCGCTCAATGAGTTCATCAGCAAACAGCGGCGCAATCCGGTTCACGCGACGTTCCAGATTCCGCCGACGGGCAGCCGCTTTTCGTTCATCACTCCAGCGTCTTATCTGCCTTTCATCCAGAAAATCGACACACACCGCATACCCTGCTCCCGCCACCCAGAGAGCCATCACCGATTCAGGGGCGGGCTTCCCTGCCTCCACCACTTCTGACGCCAGCTCTGGTTCACCGGGGCAGGGAAAGGGACGCTTCCAGCGCAGTGAGTAACGCCACTTCATACACGGCTCCGTGCTGTCAGCTTGTTCGGAACCATCCAGCGCTCCAGCTGCCTGACAGACTCAGTGCTTTCCCGCGCCAGTGCATCCGTTTCGGCCATCACCGTCCAGAACGGCTGGTTCTCCGTCATCCAGCGCTCCATTGGCTCCAGCGACGGGAAACGCTCGCTCCAGCGCCAGAACATCTCCTCCAGGTCGAACTGGCACAGTTCAGTCCCCGACCAGCGTGCGCTCCAGCTGCTGACCGTTTGCGGGGTATGGAATGCCAGCTCAATCTCCGCCTGCCCTGCCAGCGCCTGATACGCTGTTTCGTGCTGGCACGCTTCCTTACGGCGCTGGCGGGTGTATTTTTCATCCCGCAGGGCGTCCTGACAGCGAACCCGCTCGGTCTGCTGAAAGGCCACCTCCGGAAAGAGGCGCTGACCGGCACCGACAGGAAGCGGCAGCCAGCAACACGTCCCGCGGCTTTCAATCAGGGCATCGATGGCACTGAGCCAGCTGTCCCTGCTGCCCCGCAGCTCCCGCGCCGTCAGCACCGGCGCAAAATAATGGATTTCCCTGAGAGTGATGCGCGAGCTGCCCGTGAGCCGCCGGAAAAAGGCGCTGGCATACGGGTACATCATGGACACCGCGCCGCGCGACCGCCTGCGCTCAACCTCGGCGATGGCTTCCATCGCGGCGCGTCGCTCAGGGCTGAAGGGAACCAGAGAGAGATGTGAAGGGATCATACCGCGCCCTCCGCTGCCAGAATGCTGATGATGCTGGCCTGACTGTATCCGTCCGCATCGAGACGCGCCGTCAGGCTGACGGTGTGGCTGACAAACTCCGGCTGGTAGTCGCTCAGGGTACGAATAACGGAGAACGGGCGAACGCTGGCGGGAACGAACACCACCATCCAGACGGGACTGATGCCACCGGGACTGCATACGGCAAGATGATACTGCCCGTGGGAAGGGGTGAAGCGGATTTGCACCGGGAAGAAGCCGCCGAACTCGCTGCGGTACTCGCCGTTCATGCCCCAGCTTTCAGGGCAGGACAGGTCACGCATGACGGCGTGGGTCAGTTCGCGGCGGTAGTCCTCACCGCTGTCGCGCCAGTCCTCAAACTCATCACAGGACATCGTTTTCAGTACATCGGGGGTCAGAATAGTGCGCATACGAATCTCCTTATCGCCGCCCCGCAGGGCGGCGCTCCGTTATCAGGCGGCGTGTGCCGTGTTGGTGGTATCGTTGTCAGTGGTGTCGGTATCTGAAACAGCGTCGTCAGCACCGGATTCAGGCGCTGGCTCAGGTCCTTTCAGCCATGCCGGAACCCAGCGGGTGTGCTGCATGAAGTGCTCCGCATGTGCTGCGGCGTCGCCCTTCTTCATCTTCTCCGCGTCACCCGCCGCGCCCGTCAGCCCCGCCTCTTTCAGGGAGGCGACAATCTGCGGATGTTTCAGGCTGCCGAAGTAGTTGTCCTTCGTCGGCTGCCACCAGTCGCGCAGGTGGAACCCGATTGCCGCCTCGACCGCATCGAGTGGACTTCGGGAGGTATGCCCCATATCGCGGGTCTGAACCCCGTCAACGGAACAGGCGGTGCAGAAGGCCATAAATGACATGAGAGCCTCCCCGCTCAGGGTAAAGAAGGTAGTGAAGTCCTTCTCCCAGCCTTCCGGCAGCAGGGCTTTCAGACGTGCTTTCTCGGTCATCAGGAGGTCAAACGCTGCGCCGCCCTTACCTGAGGGGGCATTTTCCGTCAGGCTGCTGTGTGAGACCGTCAGGCTGATGCGGAACGGGTGCGTCGTGGTCAGACAGCCGGAAAAGACGCAGGTACACATGCGCCAGACCATCAGCGCCACCGCCTTTTCGGGCTGCTGCATCAGCGCCGCCTGTAATGCCAGCGTACGCTCGGAGGTCATTTTCGTGAGCAGCGGGACGCTGATCCCCTCTGCGACGTCGGGCTGGCGTGAGGTGAACGGCACCGTTACGCTGCCAGATTCGGTCTCTTCCGGCATATCTGCTTTCAGGCGCACACCGCGCTGCACGTACACCTGCCCTTCGTACAGGCTGACCATCACCCCCGTGCCGGACTTCATGTCGTCAGTCCACGCGCTGACTTCTGCCGCCTCCTGAATGGCGAGGATGTCCGCTTCGATCGCATCCGACTCGTCGCAAACGCTGTCATATGCGTCGTACTGCTCCCGCAGCGCATCAAGACGCTGCTGCTGCTCAGGGGTGTACACCGGATCGGGTTCAACAGGCTGAACGAACTCTTTACCGTCTTCGCCGTGGTACCAGATACGGGCTGCGCGTCCGCGACTCCATGCCCAGCCCTCACGCTGCTGAATGTCCAGTGCGATACGCTCCAGCTTCTCCTGCACCAGACGCTCAA
This sequence comes from Enterobacter sp. JBIWA005, assembly GCF_019968805.1. NCBI lineage: Bacteria > Pseudomonadati > Pseudomonadota > Gammaproteobacteria > Enterobacterales > Enterobacteriaceae > Enterobacter > Enterobacter sp. JBIWA005. The sequence continues at coordinate 152,008 of NZ_CP074160.1, read as the reverse complement.
CCAGCACGCTGTCTGCCGTGCCGTCGCCCTCGCCCTGGCTGAACACATCTTCACGGACGTAACCCCCTGCCGCCTCGTAGGCATCGCGCCCGATAAAACGGAATTTTGTGTTGTCGGTGCGTATCTCGGTTTCGGTAATGGCGCGTTTAATCAGGTGCGCGGGGGCATTCGACCAACTGGCTTTTACACTTTCGAATACCTCAACCTGACGGGCAGGATCGTCCTCGAGACAGAGCGCCTGACACTGCTCAACGGTCAGTTCGTCCTGCGCGAGCTTATCCATCAGGGCAGGCGCAAGATTTGCCAGCTTCAGCATGCGCTGCACGTGGCGGGTGCCGAAGCCGAGCGCATCACCAATCTGCGCAGGGCTTTTGCCCTGCACTGCTAAGGTGCGGAAACCCGCGATCTGCTCGGCAGGATGCATGGCAGCACGCTGCTCGTTCTCCGCGACGGAGGCAAGGGCAGCAATGTCGTCTGAGACGCGCTTCACGGCAACGGTGTAACCGGACGGGAGACGGTTTTCTTCTGCCAGAAGCTGCATGGCGGTGAGTCGGCGGCCACCTGCGGCTACGCCGTATTTACCGTCCGAGAGAGTGTGAACAATCAGGTTCTGCAGCAGTCCGAGCGCCTCAATGGAGTCGGCAAGACCGCGAACGCTGTCCACGGAATACGGGATAGTGCGCACGTTAAAAGGTGATTTAACGAGATCGGACAGCGGAACATACTCGATGACAGCGGCCTCAAGGGCGGCTTTCAGGGCATCTTCCTGCGCCTTCGTGATTTTTTTAGTGCTGGTTTTTTTGGGTGCTTTTGCTTTAGACTCGGTTACTGACATAGTTAATACTTCGAGTGTTATTGATGATTGTCCGGCCCTGCGGAGGGACGTCTCCGGCAGGGCACCTCTTACTGCTTACTTCGTTTTACGGATACCGTAACGTTCGATGTAATGGTTTAGCCATTTCCCGGCATCCGCTTCAAAATTCCATGCGCGCCAGACCATCTCGCCATCCTTACGGACAACGAGGCGAAAGTGCGTCCCCTGGTCGTCCTCAATCGCGACATTCGCAAACTCCGCCGCCACGGCTTCGGCCTGTTCGCGGGTGAAGGTGTCATCGGGTAACGGTCCGGCGTTATAAATGCTCATGTTTTCTCCTTCAGCCCCGACAGTTGCGGGGCGTGTTCATCAGGTTTCTAGAACGGGGCATCATCATCCATCGGCGGATAGTCGTCCGGTAGCGGCTGCGGAGCCTCCTGAGACGGCGCGGCGCTCTGACGGCCTTTTCTGCCGCCCTTCGCTTTAGGGGATTTATCAGCAGTGCCAGCAGGTTGTGCCGCAGCGCCAGAGTTCTGCGGTTGTGCGGGCTGCTGCGGTGCGGCACTCTGAGCCTGACCGCCGTCACGACGCCCGCCGAGCATCTGCATGGTGCCGTTCTGCCCGACCACGATTTCGGTGACGTAACGGGTCACGTCATTGTCGTCCTGCCAGTTACGGGTACGCAGCTGGCCTTCGACATACACCTGAGCACCCTTGCGCAGGTACTCCCCCGCCACTTCCGCGAGCTTGCCGAACAGCACGACACGGTGCCATTCGGTGTTTTCGCGCATCTCTCCGGTCTGCTTATCGCGCCAGGACTCAGAGGTGGCGAGGCTGAGATTAGCCACCGCACCGCCCCCAGGCATGTAACGGACTTCAGGGTCCTGCCCCAGATTGCCCACGATGATGACTTTGTTGATTCCGCGTACTGTCATGATGAATTTTCCTTCCGGTTGTGTTGCCCTTAAAACCATCACCCGTTGAGTTGCCGGGGCCGCGGTTTTGACGTTTTGCGGGGACCTGCTGAACGCGCCCCCTGGTTGTTACCTTCACCCGTTTGAGAGCCGTTCGCCGCAGGGGCGTAAACCAGCACGGGCGATGGCGGATGTCCAGGGCGCGGTTTACCGCGTGCCATTTACCCTGGACAGCTGACAGCGACTGTGCTTGTCTCAGCCCCGGCGAAAGGACTCAGAGGGGTGAAATGACCAGGAGGAAATGAGCAGGAACCCGCCGCAACGACGGAACGCGCGGGCGCGAAACGGCGTTGCGCCTTACAGCCCGGCGTCAGTTTGCCGGGGTGCAGAAAGCGCAGGATACGGCGCGTGAAGGGCGGCGTGACCGGAACGGTCGCAGCAAGCCTGCCGTTGACGTTGCGACAGAGGGATGGAAACCCGCTGCCCCGAAGGGGCCGGGCAGAGACAGCGAAGCTGGCTCTGTGCGGAGCATGACAGCCCCGGTTCCCGCCAGGGAAGTCGCCCGCAGTCATATCGCTCAGGAAGAAAAGCCGGCAGGACAGTGATATCAACCAGTACGCCACCGGTATGGACACTATTGCCAGCGGCAACGGCAACGCAGAGATTATCACCGGAACAGAAATAACGCCGACCAGCTGCAGCACACCGGTGTTCATACCCTGACACCACAGGTACATCAGACACTGGCGGAGATGCGCGGCGCCGCAGGCGCGGCGTACTTCGCCGGCAGGCAGAGCCTGCCAGGGTTTTGCGCGCGGGCTGACAGGCGGCTGAACCGCCTGCCGGGGAAAATCAGTTGCTGAAGACGTACCCATCATGGAATACATAACCGCTGCTGAACAGGTCACGCGCCCAGGCTTCAAAATCGAAGTAGCTGCGAAGCGGCTCCGGCACCTCATTCAGCAGGCCGTTGTCCTCCACCATCTCCCGCGCGTAGTCCTCCTCGCTTTCCGCTTCGCCGCGATATGCATCATCAAACGCGTCATAGTCACACTCGCCGGTATACTCCGCCCAGGCGATAAACGCGCCCTCCCTCCCCTCTTCTTCAGCCTGTTTGAACGCGGCGATAAAATCCCAGTCGATGGAGCATTCAGAGACGAACTGCGACGGGATGCCCTCCCAGTCCTGAAACATAAATTCGGCGTCCCATTCATCGTTATGCAGCGCCTGGCAGGCCTCGTAAAAATCCTCCCTGCCGTCAAACTCTGTCAGGTCAAACCATTTGCCGTAAATGCTGCCGCAGTTGTACTTGTGATACGTGCCAACGTAGACAGCAGGCGTGGTGGTCGTAGTGCGCATAAAAATTCCTCCGTGGTCGATGTTGTCTGAGTTCCGGCTTACGCCGTGCCGACACGACAGCCCGACAGGGAGCGAAAAATGCAGGGGCGATGCATGAAGCCGCAGCGCCGGTAAACAGCGGAGAGGGTCTGGACGGTTAGCGAGCGAATATTGAGCGAGATAACGACGGGAAGAACCGCGACAAGACTTTAAACATACGGCGACCGGGTGAAGGCATCGACGTCAGTGAACCCTTGCATTTGCAGCGTTCGGGCTAGAGTAGAGGCACGGCGTAAGCCGCAGAGCGCACGAACGTCATTCACCGCGCGGCCGTAACGCCGTGGAGGTCGCGCCGGAACAGAGGAGCTGGCGACATCCTTTTGCGTTGCAGGACCGGCAGGGCCAGGATTGCTCCCGGCCCTGTGGCTGCATCAGATCCGTTCCATCAGCATTCTGACATCGTGCAGTGCCTGTTTGAGGAATTCAGGCGTGGGTCGGCCCACCTCCCATGCCTGCCCGACAAGATTTTCCAGGTCGCCTTCCTGTCGCCGCAGTACGCGCATGAGCAGCGCCGCGGGAACGCTTACCTCGCGTGCCACGGCCTCACGGTGTCGTACCAGAAGGTCGCATACGCCAGAATTTGTAACGCCTTCCCTGCGATATACAGCCATATCCGTATTACCGGTTGTTTCCATCAGCCCCTGAATCTCGGCAGGTTCCGGCTTTACATCAAGTTCACCGCAGGCGACATAAAAAGCTTCTTCGGTCCAGACCAGCAGGACCAGCGGCTCGTCGGGGGTGAACATGTTTTCGAGCCGGGTGCAGAGTTCTTCGCGTGTTCCGTACATTTTGATTCTCCTGTGTCGTTTTCTGACGGGCGTTTCCGCCCGTCCGTGTCAGTCTTTAAAGCTGGCGTCCAGCTCCAGCGCATGCCGGTATGCTTCAAGATAAAGTGCGTTGATGCGGCAAATTGTCTGGCGGGCCAGCCGTTCTGTCAGGTTCTCCGCGTCGTAGCGGTAGCGCGATTCCAGCGCATTCAGGGTGACGCGAAGGTCGCACATGCTGTTTGCCAGGGCGGCAACGTCGGCACGCAGCGCTTCGTTTCCGGCGTAATTCGTCATGCAGCCTCCGGAAGCCAGTCACCGTTGGCAGCGGGCAGGCACATTGAACGCCGGACAGCGGCCAGCCGCTGAACGCCGGCCCGGTGATACTGTTCGAGCAGCTCAATACCGATGTACCGCCGCCCGGCCTGTAGTGCGGCCACGCAGGTGGAGCCGCTTCCGGCAAACGGGTCGAGCACAATCGCACCGGGATGCGTGAAGGACTCAATCAGCGGTTGCAGGCTGGTTACGGGTTTTTCGGTCGGGTGGTGCCGGTTGCCGCTGTATTTCCAGCCCAGCACGTCCGGCAGCGGGTTTTGTGGCAGACGTGGACGGCCTTTTGCCAGCAGGTAGGCACACTCATGGCGGTAGCCCACATAGGCGGACTTCGATGTGTAGGTTTTGGTAAACACCAGGTGGCCGACAACGCTGAATCCGGCATGTTTCCAAGCAGCCATAAAGCGATCGACGCGGTTCCAGCCGTAGAAGCTCACCATCAGCGCGTCTTTTTTTAGGACGCGGTACATCTCATGGCAGGCGGGTTGCAGCCATTCATCGGTTTTATCGCCGGCGATGGTACGCCCCTGACGGTCACGAAAACCTACCAGATATGGTGGGTCGGTAAGGATGAAATCGACAGCATTATCCGGAAAGCCGGACATGATATGGACGCAGTTACCCAGGATGAAACGGGACATAATCATTCTCCTTTCTCAAATGCGGCGCCAGTTACGCCGTGCCGATACGACAGCCGGGTTAAAAGCGGAGAATGCAGGGGCGGTGCCGCAAGCCGCAGCGCAGTGAAAAAGCAGACGCTGGCTGGACGGTTTGACGGCGAAAATTGAGACGGAAAACGACGGGAAGACAGCGGGTAATGCGTTTGAAATTAACTGCGACCGGGTGAGGACACCGGCAGAGCGAACCCTTGCATTCGCAGCGTCCCGGCTACAGTAGCGGCACGGCGGCCACACGATGGCAGGAACCTGAAATACGGCCTATGTTCAGAACTGAGGTGAACCCTGATTAGAGATCCACAGCGGAGAAACACAATGTGCGGTCGGTTTACGCAGTATAACTCCCGCGAGGAGTACCTTGCCTTTCTCGGAGAAGAAGCTGAACGGGGTATTCCGTATGATCCGGAGCCCGTCGGCCGCTACAACGTCGCGCCCGGAACCCGGGTATTGCTGCTGAGTGAACGCCGCTCGCAGCTGCATCTTGATCCTGTTCACTGGGGTTATGCCCCGGAGTGGTGGAACAAGCCCGCTCTCATCAACACCAGAAGTGAAACTGCGGCCAGCAGCCGGATGTTCAGGTCACTCTGGGAGCACGGACGGGCCATTGTCTTTGCCGACGGCTGGTTCGAGTGGAAACAGCAAAACGGCGTGAAACAGCCGTTTTTCATTTACCGTAAGGACGGAAATCCACTCCTGCTCGCAGCCATCGGGAAACAACCATTTGTAAACGGCAATGACCAGGAAGGATTCCTGATCGTCACGGCAGCTGCGGATGAGGGACTGCTGGACATTCACGATCGGCGACCGCTCGTGTACTCACCGGCTGCCGCACGTAAATGGCTCAGCGAAAAGACAACCGGTAAAGAGGCGGAAGACATTGCCCGTGAGGGCAGTCTTTCCGCCGGAGATTTCACATGGCCCCCCTCAGCCGGGCAGTTGGCAATCCCGGTAACCAGGGCCGGAAACTTATTGAGCCACTGACCTAGCAGACGCTGAGATACGCGGCATCCACTCACAGGGTTATGCACCGTTTCTGTGGATAACCCTGAGCCTGTTTTATCCGCCAGAACAATGACCTGGCAGGAGCCGGTAAAATTCTCCTTGCAGGACGGAAAATATCTTAAATAATACTGTATATAAAAACAGGCATTTTAAGAGGTATGCCATGATCCTTTTTGTCTCTCCCGCATCTGAGCCAGCACTGTTCACCGCACCACTTTTCACAGAGCGCTGTCCGGCAGGTTTTCCGTCACCGGCAGCGGACTACACCGAAGACGAACTGGATCTGAACGCCTACTGTATCCGTCGCCCCAGCGCGACCTACTTTGTCCGTGCCATTGGCGATTCGATGAAAGATATGGGCCTGCACTCCGGCGACCTGATGATTGTCGACAAGGCCGAAAAACCCATGCAGGGGGATATTGTCATCGCAGAAACAGATGGTGAATTCACCGTTAAACGCCTGCAGCTTAAACCCCGGATTGCCCTGCTGCCGATGAATCCCGCCTACCCCACTCTCTATCCGGAGGAACTGCAGATCTTCGGCGTGGTGACGGCATTCATACACAAGACACGGGGTACAAACTGATGTTTGCGCTCGCTGACGTGAACTCGTTCTATGCCAGCTGTGAAAAGGTGTTCCGGCCTGACCTCCGGGACAAAGCCGTCGTCGTTCTCAGCAATAATGACGGCTGTGTGATCGCCCGTTCCAAAGAGGCGAAGCGGCTAAAAATCGCCATGGGCGTGCCATGGTTTCAGCTGAAGACGGCACAATTCCCAGAGCAGGTCATTGCCTTCTCCAGCAATTACGAGCTGTAGTAAGTTAAGTGGAATGCAACATCCTGAACTAAACTGATCCGGGTTTCCCAGTCACAGGAGGTCGGTATGATGCCGGGTAGCACACTGTTTACAACCAGTATGTATCTGGTTGAGCAATGGCTCGGACTTCTGATGGATCTGGGCCGGGCGGGTGCCACAATTAAGGCGTATCGCGGTGCACTGGTGCACTATTTACGCTATTGTGAGGAAAAGTCCCTTTCCCCACCGGATGCCCGTTTTGACGATTTCTCGGGTTACATCCGGCCGCAGTTGCCGGGCATGGAATGTCCTGTCGCCAGCGCCACTCTTCAGCTGCGCATCTCTGCCGTCCGTCTCTGGTATGAATTTCTGTCTTATCAGGGGCATTGTGAAACGAATCCGGTTCCGCGGGCCATGCTGCCGGGGCCGGTGTTCAGCGGGCGCGGGCTGGTGCCGAGAATGACAAAATTGCCCCGTATACCGGATGATCAGGCCTGGTTTACCCTGTTAAAGCAGGCCGCTGCGGGCTCATTACGCGACCGCCTGATGCTGGCACTGGTTTATTATGGTGCACTGCGGCGGGCGGAAGTGACAGCGCTCCGGATTGACGATTTTGATCCCGGTCACCGGTTGATCCGCATTCGCGCGGAGATCACCAAAAACCACCGGGAAAGAGTGGTTTGTTACAGCCCGACAGTGACACCGGTACTCGCAGCGCACATGCAGAAGTTACGGTCTCAGGGGATTTCCGGTGGGGCACTGTTTCGCTCTGTGTCTGATCGTAACCACGGAATGCCACTGAGTATCTGGAGCTGGAGTAAGACGGTTAAACACTGGGCCGTACAGGCCGAATTGCCGGATTTCTCAACGCATACCCTTCGTCATCTGCGGCTGACTCATCTGGCAAGAGCGGGCTGGAAACTGCATGAACTGGCGGCATACGCCGGGCACCGGGATCCCCGGACCACACAGATGTATCTGCATTTATCGGGTGTGGATCTGGCCGCCAGAATGGCTGGCGCCATCGCGATGACCGATCAGAAAGTTTCCGGTCTGATATTCGGCTGACGAGGGCAAGATGAAACCGGATGATGCTACCCGTGCTGTTTATATTCCTTTTGACAGAGCGCAATATATACTTTCAGACCATCTCTCGGACGAGGAGAGAACCGCGCTAAGTGTTGCCCGCCGGCGGACCGTCTTTCAGAAAATGACAAATCCTGTTCCTGCATTACTGCATCCACTCCGCGACATTGCGCTGCAGAGCGGGATCCCTGCCGGGATGGTGAAGAGGGCCATTCAGGCCGTGCTGGCGGTCGAGTCCGTCAAGGTGGTGTAAATTCAGTTACAGCTTTCCGGTCCGGCAATGAGCCTGTTATGCGCTGATTGGCAGCGCGTCGATTACTTCGGTTTCAGCGAGCTGGTCTGTCTCCGCCATGCTGTGTTGCGGCAGGTAGCGGTTCTGCAGCAACCATTCTTCATTCTGCTCCGTCAGGACCGCACCCAGAAGCCGTATGATGCTGTCTTCGTTGGGGAAGATGCCCACCACGTCGGCACGCCGTTTCACCTCTTTGTTCAGGCGCTCCAGCGTGTTGGTCGAGTGGATTTTCACCCGGTGCGCTTTCGGGAAGCCGAAGTACGCCAGCACGTCCTCTTCCGCTTCGTCCATCATCTCCGTAACCGCCGGGAAGGTTTTCTCCAGTTGGGCCGCAACCTCGCGCCAGGTGGCATGAGCGCTCTTCTCCTCTGTCTGTACGAACACCTGCTGCAGAGCGGCGCGGACCACCGACTGGCTGGCCCTGCTGACCCGGCCCAGCACGTTGCGCATGAAGTGGACCCGGCAGCGCTGCCAGCTGGCAGAGAACACCTGCCGTATCGCCGCCTTCAGGCCGCTGTGCGAGTCGGAGATAACCAGCTTCACGCCTTCCAGACCGCGCTCCTTCAGGCTCAGCAGGAAGGCAAGCCAGAACGCTTTGGCTTCTGACTCACCAATGCCCATCCCGATTATCTCCCGGCGACCGTCCGGGCTGACCGTGCAGGCGATTATTACCGCCACGCTGACCACCCGGCCGTTCTTGCGGACCTTCACATAGGTCGCATCCAGCCACAGATAGGGCCATTCTCCTTCCAGTGGTCGCTGCAGGAAGGGCTGCACGCGCTCATCGATACCGCGGCAGATGGACGACACCTGGCTGCGGGAGATACCGGTCATGCCCATCGACTGAACCAGCGCGTCAACCTTGCGGGTGGAGACGCCATTTATCCACGCCTCCTGGATTACCGCGTTCAGCGCTTTCTCCGACAGCCTGCGGGCCTCAAGAAAGGACGGGAAGTACGAGCCTTCACGCAGCTTCGGGATACGCAGGTCCAGCGTGCCGAGCCGGGTGTTGTACTGCCGGTCACGGTAGCCGTTGCGGTAGGTCTCGCGCTCATCGCTGCGCTCGTGAGGCTCTGCGTTGATGCGCTGAGTGACGTCGGCTTCCATGATGCGGTTGAGCATAAATTCGGTGAGTTCACGCAGAAAGTCCTCGCCGCCGAGTTGCATCAGGGTGTTGCTGAATGTCATGCTGTTGTCAGCCATCGGTTGACTCCTTTTAAGATAATGTCTTAGTAACCATTACCTTACCGGATAAGCCGATGGCTCTCACCATCCTTCCGAATTTACACCACGTCCTAAGACTCTACCGTGCTGGCGGAAACATACAATACAAATGCCCCCTGCTGGACATGGTCAGAAGATATCTGGCTGCGCCTTTTTAAACAAACACACCTCAGTGGCCCGTTACTGGCGGCTTTTGCCTGGCATTTAGGTCCCGTCAGAAAACCTCAGGAGCTTGAACGGTGCCGCCAGCCTGCGCTCTATGCCAGCGCAATATTCGGGCGGAATTTTTTCCTGCGGGAACTTCAGCGACTGACGGAAGTGCTGGTTTCGCTGGGCTATTCCCTTCGCCATCAGGAAATGTTCCTGTCCGCTGTTCTCGGTACCCTGATGCTGGAGAATGGAGATCCCCGTCTGGAGAGTTTTACGGAAGAACTGCTTAAACGCGGGCAACAGCATCGAACTGAAGGGATTGCCCGCGCGATTGGGAAGGTGTCTCATGGCCTGGCGGCCATGGGCATTCTGTCCCATCCCCTGCGGATGCGGGGTTATACTGGCTGGAAAGAGAAAAAAAAGGACGGTATTGCACCTGAATGGGTGCAGTGGTGTCAGCGCTGGCGTGACACCTCCGTACTGCGCCCCCGGACCCGCGAAACAAACTACAGTTTTATTTTGCGTATCGGTCTGTGGCTTGCAAGGGACTGCCCTGAGATACGTGAGCCCGGAGAGTGGACCATCAGTACCTGCGCCAGTTTTATTGCCGCACTGGGGAGAATGCATGTTGATGAGCTTTCTCTGGAGCCCGGGGAAAACCGGCGAGTGTCAGCCCGTTCCGGTCAACCGATGATGAGTAGTTCCCGGGCGGCATTCCTGTATGCCCTGCGGCGTTTTTTTGTCGATTATGAACTCTGGGGATGGGGCAGGCTTCACCTGAGCCCTTATCGTCATCTGGCAACGCCGGATACACCGGCGTTCAGTCGCGGAGTCACCCCCCGGGTGATCGATGATCCGGTCTGGCTGAAACTGATCTGGGCCAGTCTGAACCTGCGTCCGGAGGACATGCTGACGGAGATCCATTATCCGTTTGCCATGCATCAGGCAATGGCTGTGATCTGGACTCATGCAGGGCTTCGTCAGAATGAAATCCTGCGGCTGACTGTGGGGTGCGTGCGTGAACAGACGGATGATATTGTTCATGATGATGGCAATATTATTCCCGCCGGGACGCTTTGCTGGCTGGATGTTCCCGCAGGGAAAACGTCAAAAGCGTTTGTAAAGCCCGTCGCCAGTGTCGTGAAAAAATATGTCGATTTATGGCTGCAGGTGCGCCCGGCAGAACAGGCACCTCTGACTGATGAACGAACCGCTGAAAGGGTCAGCTATTTATTTCAGTATCGGGGAAAACAGGCTGGCAGTGCGATGCTGAATAATACCATCATTCCGGTACTGTGCGCCCGGGCGGGTGTTCCCTGTGAGGACAGCCGGGGACGGATCACCAGCCACCGGGGAAGGGCCTCTGCCGTCACCGCGCTGGCCAGCGTGCCACAGGGAATGACGTTACATGAACTGATGGAATGGTCAGGACACAGCTGTCCGCGCTCAACCCTGCACTACATCCGTATTCGCCCCACCCGGCTGGCGGCATCCTTTGTCAAAGCCGATAAAATTTCCCATATGATCAGCGTGCTGATTGATCACGACTGTCAGTCCATCACAGAGTCAGGACCTTCTTTGTACTATGATTTAGGTGAGTTGTATTGTACCAACCCGTTCTGGAGCAGTTGTCCGCACAGGATGGCCTGCGTCGGCTGTGATTTCAGCCTGCCAAAAAGCAGCTCCCGGGCTCAGGCCCTGGAAAGTAAAGCGTCCATACACCGGTATCTTGAGGAGGTTCCGTTGACACCGGATGAAAAAGCCATTGCGGAGGGCGATATCGACAAGCTGACGGCATTCATCAAAAAATGGCCGGCCAGCCACCTCCCGGTACCCGCTGACCCCCGGACATGTTTATCACCGTCAGCGTACTGATCCTCGTCATGTCTGGGTATGCTGCCAGGGCAGTTCCCTGTCCTGGCTACTGCCCGTTTTCTGCTTGGTCTCGTGCATGACCTTTAACACTTCACCCCGTCAGCAGGTTTCAGGTAACAATCCAGATGCTTGATTTTCTATTCCACATAAATGCTTCTATGTCCAACAGGGTGATGTCCCATCTGGAGGAGCTGGCGCCGCGCGTGGAGCAGTACAGCATCGACGAGATGTTTCTGGATATACGCGGTATAGACAGCTGCATCGATTATGAGGACTTCGGCCGGCAGCTGCGCGAACATGTTCGCTCCGGAACGGGGCTGACAATCGGCGTCGGGATGGGGCCGACCAAAACGCTGGCTAAAAGCGCGCAGTGGGCGTCCAAAGAATGGCCACAGTTCGGGGGCGTACTTGCCCTGACGCCACACAATCTGAAGCGAACTGAGAAACTGCTCTCACTGCAGCCGGTGGAAGAAATCTGGGGCGTCAGCCGCAGGATATCCAGGAAACTGAGCACCATGGGTATCACCACAGCACTGCAGCTGGCGCGCGCGAACCCTGTATTTATCAGGAAGAATTTCAGCGTTGTGCTGGAGAGAACCGTCCGGGAACTCAACGGAGAAAGCTGTATTTCGCTGGAAGAAGCGCCGCCGCCGAAACAGCAGATAGTCTGCAGCAGGTCCTTTGGGGAGCGTGTCACGACATATGAAGCAATGCGCCAGGCAGTCTGTCAGTACGCTGAGCGTGCAGCTGAAAAGCTGCGCGGCGAGCGGCAGTTCTGCAGGCATATTGCCGTTTTTGTGAAAACATCACCGTTCGCCATGAACGAACCGTATTACGGGAATGTGGCCAGTGAGAAGCTGATGACGCCCACGCAGGATACCAGGGACATCATAGCCGCAGCGGTGAAAGCACTGGACCGGATCTGGGTGAATGGCCATCGATATGCAAAAGCGGGGTGTATGCTCAATGATTTCACTCCTACGGGGGTTTCGCAGCTGAACCTGTTCGATGATACTCAGCCGCGAAGCAACAGCAGCCAGCTGATGAAAGTCGTGGACGGTATTAACCATTCAGGACTAGGAAAAGTGTGGTTTGCGGGACGGGGTATCGCACCTGAGTGGCAAATGAAACGAGAAATGCTTTCACCGGCCTATACAACTCGCTGGTCTGAACTGCCAGTAGCGAAATTATGAGTCACGAAGAGGTTGAAAAACGTGGTGATTTCAGCGTGAAAGAATTTCAAATTCTCCTTTATAATCAAACCAATAAGCATGAAATTGACGTGGTGAAAAACATACAAAAAAAGGATGCTCTTCGGCATCCTTATCCCTTACTCACCTGACTCTGGAAGTCTTTCCAGAATACGCTTTATTGCCTCATCAATCTCCGACTGTGCCTCAGCGGAAATACGGGAAAACTCATAAACAACAAGTCGCTTCTTTGGATCAGTTTTCTTTCTGGCAAACTGATTACGATCTGAAAATTCTCTCAGCTTCTCTGTTTGAACCGTTCTGGTCGGGCGGGTTGTCAGCGATTTGCTCTCAGCCCTGATAGCCGCCAGAATTTTGCTTTTATCAATTGCCGGATAATCTGGCATGGTCTTCAACCGATGCTGAACTTTTTCCATCAGTTCTGTTACAGATGTTTGATTTTTGTTTGCTTCTTCAGCCAGTTTCAGCAAAAACTGATAATCCGGCAACGAAATATCATTTATCACCGGGAATACTGCAACCATTTCATCTGGCACTGCTGCGGCCTGAAACGCACGAGTCACTTTCGCCGGAGAGAGATTCTCTTTCAACGCAATCTCTTCTTTCGTCATGCTAGTTCCATAGGTGACTTCGAGTCGTTTCCCCAACTCGCGAAGGCTATGTTCTCTGGCTGTCTGGATATCTTGCGCTAACTGCCGTGCATCGGCGAGTGATATATCATCTTTAGTTACTAGGATTTCGAATTTAACGTTATTAAATATGCAGGCGGCACGGCGTCGGGTCCCATCTAATATCTCAATTTGTCCATTAATCTCCCGTCCAATAGCCGGGAAGAATTGCTGCAGCTTTATCGTCCGGGAAATATCACTGACGGACTCACGCGTAAGCATAGCCTGATCTCGTCCATTGACCGATACATCAACGAACGTCTTTGATTCAATCTCTCCGCTTAATACAACCGTTTTGACAAATTTGGCCTGCTTGCCGGATTTAAGAGTAAACGTTTTGACATCTCCGTCACCTTCAAGCATACGGGCAAACTCTGAACTGCTATTACCGAGAACTCGCCCACGAGCTAAAACCTTTTTCATTTAGACTCTCCCCGGATGTATTCAATGCGGTCAAAAACTGCTTTCGTAAACCGTTCTGCTTCAGTACGTGCCTTTTTCAACGCTTCAGCACTACCAGGGTATGAAACAGGGTTAGCACTAATAATAGTGTCAAAAGATTCACCACATCGTTCGAATCCATCCAAACGTGGCAGTGACGAGTCCAGAATATTACTTGCATACACTTCGCGAGCCAGGCTATGCGAAGTTTCGTGATCACGCTTATTAGTCATTTTTGACATGAAACCGATACTCGCGCTCAGACGTGGTTCCACACCTTCGTCTTCAAGACGCTCCAGCATTTCAGGCAAACGTGTCAGATATTTAAGGGTTGAATGGAAATCAACCTGTGCCGGTGGAGTAGGGGTCAGAAGCAAATCACTCGCTGCCAGACCATTCAGAAGGAACGGATCAAGATGGGGACCAGTATCTATGAAGACAAAATCATAGTCACCAGCGATACGGTCAATGATTGTTTTCCTGAGGACTTCAGAAGGTTTAAGTCCTGGTAAATGTTCTGCGACTAAAGACTCCCACTGGCTCGCCACAAAGCCGTCATCAATAGAAGCAGGGATGACATCAACACCAGGAATAATGGTGGGCCGAATAACTGCTTCTCGCAATGTTTCAACATCGAGATCATTCAGCATTGCCTGAGCAGCTGTTTCAAGGACTGTACCAATGCTATGGGTGTGATCCAGGAACATAGTACTGGAGGCCTGTGGGTCGAGGTCTATTACAAGGATGCGAAGATCATGCCGCAGCAGGTCCTGATGTACACGCAACGCATGTGCAAGAGTAACTGTACTGACTGTTTTTGATACACCACCTTTAAGGTTTACAACGAAAATAACGTAGGGTTCTTTATGGATATCGCGATATTTAGGTATCTGTCGGTGGGCGTAGATATCGATAACATTCTTTATCGTCAGAGCATATTGTTCGACGTTACCAATCTGCTTTTTATTAAATATATAGCCGTCTTCTTCCATTTCTTTCATGGCCAGTTCTACGATACGCCGGCTCAGCTTTGGTAGTTTTGCGACAGCGTTACGAGTATATGTCTGATGATAATCTGTCAGATTAAATTCTTTCCTTTGTTCCTCAATATCCCTACTCATAGCCTGAAGTAAAGCGCTTGCTCTAAGAGCTATGGTACCCACACTACCGTAATCGCGTTTCATTGTTGTCCCCTCAAGATGGAATCCTTGCACATTGATGGCGTAGAAGCTCACGCTATTGTACACAATAAAAAACAACGTACAACATATAATGATACGGCGCTAAATTATTGTACATTAACACTTACCTATCACGTAGATCAAAAAGACAACTGAGGCTGTACTCAAAGTAAGCGTACAGCGTGAACCGTCTGGTCATAATCTGAAGCATCCGACAAAGTGGTGTCCACCAAATAAGTAGTGGGAACCAAAGTGTCAGATATGCAGAAAAATATGACTCCCGGCAGGCGTAAAGGCTGCCCTAATTATTCTCCTGAGTTTAAACAGCAGCTCGTTGCTGCCTCCTGCGAACCCGGGATATCCATCTCAAAGCTGGCGCTTCAAAATGGCATTAACGCCAATCTGTTGTTCAAATGGCGTCAACAATGGCGTGAGGGAAAGCTGCTATTACCTTCTTCAGAGAGTCCTCAGCTACTTCCTGTGACTCTCGATGCAGCTGCCGTACAGTCAGAGCCACTCGCAGAGGACCCGGAAACCCTCAGTATCAGCTGTGAGGTAACGTTCCGGCACGGAACGCTCCGCCTCAACGGTACTGTCAGCGAAAAGCTCCTGACCGTGCTGATACAGGAGCTCAAACGGTGATCCCGTTACCAACAGGCACCAAAATCTGGCTGGTTGCCGGTATCACCGACATGCGTAACGGCTTCAATGGCCTCGCCGCAAAGGTGCAGATGACGCTGAAAGACGATCCGATGTCCGGGCATGTCTTCATCTTCCGGGGCCGAAGCGGCAGTCAGATCAAACTGCTGTGGTCTACCGGTGACGGGCTGTGCCTGCTGACCAAACGGCTGGAGCGCGGGCGCTTCGCCTGGCCGTCAGCTCGCGATGGCAAAGTGTTCCTGACACCGGCGCAGCTGGCAATGCTGATGGAAGGTATCGACTGGAGACAGCCAAAGCGGCTGCTGACATCCCTGACCATGCTGTAGGCCTCTTTATCCTGGTTGTCGCAGAATAAGCCTGGTAAAATACGGGCCTATGAATGACACCTCTTCTGACGATATCCTTCTGCTAAAACAGCGCCTGGCCGAACAGGAAGCGTTGATCCACGCCCTTCAGGAAAAGCTGAGCAACCGGGAGCGTGAAATAGACCATCTGCAGGCGCAGCTGGATAAACTCCGCCGAATGAACTTCGGCAGTCGTTCCGAAAAGGTATCCCGCCGTATCGCACAGATGGAAGCTGACTTGAACCGGCTTCAGAAAGAAAGCGATACGCTGACGGGGCGGGTGGATGATCCGGCCGTGCAGCGCCCGCTGCGTCAGACCCGCACCCGCAGACCGTTCCCCGAATCACTTCCCCGCGATGAAAAACGGCTATTACCCGCAGAACCCTGCTGCCCGGAGTGTGGTGGCTTGCTGAGTTATCTGGGTGAGGATGCCGCCGAACAGCTGGAGATGATGCGCAGTGCCTTCCGGGTTATCCGGACTGTACGCGAAAAACACGCCTGTACTCAGTGCGATGCCATTGTGCAGGCCCCCGCGCCTTCGCGGCCCATCGAACGGGGTATAGCAGGACCGGGGTTGCTGGCCCGCGTACTAACCTCTAAGTATGCAGAGCACACCCCGCTGTATCGCCAGTCTGAAATATACGGCCGCCAGGGTGTGGAGCTGAGTCGCTCACTGCTGTCGGGCTGGGTGGATGCATGTTGCCGGCTGCTGTCACCGCTGGAAGAGGCACTTCGGAACTATGTGCTGACTGACGGCAAGCTCCACGCCGATGACACGCCCGTCCCGGTGCTGTTGCCGGGCAATAAGAAGACGAAGACCGGGCGGTTGTGGACGTATGTTCGTGATGACCGCAATGCCGGGTCAGAGCTGGCACCTGCCGCGTGGTTCGCTTACAGCCCGGACAGAAAAGGCATCCATCCGCAGACCCATCTTGCCGGCTTCAGCGGTGTGTTGCAGGCAGATGCGTACGCCGGGTTCAACGAGCTGTACCGCAATGGCCGGATAACGGAAGCCGCCTGCTGGGCTCATGCCCGCCGAAAGATCCACGATGTGCACATCCGCACCCCGTCAGCCCTGACGGAAGAAGCCCTGAGGCAGATCGGTCAGTTGTACGCCATAGAGGCGGATATAAGGGGAATGCCGTCAGAGCAGCGGCTTGCTGAACGTCAGCGAAAAACGAAACCGCTGTTGAGATCCCTGGAAAGCTGGTTGCGTGAAAAGATGAAGACTCTGTCGCGACACTCAGAACTGACAAAAGCGTTCGCGTACGCACTTAACCAGTGGCCGGCACTGACGTACTATGCGGACGATGGCTGGGCCGAAGCAGACAACAACATCGCTGAAAATGCCCTGCGGACGGTCAGTCTGGGTCGTAAAAACTTCCTGTTCTTCGGCTCTGACCATGGTGGTGAGCGGGGAGCGCTGCTGTACAGCCTGATCGGAACGTGCAAACTGAACGGCGTGGAGCCAGAAAGCTACCTCCGTTATGTCCTTGACGTCATTGCTGACTGGCCGATAAACCGGGTCAGCGAACTACTCCCCTGGCGCGTCGCACTGCCAACTGAATAACACATCCCCGTCAATACGGTTCTCGCTGGACGCTTACTACTCAAAGAAAAAACCGTGAGTCTGTTCAGAGCTTGCATCTGAGCAGGTGAGGGGTTGGACAAGCCCGGCGGGCGCGTCAGCCTGTCACATTGGGGTATGGGTGGGGGGCGCCCATCTCTTGCACAGAGCGGGCATTCATTGATGCCATGCCAGAGCAGGAATAATCGCCAGACTGGACGTTCAGGTTATTCTGTCCATAAATATTAAAGGGCGAAGAGTGGTTAACCCTTCGCCCTTAGTTACGTTTCCGGTCTTATCAGTCGATAAGCTCGCGGATCAGTTCGAGAACTGCAATCAGCGCATTCGCACACGCGACTACAGCCCGCAGAACGATGATTAACAGGTTAATCATCCGTTTCTCCATAAAATGGAGCGAGAGAGACTCCGCTTACTCTTACATTGCCTGTCGCGAAGCATATCTCATTGTTAGATGATGATGTTCTCACTCCGGCCAGAGCACCAGTTAACAGCACCACCTGTACTACTGATCAGGACTTTAAAATCGTTCATGCGCGATTCCGGAGCAAAAATATCACAGTGCTAACCCGATGATTATACAGCGTGTATCTTTGACTTCTACCCCATACTTGAGAAATTACCCCAAAGGTAATATTATTGAAGCGTTAGATGATGATGTTCTCAACCGGTCAGGGTTCCTGCTCAGGCCGAAGTAAAAAAACCGACCTCACCAGTCGGTTTTTTTACGCCCATATTGTGCTGGCAAATGGTGTGCTCCAGCTGCGCGGCCAAACTCAAAAATGCTGGCGTAATTTCCTCTCCGGATGCGCAGCCAGTCGCAGAACTGCTGGCAGACTGTCCCGGTTACGTAACTCCCGCGCCACACTGGACGTTCAGGTTATTCTGTCCAGAAGTTATGATTACCGTTGCCATAACTTCAGGAATGAGGACTTTTTGTTTATTCTCTCGATTGCAGCCTTCTCTCGTCGTAGCTCATCATTGGCATTAGCCTGAAACTGACTCACAGCATCTTCAGCCGCCAACCTAACAGGTGCTTTTTCATCGCGATTTGCTGTTGCCATTAAGCAGGCTTGAGATACAGCAATGTAAGTATCAAAGGCCAGTTTTCTCATAATTTGGTTAGTGGACATTAGGGATACCGTTTCATGCAGCTTTGTATATTCAATATAATCTTCTCCATCAGGTCTGAATGGAAAAACCATATATTTCTGCAACATCATTCGTGAGCTTGATAAAAATTCAATGTAACGCCCAGCTTTCGCATCAAAATCTTTACGCCGCTGAATTAAGGCTTCTTTCCTTAACTCGTGCCGTTGAGATAATTTTAGCGTCAAATACCCGCCTAATATTGTTAGCATCGACCCAAGTCCAATTTTAACGGCATTATCAGCCACATCAACCCACTCAGTCACCATCTGCTATCTCGTATCTTCCTGTGATGATCATGGCTGTCATTATAAATCCCCACAGCGATTTCTGTCTAGGTATACGAGATTAGAATCAAGAACCTGCTGACTGATGCCCTGGTTTAAGGTATGGAGTAAACATCCCTTGAAAATCAGAGTGGAAGTGAGGGGTGATAAAGACATTTCCTTTGGCTTTTCTGGCTTCTTCTATACCAATCATCTTTGGACAGCCGTTCATGGAGTTATATTTCTGAATATTTTTATAAGTTGTCTCAGCACACCAGGCTTCATTTACAGAATTTATTATATTTATACTTAAAAACTCCAACTGCGGTTCAGTTTGACATTTTTCACATCGGTGATAGGGATACCAATAACTTCTCGTAACATTATAGAGTGTATAACCTTGCATATACGGAATGTAAGCCTTTAATACACGGCCTTTAAAATTTGCATTTTTCACTTCGACAGAAAGAAAATCATGTTGATTGGTGTAACTAATCCTGTAATCAGTTTGATCAGGTATGAATCCCTGACCATATTCCATCTCGGTTGTTTGACTGAAATCCATAATGATGTATCCATAGCCACTCATTGATTTGGCTTCATTGTAATCCAGTTCTTTATTCGTAATGCCAGAACATGCTACTAATAGACTCAATAAAAGAATAATAAAAGATAATCTTAATGATTTCTTTAACATTTGAATTTCCTTTTTAACACAATGTTTTTCTCTTTTAAATTAAAGTCAATGTATCATATAAACTGGTATGAGTGTTGGTTTGCGTAGAATTAATAGTTTACTTTTTTAACAGGATTTCCCGCGCTCCGGACACCATCACCGCACAGTTCGCCGTCCGGATCACTGCCGCCTGGTGTAATGCCGTTGCCAGCCTGGACGTTCTGGTTATTCTGTCCAGCTTAATGGCAGTGCGTGATCTATCCTGGTAGAATGGTCTTTGCTGTTGATAACAAATAGGAAAGTTGACTTATGGAATACTCAACAATCTCTGAAGCTTTAATTGGTGGTCTTGCTGGCGGCACCATCGCAGCCGGATTTATCTGGCTCTTGAATCGCCACGGATAATCTAGACACTTCCGAGCCGTTGATAATACTGGTTTTCATATTCTGTCGGTGACATCTGATCGCTAGAACCATGCCGACGCTTACTGTTATAAAACATTTCGATGTAATCAAAAATATCGCTGCGGGCTTCTTCCCGCGTTCCGTAGATCTTTTTCTTTATCCGTTCGCGTTTCAACAACTGGAAAAAGCTTTCTGCAACCGCATTATCATGGCAGTTACCGCGACGGCTCATGCTGCCCTCCAGGTCGTGTGATTTCAGGAACGACTGCCACTCATGGCTTGTGTACTGACTGCCCTGATCCGAATGAACCAGCACCTGTTTTTGGGGATTACGCCGCCATACAGCCATCAGCAGTGCGTTCAGGACAATGTCCTTTGTCATCCGGGATTGCATGGACCAGCCGATAATTTTGCGTGAGAACAGATCAACAACCACGGCAAGATACAGCCAGCCTTCGTGGGTCCTGATGTAGGTTATGTCCGTTACCCAACGCTCATCCGGAGCATCCGGATTGAACTGTCGCTGGAGCCTGTTAGGCGACACGATACTGGCCTCGCCTTTACGTGCCCGCGGGCTCCGGTATCCGACCTGAGCCTTTATCCCGACACATTTCATCAGTCGCCAGACTCTGTTCACTCCGCACTGTTGCCCGCTGTCCCGCAGATCCAGATGGATCTTGCGATAACCATAGACGCATCCCGACTCCAGCCAGAACTGTTTAATCTGTCCTGTCAGCATCTGGTCTGTCTGATGGCGCTGTGAATGCGGCTGCTGAAGCCAGGCGTAAAAGCCACTGGGATGAACATCCAGCACCCGACAGAGCAGGCGAACAGGCCAGCAACGGGCGTTGTCACGGATAAAGGCGTACCTCAGTCGGACAGCTTTGCGAAGTACGCCGCGGCTTCCTGAGAAACTCCCGATTCACACGCATAATTCAGGGTCTTGCTGGAGAGAGTAACCCAGTGATTTTGCTCTTCGTTTAAGTCCATCGAGTACGCGACTACGGTAGCGTTCTTCATAATAATCCGCGCCAGGATCGACATATTTCTGACCATATTTCAGGGCATTGTAGAACAGTATTGCCAGTTTTCTTGCCGTTGCAGTGACTGCTTTCGCTTTCCCTATACTGGATGATAATCGACGATAAAAAGCGCCCAACGCGGTATCGCTCCGGCCAATTGTTGTGGCTGCCAGCCTGAGTGCAGCAGCAATTCGACTGGATGAACGTCTCGTTTTCGAGGACAACACTTTTCCACCGGAGATCTTATTTCCCGGGGACAAACATAGCCACGAGGTAAAATGGCTCGCATCCGGCCAGCGATTCATGTCAGTACCGCATTCGGCAACGAATTTTAGTGCCAGATAAGGTCCAAACCCATGTATCTGTGTCAGATCTGCCCCAGTAATTTTCCAGAGTAACGGTCTGACATCAAAGGAAAGTTGATTGGGTTGCTTTGTACGATGTCTGGCGGAGGGCAATACTCCCTCAGGCTCTTTAATTCCGATACTGAGCTGCAATAATGAAGTTTCGATTTGATCATCACACTCGCGGATCTTTTCCTGGTAAAAATCGAAAAATGCAACCGACTGTTCAAGTGCAAAAAGATGCTCAGGCTGCCAGTTCCCTGTCAGGGCCTGCTGAAGCACTTCTGGCGTCTTCTTACATCTGACATCACGATACTGGATCAACATTGAAGGATCGCGCTCACCACTGACAATGGCTCTGACGATTGAAAGACCGGTAACGCCAGTGATATCCGATACGGCATGATGTAATTGCACATTCATCTGCATCAACGCCTTCTGCATATGCTGGATATGTGCAGCCCGGTATTCAGTCAGGCGTTCCCGTTGCCTCAAATAAGACCTGAGTACAGAAATGTCGTGTTCAGGTCTGAAGCTGGCCCGGAGAAGACCAAATGAATGCAGTTTCTGCAACCACTGGGCGTCGTTGACATCAGTCTTGCGACCAGGAACATTTTTTGCGTCTCTGGCATTTACGAGGATCACATTGAAACCCGCGGCTTCAAGGATCTCAAAAGCAGGCAACCAGTAAACGCCGGTGGACTCCATGGCGATGGTCGTAATGTGACAGGTTTTGAGCCAGTCAGACATCCGATGAAGGTCGCCGGTGAAACGTAAGCGTCCAGCGAGAACCGTATTGACGGGGATGTGTTATTCAGTTGGCAGTGCGACGCGCCAGGGGAGTAGTTCGCTGACCCGGTTTATCGGCCAGTCAGCAATGACGTCAAGGACATAACGGAGGTAGCTTTCTGGCTCCACGCCGTTCAGTTTGCACGTTCCGATCAGGCTGTACAGCAGCGCTCCCCGCTCACCACCATGGTCAGAGCCGAAGAACAGGAAGTTTTTACGACCCAGACTGACCGTCCGCAGGGCATTTTCAGCGATGTTGTTGTCTGCTTCGGCCCAGCCATCGTCCGCATAGTACGTCAGTGCCGGCCACTGGTTAAGTGCGTACGCGAACGCTTTTGTCAGTTCTGAGTGTCGCGACAGAGTCTTCATCTTTTCACGCAACCAGCTTTCCAGGGATCTCAACAGCGGTTTCGTTTTTCGCTGACGTTCAGCAAGCCGCTGCTCTGACGGCATTCCCCTTATATCCGCCTCTATGGCGTACAACTGACCGATCTGCCTCAGGGCTTCTTCCGTCAGGGCTGACGGGGTGCGGATGTGCACATCGTGGATCTTTCGGCGGGCATGAGCCCAGCAGGCGGCTTCCGTTATCCGGCCATTGCGGTACAGCTCGTTGAACCCGGCGTACGCATCTGCCTGCAACACACCGCTGAAGCCGGCAAGATGGGTCTGCGGATGGATGCCTTTTCTGTCCGGGCTGTAAGCGAACCACGCGGCAGGTGCCAGCTCTGACCCGGCATTGCGGTCATCACGAACATACGTCCACAACCGCCCGGTCTTCGTCTTCTTATTGCCCGGCAACAGCACCGGGACGGGCGTGTCATCGGCGTGGAGCTTGCCGTCAGTCAGCACATAGTTCCGAAGTGCCTCTTCCAGCGGTGACAGCAGCCGGCAACATGCATCCACCCAGCCCGACAGCAGTGAGCGACTCAGCTCCACACCCTGGCGGCCGTATATTTCAGACTGGCGATACAGCGGGGTGTGCTCTGCATACTTAGAGGTTAGTACGCGGGCCAGCAACCCCGGTCCTGCTATACCCCGTTCGATGGGCCGCGAAGGCGCGGGGGCCTGCACAATGGCATCGCACTGAGTACAGGCGTGTTTTTCGCGTACAGTCCGGATAACCCGGAAGGCACTGCGCATCATCTCCAGCTGTTCGGCGGCATCCTCACCCAGATAACTCAGCAAGCCACCACACTCCGGGCAGCAGGGTTCTGCGGGTAATAGCCGTTTTTCATCGCGGGGAAGTGATTCGGGGAACGGTCTGCGGGTGCGGGTCTGACGCAGCGGGCGCTGCACGGCCGGATCATCCACCCGCCCCGTCAGCGTATCGCTTTCTTTCTGAAGCCGGTTCAAGTCAGCTTCCATCTGTGCGATACGGCGGGATACCTTTTCGGAACGACTGCCGAAGTTCATTCGGCGGAGTTTATCCAGCTGCGCCTGCAGATGGTCTATTTCACGCTCCCGGTTGCTCAGCTTTTCCTGAAGGGCGTGGATCAACGCTTCCTGTTCGGCCAGGCGCTGTTTTAGCAGAAGGATATCGTCAGAAGAGGTGTCATTCATAGGCCCGTATTTTACCAGGCTTATTCTGCGACAACCAGGATAAAGAGGCCTACAGCATGGTCAGGGATGTCAGCAGCCGCTTTGGCTGTCTCCAGTCGATACCTTCCATCAGCATTGCCAGCTGCGCCGGTGTCAGGAACACTTTGCCATCGCGAGCTGACGGCCAGGCGAAGCGCCCGCGCTCCAGCCGTTTGGTCAGCAGGCACAGCCCGTCACCGGTAGACCACAGCAGTTTGATCTGACTGCCGCTTCGGCCCCGGAAGATGAAGACATGCCCGGACATCGGATCGTCTTTCAGCGTCATCTGCACCTTTGCGGCGAGGCCATTGAAGCCGTTACGCATGTCGGTGATACCGGCAACCAGCCAGATTTTGGTGCCTGTTGGTAACGGGATCACCGTTTGAGCTCCTGTATCAGCACGGTCAGGAGCTTTTCGCTGACAGTACCGTTGAGGCGGAGCGTTCCGTGCCGGAACGTTACCTCACAGCTGATACTGAGGGTTTCCGGGTCCTCTGCGAGTGGCTCTGACTGTACGGCAGCTGCATCGAGAGTCACAGGAAGTAGCTGAGGACTCTCTGAAGAAGGTAATAGCAGCTTTCCCTCACGCCATTGTTGACGCCATTTGAACAACAGATTGGCGTTAATGCCATTTTGAAGCGCCAGCTTTGAGATGGATATCCCGGGTTCGCAGGAGGCAGCAACGAGCTGCTGTTTAAACTCAGGAGAATAATTAGGGCAGCCTTTACGCCTGCCGGGAGTCATATTTTTCTGCATATCTGACACTTTGGTTCCCACTACTTATTTGGTGGACACCACTTTGTCGGATGCTTCAGATTATGACCAGACGGTTCACGCTGTACGCTTACGGTGAAACTTTGAAAAGTCCTGACTGGCTCGGCGTCAGCGTCAGGCGGTACGGCGACAACGTGAAATTCAGCGCCAATATCAACGCCCGCAGCATGAGAATGGACAATAGACATTCGGGAGGATTTTTTCATGGGAATCTCCTTGCTCATTTTTGATGAACGAAGGAGGGGACGACGGAGAAATCACCTTCCTGAACGGGATCAAAGTCACCACTGTCGGATCCGCCACAGTCCCTGAACCATGTTTTTTTACGGGGTCATACCACCAAAAGGCCGACGGCTGCTTCCTTCGCTAAATTAGTCTGCCAGCTTTTCCAGGGAGTTTCTGAGACTCAGGACGGGGTTTCACCCATGGACAGTTTTTTAATATGTCCCGTTCGTCGGTAACCCGCTTCAGCTCTTTCTGGAGACGGCGGATCTCGACCTGAGCATCTGACTGTTCTTTATGAGTGGATGAGTTCGGGCCGTCCTGAGAAACTCCCGATTCACACGCATAATTCAGGGTCTTGCTGGAGAGAGTAACCCAGTGATTTTGCTCTTCGTTTAAGTCCATCGAGTACGCGACTACGGTAGCGTTCTTCATAATAATCCGCGCCAGGATCGACATATTTCTGACCATATTTCAGGGCATTGTAGAACAGTATTGCCAGTTTTCTTGCCGTTGCAGTGACTGCTTTCGCTTTCCCTATACTGGATGATAATCGACGATAAAAAGCGCCCAACGCGGTATCGCTCCGGCCAATTGTTGTGGCTGCCAGCCTGAGTGCAGCAGCAATTCGACTGGATGAACGTCTCGTTTTCGAGGACAACACTTTTCCACCGGAGATCTTATTTCCCGGGGACAAACATAGCCACGAGGTAAAATGGCTCGCATCCGGCCAGCGATTCATGTCAGTACCGCATTCGGCAACGAATTTTAGTGCCAGATAAGGTCCAAACCCATGTATCTGTGTCAGATCTGCCCCAGTAATTTTCCAGAGTAACGGTCTGACATCAAAGGAAAGTTGATTGGGTTGCTTTGTACGATGTCTGGCGGAGGGCAATACTCCCTCAGGCTCTTTAATTCCGATACTGAGCTGCAATAATGAAGTTTCGATTTGATCATCACACTCGCGGATCTTTTCCTGGTAAAAATCGAAAAATGCAACCGACTGTTCAAGTGCAAAAAGATGCTCAGGCTGCCAGTTCCCTGTCAGGGCCTGCTGAAGCACTTCTGGCGTCTTCTTACATCTGACATCACGATACTGGATCAACATTGAAGGATCGCGCTCACCACTGACAATGGCTCTGACGATTGAAAGACCGGTAACGCCAGTGATATCCGATACGGCATGATGTAATTGCACATTCATCTGCATCAACGCCTTCTGCATATGCTGGATATGTGCAGCCCGGTATTCAGTCAGGCGTTCCCGTTGCCTCAAATAAGACCTGAGTACAGAAATGTCGTGTTCAGGTCTGAAGCTGGCCCGGAGAAGACCAAATGAATGCAGTTTCTGCAACCACTGGGCGTCGTTGACATCAGTCTTGCGACCAGGAACATTTTTTGCGTCTCTGGCATTTACGAGGATCACATTGAAACCCGCGGCTTCAAGGATCTCAAAAGCAGGCAACCAGTAAACGCCGGTGGACTCCATGGCGATGGTCGTAATGTGACAGGTTTTGAGCCAGTCAGACATCCGATGAAGGTCGCCGGTGAAACTTTGAAAAGTCCTGACTGGCTCGGCGTCAGCGTCAGGCGGTACGGCGACAACGTGAAATTCAGCGCCAATATCAACGCCCGCAGCATGAGAATGGACAATAGACATTCGGGAGGATTTTTTCATGGGAATCTCCTTGCTCATTTTTGATGAACGAAGGAGGGGACGACGGAGAAATCACCTTCCTGAACGGGATCAAAGTCACCACTGTCGGATCCGCCACAGTCCCTGAACCATGTTTTTTTACGGGGTCATACCACCAAAAGGCCGACGGCTGCTTCCTTCGCTAAATTAGTCTGCCAGCTTTTCCAGGGAGTTTCTGAGACTCAGGACGGGGTTTCACCCATGGACAGTTTTTTAATATGTCCCGTTCGTCGGTAACCCGCTTCAGCTCTTTCTGGAGACGGCGGATCTCGACCTGAGCATCTGACTGTTCTTTATGAGTGGATGAGTTCGGGCCGTACTTCTTTATCCAGGCGTAAAGGCTGTGGGTGGTGATATCGAGACGTATTGCAACGCTGGAAACAGAATGACCGCGATCAACAACCTGTTTGACTGCTTCAATTTTAAACTCTTCGGGATAACGCTTACCGCTCATGGGCACCTCTCTTTAAGTCATCTTAAATGACTCTGAGGTGTCTGTTAAACCCGTGGCGATTCAAGACTGACAGCACGGGATATAGCCTAAGTTGGACATTCTGCAAATTCAGTCCAGTTCTCTCAGTGCCTCACTCCGCCATCGTCAATCCTCCACATAGAATGTACAAAAAATGCTATTCATTCTGGACATTGCGGCACTATCGGAAAAAGTGTCCAAAAAATATTTCTGGTGATCGTATTTATTTTTGTTGATCTGTTTCCGAAACCGTGAGTCTGTTCAGAACTTGCTTCTGAACAGGCGAAGGGTTGGACAAGCCCGGCGGGCGCGTCAGCCTGTCACACTGGGGTATACCCGTATTCAACCACTAAAACTGACTGATGTTGCGGCATGCCGCGTGCCAGGTAACCAGCCCTGAGTGACCGGGGTCAGAATGACCACTTATATGTTCCCTTTGAGTATGGCCACCGCATCGGCCCCGGGCATCTGGAACTGTACGCGATGACGCGCCGCCACATCGAGCGCAAACACCTTCGTGTACACCTCCGTCGAACTGATGCTCTTGTGCCCCATTAAACTCTGCAGCACCTTCAGCGGAATGCCGGCATACAGCATGTGCATGGCGTAGGAATGGCGGAACGTGTGCGGTGTCACCGGCACGGAGAACGTCACCCCGTCGGCCGCCGCAGCCTCCACCGCTTCACTGAGCCAGGTGCGGACGGTCCGGTCAGTGATCTCCCAGATACGCGCCTTCCCGGTTCTGCCGCTTCGCTTGTTGCGTCGTTCAAGGGGAATTTTCAGCGTGGCCACCATCATCTCCAGCTGGCTGACATACTGCGGATCGGAGAGCGGCACCAGACGGTGAATCTGGCTACCTGCGGGAGTGCGGCCGGCCGTTCGGGCGGCTTTTTCGGAACGTTGTTTGAGTGTGGCCAGCTGCACAAACGGCCAGGGTGGCACCAGGGAAAAATCTCCTCTCGTCAGCGCCAGCGCTTCGTTAATACGCGCCCCCGTATTCCAGAGGGTTGCCAGCAGCATCTTGCGGTGCAAATCGGGCACGTAGTGAAGCAGGGCGCTCACCTCCGGTGCCAGCAGGTATTTTGGCAGTTCGTTATGAACGAGGGCCATCTGGCGCAGTGCCAGTGCGGCAGGGTAGTCAATGGCAACCGGTAAATGAACGGGCTGAGCCGCGAAATGCAGCGCAGGCAGGTTGCTGCTCATCCTGGTCTTCGCTCTCCTGAACGATCGCGCCCGTCAGGTTCGACCGGGGCAGACGTTTCCGTCAGTCCTGCTGAATGGTGCCGCATTCTATACCCCCCAGAACATCAGGTTAATCGCGTTCTTGATCTCATTCTCCCTGTGGCTGAGATCGGCCACCTCCTCGCCGGTAACGGCTGCGGTGACGCTGGCCATATCAGTGGTCATCAGCCGGTAGCTGTCGTCCCCGATGTGCACCACCGGATAGAGTTCGCGGGAGACCTTGTCCGACAGCAGGCGGGCACTGGCCAGCGGGATCACCATTCGCCGTCCCGGGGTATCAACAATATCACTCTGCACATCCACGAACAGACGGTAGCGACTCTCTCTTTTATATGTGTAAACCCTGAACTGCATATCACCAGTCCCTGTTTTCGTCGGCAAACGAGCCGTTCGTTTCGATAAACCGGGCAACCTCAGCCATCCCTTCCTGGTTTTCAGTCTGCCAGCGTTCTGCACGAAGACGTCGGGCTTCGTTCTGCATGGCGGTATTCACCAGACCCGAGATATTGACGTCCGCGGATTTCAGTAACCGGTAACTGTCGCTGTCTATGGTGACAGTTATACGCTGCTTCATAATAAGCCCTCACTTGCATACTTCAGGTATGATTAACAGTATAGCTTACCGGTTTGCTTTTTACAGGCGTTACTGATACATACCATTACATCGCTATTGGTTTACAACGGTTATATTCACTGTCTGAAAAATATCTTACATTATAATAAGCAGCCATACAGCCACGAAGATAAATTACCGGATGGCCGTTCCGGCTGGATCCAATTTTTACGGTATAGCGCAGTTTCCGGAAGTGTACCACGGCGGGGAAATAAGCAAAGCGGCGTTTTCTGCTGCAGCGCGCCGGGTCACGGAACGGGGGCAAAACACAATATATAGAAGAAATATCAGCTGACGGAGTGGCACATGTTGTGTTTGCTGGCCACAGCACCCCGGTGGCAGGAATGAAGATCCGGAACTGGTAATTTTCGGATCTGTGGTGAAAAAGAGAGTGGAAAGGATAGGTCAAGCATATCCATATGCCATGCATCTGCATAGGCCAGGCATACGCATATGCTTACCATCTGTATATGTTACATCTATACATATGCTCAACATCTGCATATACTGAACATATGCACACGCCCGGTGCAATCAACCTCATTCCGGATATGCATCATATATCCGTACTTACCCGGGAGAGAATCATGAGAACCGTATCCATTTTTAAAAACGGCAATAACCGCGCCATCCGTCTGCCCCGCGATCTGGATTTTGAGGGCGTCAGCGAGCTGGTGATTGTCCGGGAAGGAGACAGCATCATTCTGCGTCCCGTCCGGCCGACCTGGGGCTCGTTCGCGCAGTTCGAAAAAGCCGATCCGGACTTTATGGCGGAGCGCGGGGACGTTGTCAGCGACGAAGGGCGATTTAACCTGTGAACAAGACCTATATGCTCGACACGAACATCTGCTCATTCATCATGCGCGAACAGCCGGAAGCGGTGCTGAAGCGCCTGGAGCAGGCGGTGCTGCGCGGTCACCGTATCGTGGTCTCGGCCATCACCTGGTCTGAGATTTCATTCGCCGCCCGGGCTGCAGGGCCGGTCACGCAGCAGCTGGCTGAAGCGTTCTGCGCCCGCCTCGATGCCATCCTGCCCTGGGATCGCGCCGCGGTGGATGCGACCACGGAGGTAAAGGTGGCGCTGCGCCTCGCCGGGACGCCGCCAGGCCCGAACGACACGGCGATAGCCGGGCACGCCATCGCCGCCGGCGCGGTGCTGGTGACGAGGATCGGGGGAGAGTTTGAACGGGTACCGGGGTTAATGCTTGAAGACTGGGTGAAATAAGTAAGAAACGATTAAGGGAACAGGCAAAAGTGACTGAACTACATCCACAATCTCTGGATTCAATGGATTAATCTGAAGTGGTCAACAAAAACTGGCCACAGCTTTAGAGTTTTTCCAGTATCGGTTTTCCGATTCGTTTGGTGGTAACCCACCGTTATATTCATGCGGTCTGAGCGCGCTGTAATATCCAACGATATAGTCCGTTATTGCGTGAGCTGCATCGCTGAAGCTTACGTAGCCTGTCACTGGCATCCATTCGTTCAGAAAATAAGGGGGATTTTGCCAGCCCCCCTTAATGCAACAGAAACCCCGGGATTGCCGGAACATCAGTAATTCGCCGGAAGTGACTTTTTATCCATCAGCCTTCCCCTGCGCATTGTAATATATCCGCCGGTGCTGAGCTCCTTCAGAATTTTGTTCAGTGAACTGCGTGAGACGGTCGTCCGGCTAAGAATGAACTCAAAGGCTGAAAACCTGCTGCGCTGCTCTTCATCCATTTCCCACAGCATTTCAAGGTGCTGTCTGACAATCCCGTAGACGTTTCGCGATGCGAATGCTTCATCGCGAATGTAGCATTTATTTACCACATCCACACAAAGTGTGAAGGCCTCCTGCCAGAGTGATTGCTCTTCGATAAGGCGCAGCGCGCGTTCCTGCCTTACTGCCATGAGCTCCGCCGGTCTGGTGGTTCTGAGATAATGAAAGATCGTATCCTTCTCCCGGAGGGTCAGTCCGGTGACGGCGGGGGCTTTGACGTAAGCCACGACGGTATCGTCTGACAGCCTGCGGACCTCTGCTTCACCCGCGCACAGACAGTACACGTACTGCGTCTCTTTCTGACGAAATGGTATGGTCTGCTTTTCGCCGGCGACAACCCTGTGAAAACAGTCAGCGCTCTCAATATTGTCAATGATACGTTCTGCAGCAAGCTGTGCGGATATACTGGTCATCATCATTCCGTGTAAAAATACCCATTAATTTAGTGTGGTAAAGGTGTTAACGGAGTTTAATATAGGCGAATTATGATATTATTTTGTATCAGTGATTGTGGAATATTGAAGCTGTGACTGGTATCAAAAAATTCAGCAAGCGTTTGACATTATTCCTGTGGTCCTGACCGGCCTGCCACCTCCGGACAGCTTTTTTCGCTTAAGTTGACGATCACCGCATCCGCCGGTATATCACTTAACTGAACCGCACCGGGTTTCCGGGAGACTAAACTCTCAGTGAAAAAGGAGATCCGACATGGCATCAAAATCAGCAAACCGTTACTCCCCGGAATTTCGTGAACGGGCAGTCAGAATGTTGCTGGACCAGCGTGATGAGTACCGTTCTGAACACGCGGCTATCCATTCTCTTGCCCCTAAAATAGGCTGCAGCACCGACACCCTGCGCACCTGGCTTCGTCAGCATGAGCGGGATGCAGGCGGAGGTGACGGTGGACTTTCCACCTCTGAGCGCGAACGTCTCAAGGAGCTGGAGCGGGAAGTCCGGGAACTGCGGCGCAGCAACGATATCCTGCGGCAGGCTTCCGCTTATTTTGCGAAGGCGGAGTTCGACCGTCTGTGGAAAAAATAATACCGCTGCTGGATACCCTCAGCAGGAGCCACGGGGTCGGACCGGTATGCCATGAGCTGGATATCGCCCCGTCGACATATTACCGGCACCAGGAGCAGCGTCAGCATCCGGAGAAGCGTAGCCTGCGGCAGCAACGTGACGACCAGCTGAAAGTGGAGATACAGCGCGTGTACGACGAAAACTACAGCGTCTATGGTGTTCGCAAGGTCTGGCGTCAGTTGCAGCGGGAAGGCTTCAGCGTGGCCAGATGCACCATCGCGCGGCTGATGAAGGCTATGGGGCTGGCCGGTGTGCTCCGTGGTAAAAAAGTGCGCACGACAGTCGGTCGTAAAACGCAGGCCGCTCATGACAGGGTCAATCGCCAGTTCGTCGCTGCCCGTCCCAACCAGCTTTGGGTGGCAGATTTTACGTATGCCAGCACCTGGCAGGGCTTCGCGTACGTGGCGTTCATCATCGATGTGTTCGCCGGCGTCATCGTGGGCTGGCAGGTGTCATCCTCGATGGAGACGACATTCGTGCTGGATGCGCTGGAGCAGGCGCTGTGGGCCCGTCGTCCGTCAGGCACAATCCATCACAGCGATAAGGGATCGCAATATGTGTCGCTGGCGTACACGCAGCGGCTACAGGAGGCGGAACTGCTGGCCTCAACGGGCAGCACGGGGGACTCCTACGACAATGCAATGGCGGAGAGCATCAATGGCCTGTACAAAGCGGAGGTGATACACCGACAGAGCTGGAAAAACCGTACGGAGGTTGAGCTGGCGACGCTGACATGGGTGGAGTGGTACAACAATCGTCGGCTCCTTGGGCGACTCGGCCACATACCACCTGCTGAAGCAGAAAAAGCGTATTATGCTTCCATCGGAGAAAAGGCTCTGGCAGCCTGAGTTCCCGGACTAAACTCTCTCCCACAAAACCGGGGCGGTTCACAAGCGTCACGGGGATTAACAACGGGGGCCTGGGTTCATATTCAGATGGTAGTTTTACTTTCCCTTGTCGCCATTGCTGGCGCCATTTAAACAACAGGTTGGCATTAATGCCGTTGTCCAGCGTCAGCCTGGAGATTGAAACACCAGGCTCAAATGATGCCTCGATCAGACGTTGTTCAAACACTGGCGGATAATTAGTGCAGCCCTTAGGTCTGCCGGGTGTAGCTCGCTTCTGTAAATCTGACATTTTTGGCACCCACTATTTTTAGTGGTGGATATTTTGTCGAATACGTCAGATATCAGTCCAGACGGCACAGACTGATCGCTTACCATCATGCGGCTGGATTGCCAGGCTGGTAAGAAGGGTTAACACATGTGAACTGTTAATAAACGCCGTTATCGGCAACAGGGCAAAGATGCTGAAAGACCTGAACCAAAAGGGTACGAGATCTGGTTGCTCCACAGGGCCACCCGGAGCACATAGGCACAGAGATCTCCGGTGAATAGACGGAACCCACCCTGACCTTTTTTATGCCCTGCTACCCGGACCGGGCACCGCTGGGTCGGTAAAAAGGGCGTGGAGAGCGGTATCATCTGCGCACTGTGAGTTTTCTTTCGACTGAACATCCGCTCCTGATAAGAAACAGTTATTTTAGGTTACAATAAATAATCTATGATAAGTAATTAATGCGAATTTTTTGCAATAAAAAGGGTTCTGTTATGATTAACAAAATAATATATACTGTAAACCCAACCGACACCTTAGAAATAAAAAGACACAACAGCGATAGGTTAAATAAGCTTAAAACCCACCCGCTAGCTATTATAATAAAAAACATTGCGATAGAACACAGATACGGTTTGTATATACTAACCATTAATTCAATCATACCACCATTTAATATTTTAATAGCCATAATCATGTTTGGAATAAACATGATTATGTTTGCCAGCAAATATAACCGTGCTAATGTCTCTATATCATAGAACACCCCAACTACAAAAGAACCTACCTGGAGCGTTGCATTAAAGATTGAAATATAAAATAACAAATCGGTCCTTCCTCTTGACATGAAAACAGCGCCCGTAGAACTTACCATCGCTTGTAAAATACCAACAATTGATAACCAAGTTAATAATTTTGGTAAAATACTCCACTGGTTACCAAAAAAAATAATTACAAACTCATTGCTTACTGCTGATAAACCCAGCATCATTGCCGGAACTATTAATGAAATAGCCTTAATGGTTTTTAGATAGATCCTGAAAGAATCATTTGGTGATGATTGCAATCTACTTAAAATGGGATAGAGAGACCTAGTTAAGACAGATGTTATATTTTGCACTGGGAATAACATCAATCTATATGCTAATGAGTACTCACCTAATATCGATGTGGGGAAGAACTTCCCAATAATCAGTTGGTCACTATTTCTAGAGAAATAGTTAATGAAATTAAAAAAAACCAAATTTGAACTAAATCTGAATGTCGACTTAATGTTATCTGTATTAAATGTAAAAGAAGGCTTCCATCCCGATAAGATATAAAATGAGATTGAGGTAAAAATAGAAAAACTAATTGCTTGATATACCAAGCTATAAACACCATAACTATTAACCGCAAAATAAACACCAATTATAAGTGAAGATATTGATGAGAGAGATTCTATAAAAGCTATTTTTTTAAACATTGATCCTCTTTCAAGAAGTGCTAAGTGTACGGATGTGACACTATTAAATATAAAAGATAGTGTAATTAATTTTATGGTGTACTCAAGTTTTTCCTGCTCAAAGAAAATAGATATAAAATGAGCCGAAGCATAAAATAAAATAGCCAATGCAAACCCAACAACCACATTCATTATGAAGACAGAACTTTTGAATGTCTCATCTATTTCTTCTTTTTGAATTATGGCTGCTGAAGATCCCATATCTCTAAGAATATTAACAAAATTAACCACAACTAATGTGATTGACATTAACCCTATCTCCTGTGGTGTGAGATATCTTGCAAAGACAACCAAGCCAAGTAATTGACAAATAACCTTAACACATTGAGATATTGAAACCCATCGCACATTATTTAAAAAATTCATTTATCACCTTGTTAAAAATTAATATCTCTGAAATAAGAATGAACTTTTTGTATTGATAAATCATTGTTTGTCTTTTGCATGCCAAAATATGAAAGGATTTTTTGGTAGAGCATATTGCCTAATTTAAATATGATATTATTTCTCCTGAATTGGAATGTGTTTTGCACGCTGAGGGGATTATTCCTGTGCATTATCTCCTGTACATAATTTAGTGCATCCGGACAAGCCTCAACTTTTGCATTTGATAATTCTAATATTTTACTTATCCAGATGTCATCTGTCGTTGGGGCTAAGGATATATATCCCTTATTTGTTAAAAGAGATTCTTTTATCATCTTTTTAGTTAGAACACACCCGCCGACGCCAGTAATAATATAACCATGGTTTAAGATTTTCTTTTCTAGACAAATATCATATTGACTATAAGACTGCAGTGTTCCTATGATATTTCTCTTTGTTACTCTAATTCTCGAAGCGATTGCTATCCTTTCTTCATTAGAATAAAATGCATTCAGTAATGTATCTAACCATAACTCTCCATAAATAACATCATCATCAGCGTAAACAAGTACATCAGACGGGGCCGCCTCTATTAATGCGTTTATTATCTTCCTGTAAGGTCCTGTATTTTCAACAAACTTAACATCAATAATATTTGCTATTTTATTAAAGTTGTATACCCATTCAGGAATATCTTTTATTCCATCATCTGATAGATATGCCTCTTTAGATATCCATAATACAATTTTATCTGGCTTCTTTTTTTGATTGATCAATGACCATACCGTTGCACTACAAAGCCCAAGCCGTGAAGATGTTGTTGTTAGGTTTATAGAAATCATAATAAACTCTTTTCATAGTTAAGTGATGTGCTAAAGAGCAGCTTCATAAAAATGGATTTTGAATATATTACATCGATTTATATGGCACAATTGCAAACTTATAGATGAAATAGTATTTCACATTTAGGAGATGTTCGTAAATTTAAAAAGATCTGCATTTACGCAGAAGATAACCATAATAAGAAGGTGTGTCCTGATTTTACGCACTAATCCCTTTGATTGTTGCGCATGCTGTATTTATAAATTTGAATTCCCGCGTGGTATACCAATTTTAGCTTTCCATGATCGCACTCAATGACGTTATTAAATACTTATTCTATCTATTGGCTCACGATAGCTAATACAACATTTTTATAACCAGTTTATTACTCACTGGATAATACCAAACTGGAAAATTCCGTCCTTAGAGTGGGTTCATGTGATTCTCAAGCGGCACTAAGTCACTTGTCATCAGTATCCCGATAAGAGTAGTCGATATATTTAACTACATCCATAGAATGGCGTTCTTTAAGATAAAACCATACGCATAAAATTGCAACAAACATAATTGTTGCCAAAAATAGAATTAAAAACCACATTATCTTCACCCTTCTATGAAAAAAATGTTAATGTTCGGCCATGCTTAATATTTCAAATAATATATCAGGCATCAAGTGTTTAATGCAAGTAAGCAGGAGCCATATAAGATTTGGCGGGTAGATGTAAAGTTCACAATTTTGAAATTGCAACCTTTTCAGCCTTAGAGTGAAGTGGTTGATTTTAAAGAAATATTTATCTCAAAAGTTACAATATAAGCCAGCATCTTCCTATATTATTTTAATTTACCTATAGTTATGTTTATTTTTGCATCTTTGGGTGATTGGAAAATATTTTGATATTGTTGCAAAGAGCATCATCTCTGATGAACTTTGTGCTCTGAATAGCCACAGGTTTAACAGACACCTCAGAGTCATTTAAGATGGCTTTAAGAGAGGTGCCCATGAACGGTAAGCGTTATCCCGAAGAGTTTAAAATTGAAGCAGTCAAACAGGTTGTTATTCAGCCCATACCTGGCTGGATATACGGGCCGGAGGTCAAGATAAAAGGTCCCGATTAGCTCAGATAGCTCAGAGACGAGCCTGAGTATGACGATATCCGTTAAAGCGGCCCCGAAAAGAAAGGATTTGCCCCTGCTGCAAATCAAGAGGTCGGTGAACCCAGCGGTTCTTATTAGAAAACACGCAGAGCTATACCTTCAGCATAACGATTCAGTTACTTTATAAATGCTTCGTTGTTTCACTGCGTAATTTAAAACCACATCACATTTGACCCATTTCAGTTATGTAGTTTTTATATTACGATTCTATTTATTAAAATATACGTTTGAAAAAGTAGACTCTCTGCTGTACGCTTTGGTGTATAACTTTTCCCCGATTTTTCACGCAGCGCGCCGGAGGTTTTCCGGCCCGGACGGAGCCGAAATGACCCTGATGCCCGATGACGAACCGGATCTGAGTCTGTCCGCAGCGGTCATTCCACCTGGTGAGGCGTTTTTGCCGGCGCTGGCCGGTGAAAATGCTCCGGTCAGCCCGGCGCGGGCATACCTGCTTTCCCTTAATTCCCCCCGCAGCCGGCAGACCATGGCCTCGTTCCTGAACATCGTTGCCGGCATGCTCGGAACCCCGTCTCTCGAGTCCTGCTGCTGGGGCAGCCTGCGGCGCTATCACGTGATGGCCGTGACCGAACTGCTGCGCGACACCGGCCGGGCCACCGCCACCGTCAATACCTACCTTTCTGCACTGAAAGGGGTGGCAAAGGAAGCCTGGATGCTCCGACTGATGGACGTCGAGAGTTTCCAGCACATCCGGGCGGTGCGTAACCTGCGCGGTAGCCGTCTTCCGCGCGGCAGGGCCCTGCCACCGGAGGAGATCCGTTCTCTGTTTTCTGCCTGCGAGGCCGATGATTCCAGTATCGGTATCCGCGATGCGGCGATACTTGCCGTCATTCTCGGCTGCGGCCTGCGCCGTTCGGAGGTCGTGGGGCTGGATTTGAGTGACGTTGTCACAGATGAACGGGCACTCCGGGTACTGGGTAAGGGAAACAAGGAAAGGCTGGCCTACATGCCGGCCGGCACCTGGCAGCGGCTCAGAACGTGGATCGATGACGTCCGGGGGGAAAAAGACGGGCCGCTGTTCACCCGTATCCGCCGCTTTGACACCCTGACCAACGACCGGCTGACCGACCAGGCGGTGTACCATGTCCTGCAGGTCCGCCAGCATCAGGCAGGCATTGCTAAATGCGCCCCGCACGATTTGAGGAGAACCTTTGCCACGGCCATGCTGGATAACGGCGAAGACCTGATTACCGTTAAGGATGCCATGGGCCACGCCAGTGTCACCACCACTCAACAGTACGACCGCCGCGGTGAAGCGCGTCTTCGCAAGGCCAGAGATCGTTTAAAAATCTAACCGTCATCCATAAGGTATATAAATGCTTTTGTATCATTACAGTGACCAAAATGGTTTTATTGGAATTACTATTCCGCGCAGCTATTTAGCCAAATGACTTCTGTGTGTAAATTAAGTAAAAAAAACATATAAAAATACACCATTATAATAATAAGTTTCCATTATAATGAAAAGGTTGGATTACATCATTATTTGTTTCACATTTTTTTTTGCCCGTTCATACGGGCTTTTTCTATATGACGTTATATTATATCTCACATGAAATTGGCTTTCTCTAAAGCCTCGCATGTTAGACGCCTGAAGATGCAATTTGCTATGAGAGTAATTGGAAGCATAACGGGTTGCCATGATTTAATTCCTGCTGAAACTGAATTTTCTTTGAAGAGCAAGCAATTTAGTAACCTGGTAACACCTGAGGTGCTTAATCAGAGATAGCCCATTGATTTTATGTTCGATACGCTAATCCGTGGTATAAACTTCAAGACCTTCAATGTGTGGGTGGTTTTAACCGTGAAGAGCTGGCAATAGAAATCGATCTTAATATTCCTGCTCAGCGAGTTGTCTGGGTGCCAGACAGCATAGTGGTAAACCGGGGTTGCCTGCTGAAATTATTGACACTGGCACAATAGGAGGACTGAAGATGTTACCGACTATCCTGAAATGCTGCCCGTACTGCGGAAAACTGACGAACCCCTATGCGGGATATTGCTATCACTGTCATATATCGTCTCCTTTTGAAAGAGGAAGAAGGCGCGAGCGGAGAAGGAATATCTTGTGGGCTGCATTGGTGATGATTTTCGGTGTCATCATGATGCTCACGCTACTATAGCTGAATTTTCTGTATAATTTTTCTATTCCTTAATATGTTCATCAAAATAAGACTACTCACGGAACGGGAACAACTTTATCACTAAAAGTGATTTTGTTATTTTTGGGGAATATTTACATGCATGACACTAAACAAATATTTTTATGTATCTCTGTCATGTATTGCCCGTTTTATATGGAACTTGTAATTAAACACATCTTGTTATTAAGGAAAAATCATAAATTAACTACCCCCCCCCCCCATTAATATGGGCTTACCAACGTGTTATTGTTTTTACCACATCTATTAAAGAGAAAATCAAACCTACAAATAACAACAAATTCCCTGTATGCATTGTTGGTAGTTTTGTTTGGTCAACAAAAAAAATTGAATAACACCCCATCAAAACTGCAACAATCCAGATTATACGGCGTAATGGAAATTTCATAGGATACCCTTGAAATGTAATTGCCCAGTATATAGTCTGCTCACTTTTTTTATTTAGTTTGATTTCAGTGTGATATCATATTAACCTAATAACTCTTTAAATGGCTATTTTCCATTCCAATATCACACCCTGAAATATATAGTACAGATTATAACTTTAGTATTGGTTAAGTGATTTATATTAATTTTGAATTCATCCATGTCATTGCTAATGGATTTATAACGTATTGTATCTAACAATGGCAGCAATAAACAATGAATGATAGATTTTTTTATGTGTTTTATTGGCTATTATTTTCAAACCACTGTGCTTATAAAAATAAAAAAAGAGAACTGACCACACTGCTGCTGTCTTTCCCTCCGTATTTCGGAGATCAACTTATACAATCTAAAGGGAAAGTATCAAACACCACTTCTGAACAGATTCAAGGACAATGTAGGAGATATAATCATTTTCTGATGCCACTTCTTACAAATACACTATACTTGGAATTGAGCATATCTGCATCCTGTTACGTGAACAGATAAAGTATTCTCCCGGTGATTTTGGTTATCAGCGTTCGCGCTGGAGAACAGAACGTCTGGCGATAAAAAAATCAATGAGATAACAGGATCCCCGCTTCATGTGGGAACTCTTCATCGCTGGTTGCCCATCGCTGGGATAGTATGGCGCAGGGCGGCTCCGACGCTGTGTATGCATGATCCGCATAAAGATGAAAAGATGGCCGCCATCCATAAAGCGCTGGACGAATGCAGCACAGATCACCCGGTCTTTTATGAGGATGAAGTGGATATCCACCTCAATCCCCAAATCGGAGCGGACTGGCAGTTGCGCGGGCATCAGAAACGTGTGGTCACACCGGGGCAGAATGGAAAATATTATCTGACCGGGGCGTTGCACAGCGACACAGGAAAAGTCAGTTACGTGGGGAGAAGCAGCAAAAGTTCGGTACTGTTTATCAGCCTGCTGAAACACCTTAAAGCCACGTATCACCGGGCAAAACCATCACGCTTATCGTGGATAACTACATCATTCATAAAAGCCGTGAAACACAGCGCTGGCTGAAGGAAAACCCGAAGTTCAGAGTGATTTACCAGCCGGTTTACTCGCCGTGGGTGAACCATGTTGAGCGACTCTGGCAGGCCCTGCACGATACGATAACCCGGAACCATCAGTGCCGGACAATGTGGCAGTTGTTGAGAAAGGTTCACCATTTTATGGAAACCGTCAGCCCGCTCCCCGGAGGAAAACATGGGCAGGAAAAGTGGAGCGGTATTAGACGCAGCTATTTAGATCAGCGGCTTGTTAGCACCTTGCTTTTGTGATATTTTCCAAAAATTATCGAGGTAAAGGCAGGCAGCAGAATGAGATATATTTCATTGTTATGTTTTAGTGTTTCTATTGTTTTTTCCAGCACATCTTTGGCAAGCTCAAGTGATTCACCCCTTGGATGGTATTCTAAAAATCAGACTTTATATTATGGGAAGGAAAAATCCGATATCCGATATGGTGCATTTGCGTGCGATAAAAAATCACAAAAAATATATTTTTCTATCAATCAGGAAATGGAAGGATTAAAATCTAATAAAGAGAAAAGGATAGAAATTGTAGTTAATGAGAAAAGTTTCAGCCTTAAAGTAAAAGGTAAGTTTGATGCGGGTTGGGAAAATGCAGTTCCAGAAATATCATTCACAAAAAAAGAATTCAACAATAAAGAAAGCTTTGTTAATTACATTGCAAATCACCAGGGGGTGATTACTCATTTTTTGGGCGGAGAAAACCCGCATATCCCTCTCAATCGTGACTTCCATGAAAGATACAGCAAGCTAACAAAGCAATGTTTCGGAAATTAAAATAAAGAGGGAGACCATGTGTATATAGATTAATTACATGATCAATACATACGAATTCAGATAATAAGAATCAATCCCAGAAGGGATTGTCAGATGTCGTAACTGATAATTTCTGAAGGAGAAAATATGACGGGCGGCAAATGGCAGATCAGCGATGAACAATTCCGCCAGTGGTGTAAGTGCTGCCCCCGCACGCCCTACCATATCAGCCATCGTGCTGACGGGCAGATGGATATCTGAGCGGGCCAGCACCGACTGCTGGCGGTACAGGGGCATATGGTCGCAGTGCTTGCTGATCACCATCTGGGCGATGAGTGACGGCTCTGCCGCACCTTTCGGGATAATGTGTGCAGGCATATCACCGCTGACCACCCGCTGGCAGCAGGTACATCCATACTGCGGGCGAACGTACCGGTTAACCACGACGCGAGCCGGGATATACTCCAGTTTTTCGCTCACCTCATCGCGGATGTGACGCAGTGCGCCCTGGCAGTCAGGACAGCTTTCGGTTGAGGCCGGTTCGATAGTTTTTGTGACACGCGGGAGATGGGCCGGTAGCGGTTTTCGTGCCGGACGTTCCGGAGCTGATTTTTCTTCAGCAGGAAGCAGCGTGTCCAGTTGCGCTTCAACCGCAGCGATATCCGCATCCATATCCTCTTCGAACAGGGAGCGTTGCATACCGGCCAGTGTTTCGCCCTTTTTACCGAACCGTTGCTGGCGTGCCAGTTTCAGCGCTTCTTCCAGCAGAAGGATGTGTTGCTGAAGAGAGATATTCTGCTGGCGAAGCTTTTCTTCTTTTTCAGCGTTCTCAGACACGACATTTTGCACCATGGCAAGTGCCAGTGTGCGAAGTTGCTCGATGTCGTTGGTGGTGGAGAGAACAGAGATATCCATGCGGGTAATTATACCGCATCCGGCACAGATAGTCATTATTGTTCATAAGGTTATACTGGCTTTTGGTGCAGATTCAGTTGCATCCCGGAAGACCCATTTTGTGAGATCGTGACCTTTGACCTGCTGCCAGTCAACGCCGCTGACGAGCCAGCTGAACTCATCGGTAGTGAGGGACCAGGCAACATCACTCGCCCGGGACCAGCGGAAGTTCCCCTTGTGCAGACGGCGAACGCATAACCAGACGCCGTGTTTATCCCAGCGCAACACTTTGATACGCGAGCGGGATTTATTGGTGAAGACGAAGGCGGCTCCTTCGTGCCACGACGCGTTGAGCTCATTCTGGACATACTGCGTCAGCGTGTCGATCCCCCGACGCATATCAACGGGTTTG
Organism: Enterobacter sp. JBIWA005; assembly: GCF_019968805.1. Classification (NCBI taxonomy): domain Bacteria; kingdom Pseudomonadati; phylum Pseudomonadota; class Gammaproteobacteria; order Enterobacterales; family Enterobacteriaceae; genus Enterobacter; species Enterobacter sp. JBIWA005. The sequence goes on along the minus strand of NZ_CP074160.1, from coordinate 109,835 downwards.
ACGGCGAGAAAGACATTTTCAGGCGTCAGCATATTTGAGAGCCCTGAAGACATCGGTGAGTTGCGAAGGATGGCAGCACATGCGTATCCCGCCGGGGAGAAAGAGGGTTACGGGCTCATTTACCACGGGTGAAAAAGGTTCAGCAGGCGGCGTAGCTTCCGTGATATGTACGGGCAGCACAGCGGGCTCGCTGGCGCGTCGCTCTGCCTTTGCGACATCCTGCGGCCATTCACGGAATGAAGTAAAGGGTATGTCGTTAAGTTCGCAATACTGCTGACGGGTAAGACCGCTGGCCCGCCAGCTGGCGACATGGTGTTTTTTCTTCTCAATGAACCATCGTTGTCTCATCAGTAAACATCCTTCGTCAGTTAAAGATGTTGCTGATATTACCCGCTGAAATAATTAAGAAAATATGAGTTCACCGGATGCTTACGTTGTGGCAATGGCTGGAGCAGCAGAAAGAAGCGTGCCCGGAGAGCTCCGCGCTGGGTAAAGCGATCGCGTATGCACTAAAACGTCGTGTGGTTCTCAGTCGCTTCCTGGAGGATGGCGCGTTACCCCTTGACAATAATCGCTGTGAGAGGGCCATCAGACCTGTGGTGATGGGACGCTCCAGCTGGCTCTTCGCCGGTTCGGTTGCAGCGGGTGAGCGTGCCACAAAAATCATGAGCCTGCTGGAAACAGCGAAGATGAACGGTCTTGATCCACATGCCTGGCTGACGAACGTTCTGCAACAGTTACCTGGCTGGCCGGAAGAAGACCTAGACGCCTTGCTGCCGCTGCCGGGGTTCGTCTTCGTGCGCGAAGGAGCCTGACAGAAAGCCCCCGATATCCGCACTAAGGACTTGCGCGCCTGAGTCCGTAAATAGCGGGAGCCCGCTTCCCACAAGGCTTCATCGCCATAGCATACCTGACTAAGTTCCAGCGCCACACGCGCGGAATACCTCACTCAGTACTTCACCACCTGACGAACGCTTCCCGGAGAAACCTGATGCCGGCCCCATCGGAGCTGTCAATATGAGTTCACCGGATGCTTACCAGTATCTCAGCTTCTATGGCCTGATTGGTGCTGCCGGCACGAAGGCTGACTCCCGTCTGGTGTGGCGCAACAGTGTGCGGGCTGACGAGCCGGGCGGTAATCAAACGTTTAATGGTTCTTCGGTTTCCACAAACTTTGCGTACGCCGCAGGGGTGAGCATTAACCAGGTAGAAAATCTGTCCCTGAATGTCGGTTACGAAGGCAGCCGACCGGAGTACTGGAATACAACCTATTCCATCAACAGCTTCAGCGTGGGCTACCGCTTCTGACGAGATTTCACACGCCCTTCCAGGGGCGTGTTTTTATTTCCTTCAGGACAATCAAGCGGCGCTTAGTCTACCCGGATTTCAACGAATTACTATCCGCAGATGTTACAGCGAGTTATTCGCTCATGGCATCGCGCCAGAGCCTTTCCACAATGCGCTGCGCCAGAATGGCCTGCTCGCCGGACGTTTCAGGAACCGTCTGATTTTGCACGCAGGTGATAAAGTGACGGGCGCATCCTGCGAAACCGCGCTGCTCGAGGGTGCTCTGCCAGCCTGGCGCCGGGAGCGTCACCACGCCGTTGCCCTTCTCTTCCCGCCATTCGCGCATGTCCGTTATGTCGTACAGCGCGCCCTCGGTCACCGCCTGCACGGATTCACGCTGGCTACCCGCCCGACGGTGCATGCTGGTGGTAATCTGAAGATGCTCAACGGCAAAGTGGTGCTCCGCGTAGACCATCTGCCCCTGGTCATTCGTTAACAGGGTACCGCTTTTCAGCAGCGCTTCGCCGTTGCTCAGCCACAGAGCCGTATCCACAACGTGCAGATAATCATCCAGAAGGGTGAAGTGCAGATCGTTCGGCCCAATGCTGTCGGTGCGGTGTTTATCCATCCGCAGCGAGGCGAGCGTGTCCGACTGCGCCTTCAGCTGCTGGTAAAGCGGCGCGAAGCGGCGGTTGAAGCCCACCATCAGCGTCAGTTTTTTGCGCGCGGCCAGCTCAATCAGCCGTTCGGCATCCTGAACATTTTCCGCCAGCGGCTTATCCACGCAGACGTGAACCCCCAGATTGAGCAGCTCGCTCACCACCTGATAGTGGGTTGCCGTTGAGGTATGCACAAAAACCGCATCACACTCGCGGGCCAGATCCTGCAGAGAGGCGGCATACGGAATGCGCCAGGTTTCGCAGATACGTTCTGCCTTTTCTCGGGTGGGTGACCATGCCCCTTGCAGGGTCCAGTCCGTGGCCGCACCTAAAACAGGCAGCCAGGCTTTTTGCGCGATGCCGCCGAGCCCCACCACGCCTACGCGTAATTTTTTCACCGTCATTCTCCCAGATGTGCCAGCAAGGCATCCAGACGCTGTTTCAGCCCGGCGACCTCGTCTTCCAGCGCCTCTACCCTAGCGACAAGAGTGTCAGTGCCTGCTGAGGATCCCGCGTCGCTCTCCACGGTAGCGACATCGACGTCGCCGCTGAACAGATGCATATAGCGGCTTTCACGTTTGCCCGGCTCGCGCGCCAGACGCACCACGTATGGGCCGTCTTCGCGAGAAGCCAGCCCTTCCAGGGTCTGCTCAACTTCCTGCATGTCGCTGAACTCATGCATACGGGAAGCGCACGTGAGCAGCTCTCCCGGCGTCTGCGCCCCGCGCAGCAACTGCGTGGTGATGACCGCCACTTCCGCGCTGCTCAGCTTCAGGTCGCCGAATTCGGAGTTACAGAAGCGCTGTTCGTATTTGGTCACGCGGTTGCCGAAGCCGCTGACGGTGCGCAGATAGTGGCGTTTTACCAGCGCATCCAGCACGTTCTGAACCTCATGCTCGCTGAGGTTCATCACCGGCTCGCGGTTGGTCTTCTGGTTGCCGGCCATGGTTACGGCGTTGACGGAGAGCGGATACTGCTCCGGCGTGGTGACCTGTTTTTCGAGTAAGCACCCAATCACGCGCGCTTCTGTACCGTTTAGCTGATACTTCATCTTTTCTCCTTAACGACCTGCGGTCCAGTCCCGGGTGGTTAACGCCGTCAGAACGTGGTCGCGCCACTCTCCGTCTATCAGCAGCAAAGAACTCTATAGTACAATTGAGTTAATCATATAGTACGATGTTACCGCTCTTTATATATAACAAAGCCTCTGTTTTATATAGGCGCTTTTACTGCTAACGGTTTTAGTCGTCACTTTTTCTGAAGCTATTTTTAATGCTCGGTTAAACGCAATTAATGTCAAAGGGCTCTGATTAAACTTTTTGTAATTTGAATGGCTCTGGAAAATATAGACATCATCAGGATATCGTTTAGCACGTATTTCAATCAACTTTTTAAGGCTTATATTCATATTTAAAAACTCCCCTTTAAATCTCCTGTGGGATTTCAGGAAAATCACATCTTCATGAACATCATTATATTTCAGCATCAGAATCCTTCCGACTGGCACTCTGGTAATAAACAACATCATCCAGAGATCAGCCCAACTGTCGGAGATTGAATAGAGATTGTTATAAATCCCAGTGAACTCAACGGGAGTTAAATGCTTTTCCAATCTGAAACCCTTAAAAAGCACCATGAGTGTATCTAAAAATAGCATCTCAGGGAAAAGTTAAAAACTCAAAATAACTCATAAAAAAATATTAAAACACATGTAAATCATTATAAAAATCAATTCACACAATAAAAAAACACTGAACCACAACAATATGCCGGGATATTTTTTGCTGTGAACTCAGACAACCAGAACCGCAGTTTGGAGATCGGAAATTTTTGTACGTTAAGCGCATTATTTAACCAATCGAGATTCGTAACAGATTGATTTTACATCAGCGGCTATCGCTTTTAAGTTGCCGCTCTTGCCGTATTGCATTTAGGTTATCCAATTAAGGTCAAATCCCTGAAAACGGCGTATAGCACAGGAATACACACTATTGGTACAGTAAGCCTGTTCAAAAACAGCCTTACCGTACAATAATTATCTATATCCAAACTGCCCCCGGAAACGATGGCCGGAAACGATGGCTTCTGGGACAGACTGCAGGGTAAGTGCGCCTTAAAAACGGCTTTCAGGTTAAAAACTCACCAAAAACCGCATTTTATCGTCATAAGTGCCACAACAACCCGCAACCATTACGCTCCTCACGAGAACATCCATGGTCAAGATATTTTTAAAACGATGATTCATTTTCCTAAGCATGAACGGAAAAATCTGGGATTCCGGCGTAGTCCCCCCTAAATACTAAAGATCCTTGCGACACGCTGTGTGTCCCACTGCGCTAATGGGGGAGGGTATAGCAACGTAGCCCACGGTAATGTTGGCGCTGTTATTAAAGCCGCTGCTCGCCGGGTCCGACACCCAGTAGAAGTTATGGAAAAACTCACTAGTACCATAATACCGTATTGCCCCCCACTCGCTCCAGAGTCCGCCCAGTGTACCTCGGGTGCCATTGCCGATAAGTTGTTGCGCAGTTGGCATACTGTAGCCGGACCGCGCAGAGCAGTATGCAGCGACATCAGACCATAACATCTCTGTGTTTCCGCTACCTAAAAACCAACTTTTTATCGTGAAAGTATAGGTCAGAGCGGAACCTCCCAATTTCGGTGTCGCCGTAATGGTAACCGGGGAGGCGTTTCCATTAGAGATAAATTCCACCCGACCACTATCATCCACCGAAGCCCATGGGGCACTGCTGGCCCAGTCATATTCATTTGCAGACCGTATATTAATGGTAGATGCTGAGACTTGTTTAACTTCATTCGAACACGGATTGACATCAAATTTCAATCAACAATTGGAATCTGTTCATCAACTATGAACCGAACTGCACCTTACTTTGTTGGAAGTCCAATTTTTCGGGTGCAGGCCCAAAATATGCAGGTAAATATTATAAATATTTACTACACATAACATAATCTACCGCAACTATAGAACCAGTATACACTATACCTGATTCCATGCTTGCCTCATACCAAGTGGAAACATTTAAAGCTTGTGCAGACCAATACGATCCATTAGTAAAGCCTGAACCCGGATACACCGCTAAAGCCCCCCACTCATTCCAAAGAGCACCTATACCACGGACTCCTGTAGCAATATTACTGTTGTTAACCGTCATATCACTGAGAACAGGCAAATTTAGAGCCCTACCAATGCACCAATCTCTGGCATTATTTCCCGTTAACCGAGTTGCACCATTATTAATAAACCATTTATTAACTGTAAATGTATAAGTCAATGCATCCCCCCCGGCAATTGGTGTTGCCGTAATGGTTACAGGCGATGTGGTACCCTCTGCAGTAAACGTCACTCTACCAGTAGAAGATACCGAAACCCACGACGTATCACTACTTGTCCAGTTATATCCTGCTGCAGCCCCCACTGTATTAATGGTAAATGAGGCATTATTAAAACCAGTTGTCGGGAAACCTGCCGTAGTAGCAAAGGTAAATCCACCTGCGGTGACACCTGTTATCTCTCCAGTCAGGGTGACACCGGCCGGGGCCACCCCGAAGGCCGCACCGCCCAGCGTGGCGCTCACCGCCGCAGCGCCCGCCGTCGTTCCGGTCAGGGTCGCCGTGTAGCTGCCGTCTCCGTTGTCCGTCACCGTGCTGAAGGTCACCCCCCCGAGGGTCGAGGCAAAGGCAACCGCCTGCCCGCTCACCGGGTTGTTCAGCGCGTCGCGCAGCGTCAGGGTCAGCGTGCTCGCCGCCACCCCGTCAGCCGCTATGGTCGCCGGCGCCGCGGCCAGCGATGAACGGGCCGCATCCGGCGCGCCCGCCGTCAGGGTGACACCGGCCGGGGCCACCCCGAAGGCCGCACCGCCCAGCGTGGCGCTCACCGCCGCAGCGCCCGCCGTCGTTCCGGTCAGGGTCGCCGTGTAGCTGCCGTCTCCGTTGTCCGTCACCGTGCTGAAGGTCACCCCCCCGAGGGTCGAGGCAAAGGCAACCGCCTGCCCGCTCACCGGGTTGTTCAGCGCGTCGCGCAGCGTCAGGGTCAGCGTGCTCGCCGCCACCCCGTCAGCCGCTATGGTCGCCGGCGCCGCGGCCAGCGATGAACGGGCCGCATCCGGCGCGCCCGCCGTCAGGGTGACACCGGCCGGGGCCACCCCGAAGGCCGCACCGCCCAGCGTGGCGCTCACCGCCGCAGCGCCCGCCGTCGTTCCGGTCAGGGTCGCCGTGTAGCTGCCGTCTCCGTTGTCCGTCACCGTGCTGAAGGTCACCCCCCCGAGGGTCGAGGCAAAGGCAACCGCCTGCCCGCTCACCGGGTTGTTCAGCGCGTCGCGCAGCGTCAGGGTCAGCGTGCTCGCCGCCACCCCGTCAGCCGCTATGGTCGCCGGCGCCGCGGCCAGCGATGAACGGGCCGCATCCGGCGCGCCCGCCGTCAGGGTGACACCGGCCGGGGCCACCCCGAAGGCCGCACCGCCCAGCGTGGCGCTCACCGCCGCAGCGCCCGCCGTCGTTCCGGTCAGGGTCGCCGTGTAGCTGCCGTCTCCGTTGTCCGTCACCGTGCTGAAGGTCACCCCCCCGAGGGTCGAGGCAAAGGCAACCGCCTGCCCGCTCACCGGGTTGTTCAGCGCGTCGCGCAGCGTCAGGGTCAGCGTGCTCGCCGCCACCCCGTCAGCCGCTATGGTCGCCGGCGCCGCGGCCAGCGATGAACGGGCCGCATCCGGCGCGCCCGCCGTCAGGGTGACACCGGCCGGGGCCACCCCGAAGGCCGCACCGCCCAGCGTGGCGCTCACCGCCGCAGCGCCCGCCGTCGTTCCGGTCAGGGTCGCCGTGTAGCTGCCGTCTCCGTTGTCCGTCACCGTGCTGAAGGTCACCCCCCCGAGGGTCGAGGCAAAGGCAACCGCCTGCCCGCTCACCGGGTTGTTCAGCGCGTCGCGCAGCGTCAGGGTCAGCGTGCTCGCCGCCACCCCGTCAGCCGCTATGGTCGCCGGCGCCGCGGCCAGCGATGAACGGGCCGCATCCGGCGCGCCCGCCGTCAGGGTGACACCGGCCGGGGCCACCCCGAAGGCCGCACCGCCCAGCGTGGCGCTCACCGCCGCAGCGCCCGCCGTCGTTCCGGTCAGGGTCGCCGTGTAGCTGCCGTCTCCGTTGTCCGTCACCGTGCTGAAGGTCACCCCCCCGAGGGTCGAGGCAAAGGCAACCGCCTGCCCGCTCACCGGGTTGTTCAGCGCGTCGCGCAGCGTCAGGGTCAGCGTGCTCGCCGCCACCCCGTCAGCCGCTATGGTCGCCGGCGCCGCGGCCAGCGATGAACGGGCCGCATCCGGCGCGCCCGCCGTCAGGGTGACACCGGCCGGGGCCACCCCGAAGGCCGCACCGCCCAGCGTGGCGCTCACCGCCGCAGCGCCCGCCGTCGTTCCGGTCAGGGTCGCCGTGTAGCTGCCGTCTCCGTTGTCCGTCACCGTGCTGAAGGTCACCCCCCCGAGGGTCGAGGCAAAGGCAACCGCCTGCCCGCTCACCGGGTTGTTCAGCGCGTCGCGCAGCGTCAGGGTCAGCGTGCTCGCCGCCACCCCGTCAGCCGCTATGGTCGCCGGCGCCGCGGCCAGCGATGAACGGGCCGCATCCGGCGCGCCCGCCGTCAGGGTGACACCGGCCGGGGCCACCCCGAAGGCCGCACCGCCCAGCGTGGCGCTCACCGCCGCAGCGCCCGCCGTCGTTCCGGTCAGGGTCGCCGTGTAGCTGCCGTCTCCGTTGTCCGTCACCGTGCTGAAGGTCACCCCCCCGAGGGTCGAGGCAAAGGCAACCGCCTGCCCGCTCACCGGGTTGTTCAGCGCGTCGCGCAGCGTCAGGGTCAGCGTGCTCGCCGCCACCCCGTCAGCCGCTATGGTCGCCGGCGCCGCGGCCAGCGATGAACGGGCCGCATCCGGCGCGCCCGCCGTCAGGGTGACACCGGCCGGGGCCACCCCGAAGGCCGCACCGCCCAGCGTGGCGCTCACCGCCGCAGCGCCCGCCGTCGTTCCGGTCAGGGTCGCCGTGTAGCTGCCGTCTCCGTTGTCCGTCACCGTGCTGAAGGTCACCCCCCCGAGGGTCGAGGCAAAGGCAACCGCCTGCCCGCTCACCGGGTTGTTCAGCGCGTCGCGCAGCGTCAGGGTCAGCGTGCTCGCCGCCACCCCGTCAGCCGCTATGGTCGCCGGCGCCGCGGCCAGCGATGAACGGGCCGCATCCGGCGCGCCCGCCGTCAGGGTGACACCGGCCGGGGCCACCCCGAAGGCCGCACCGCCCAGCGTGGCGCTCACCGCCGCAGCGCCCGCCGTCGTTCCGGTCAGGGTCGCCGTGTAGCTGCCGTCTCCGTTGTCCGTCACCGTGCTGAAGGTCACCCCCCCGAGGGTCGAGGCAAAGGCAACCGCCTGCCCGCTCACCGGGTTGTTCAGCGCGTCGCGCAGCGTCAGGGTCAGCGTGCTCGCCGCCACCCCGTCAGCCGCTATGGTCGCCGGCGCCGCGGCCAGCGATGAACGGGCCGCATCCGGCGCGCCCGCCGTCACGCTCACGCTGGCATCTGCCACGATGTTACTGGCTGGTATATTCGCTTTAAGAGTGTTTATGCCGGCAGACGTCATCACAACGCTCGCGGAATAACTTCCGTCTCCGTTGTCTGTCCAGACAATTCCACTGTAATCCTGTCCCGTCAGGGTGTTACTCAGCACGATATCAGAGGATTGCAGGCCTGTTACAGGAACTGAATCGCGGTTGACAACCTTTAACGTCAGCATACTGCTCTGCCCGACCGTTACAGGAGAAGTTGCCAGCAGGGTCATACCGGTAACGGAGGCATTCACCGGAACAAAAGTCACACCGGTTACAAAACTGTTGCCGTTGATGAGCGTTGTACTGAGCGCGTACTGCCCCGCCCTTAAGTGAGTTATATTGAGAGCAACCTGGCCTGAAGCATCCGTTGTTGCCGCAAACCCTCCGCAGTCAGACGAGCCATTGATGGTACATTCATTCTTTCCTGTCGAAGGGGATATAATCACCTTCAGCGCCATTCCGGACACTGGCTTCCCGCTGGCGTCCGTCACCTTAACCACCACCTGATTGGCAGACCGCCCGTCCGCAAGCGCATTATCTGACACAACGCTGAGAGTGGCCTGAACGGAAGACGCCTTCACGGTTATAACCGTCCGGGCTTCCGCTTTGTTGCCTTCCCTGTCGGTCATTACTGCAGTAAGAGTGTAGGTATTTTCTTTTCCCGTTTCAGGCGAATTCCAGGCAGGCAACACCAGGCTGACCTCAAGAGGATTTGCCCCTGTGACAATCTGCCCTCCGGCTGCAATAAAGGCGCCGGCCTCCCACTCAACGCGGGAAACTCCGTACTTTGCCTTCGCCTTTGCGGTAACCGGAATACTCGTCAGCGCCTCCCCCTCAAATGACGGAGGTAATGACAATGAAACAAGCTCCTGCTTGCGGTACTGCATGACAATATTATAGTTACGGTCAACAAGGTCATAACGGCCGCCCTTAAGACTACGCATAATGCTGACATTGTCAGCACTTAACTGCTCAGAAAGCGACAATCCAAACCGCCAGTTAAAATCAATCCTGGCAAACAGGTCAGATGAGTCACCTGAGCGGTGACCGGCAGTGACTGTCATTAACGGGAAAGGCGTATAATTTACGGCAGTCGTAAACGTCTGCGGAGCATCCCGGAGGGAATCAGGAGAGGCAGAGCCTGTCCCGGAAGCTATTCCTTTTCCGAAATATTTTTCGTAGGTAAATTCCCCACCAACCTGCGGATATGCCGGCAGCCAGTACCTGGCCCTCAGGTCATAACCGTTAGCAGGGCGCTCATCATAATCACGCATGGAATCAAGCACCGACTGATGCCAGTCAGTAATTCGGAAATAACGGTTCGCTGAAAGACTGATATAGTCAGTTCTGGCCTCGAGCCCTACACCATAACGGGCATTATTGCCCGTCTGGTCATAATCATAAAAACTGTTAACTCCCAGCATGAATTCCTCTGCCGGGTAATACCGCACGCCCAGACCGCCATTCCAGATTGTTCTGTCTCTGTCACGCCGCACGCCGGCCTGACCATAAATAAGATGCTCCTGAGCATCCACCAGAGGAACCAGTAAATCAGCGCTCCCGCGTTTTTCCGTATCTATCTGAACACGTGCATTGCCTTTTTGCCCAAGCCAGTCACGTATGGCATTATTCATCACCCCATTGGCCATTCCGTTGATACGTCCAAGCGCTGCTGAGCGCGCAGCCCCGGCGCGGTCCTCCGCCCCCATAACTCCCCAGACGGACTGAACCCCGCTCAGCAGGGCCTGAGGGGGTTCGGTTTTTTGGGGGGAAGTTTCATTATGTATACTGCCCGGCATTAGTGGTGGACTCGCAGGCTCTGAAGAGTCCGTTCCGGCTGAATGAACTGAAATATCAGGGTTGCTGTGGTTGTTGTTTTTGCCGGGAAACGCTGCGCCCCGCAAAGGCTCTGAGGATGGCTTAACAACAGACACCTCAGGCGCCGGGAGTGACGATGCCTTTCCGTAAGGTTCAGAGAGCAATGCCTCCGTCTTCCCGTGACCAGCCTCCATCAGATGACTCATCTCCCCGAGCCTTTCCATCCCATCAGGCTGGGAAGCAAATGCAAGCGGGGCAAGAGGGAAAAGAAAACTACTTATGACCCAGTAAAATAAAACAAACAGCCGCATTTTTTCAAAAAACCTGATGTCAGCAAACACAAACAGCACCCCGAATATATCAATAATTAAATCTTAGAAACCTGTAACATGCGGTTTCGTATTTCAACAAACGTCTGACTTTTAACCCTGTCACAAATCATATTCAGCTTATCATTCAGAGTGATGACCATAACTTCTTTAGGGTCCTTTTCCATTAATTCTTCATTAGCTTTATAGTACGCGTACTGTCGGTTAACGCTGTCAAACTGGGCCTTATATCCGGAATACGCAGACGTGTTAAGTTGCTTCAGGAGGTCGAAGTTATCAACACACTGGCGACCATCTGATTTTGCGCTGATGCTGCTTTTCTGACTCTGAGATGAAACGAGAGAAACTGAAGAAGGCCGGGTCTTGCCGACCGAATTACAGCCAATCAGGAGTGAAGAAATAACAGAAATAATTACCAGATGCGTTTTTCTGTCCATGTATTAACCATCACCGTGAGATAATTTCAAAATAAAATTAATTATGAGCGCATAAACACATCGGTGTAAATATGTAAGAAAACTCATTTAAAAACCCAAAAATCCACATTATTTAAGTCTTTTGCGTATTGAGGTAGTGACCGGGTAGCTGCGTTAATAGCTAACTTTGTACAGCGCGCTGGAAATGGATAAACCGGAGCCGGCGGCAAAGGTCTGCTACGCGCAGATGAGTAAGCAGTCCTGCGGTATGACCCGTTTGCCTGCGTACTGTGAGGTGGCCAGATGGTGTACCGCCGGGCGGTGGCGGGCCTGAATGTGCAGGAGCTGAAAATCCACGCTCGGGAAATCAGTCTGATGAGGTATATCCCGGCCTGACACAGGGAAGATCCGCCCTGAGCACTCTGACAGCCTGAAAAAGGGTTCCGAAGCCCAACCGTACGGAAACGTACGCTAAGTGCATTTCTGAACAATTCAATATGCACATAGCATATGTGAATATTGATGAGTTTTGGACGTATTCCTTGTCTACGTTGGGGGCTGAGCCACAATGTAGACTTATGGAAATTGAGTTTGAAAAGATTATGTAGTGCTAATACCTATGTAGATATCAGCTTCTTCAGGACTTTTATAAGCTTCAAAATCAGTAAGAAAACTGCGACATATCTCAGGGTGTTGCTCAAAATAAGACCAGATATAAGACCAGGTTTGAATCATCGCATCGGGCATAGCCCCTCTTGCTTCAAAAACGAGATATTCCCCAGCTTCAATGACAATATTTTCAAAATCGCTGTTTGATTTATCAACAGATACACCAACGGTTAAATCATAGAAGCCGGTAGCGTCAGTTTCATAAGCTGAGTAAACGCCAAAAATTGGAGTATTTGGTAACCGTGTTGAGATCTGCTCTGTCACCCCCTCTGAATAGAACTTTGCCCATAGTCCAGGGATTTTTGCACTTTCAGAATTGAACTCATCAATGTTTTTCGTACGTACGCAAAGCCCCGCCACGCAGAAGCTTTTTATATGTTCAGTCTTTGGTTTCATAATGATTGTCTCTCTATGTAAATTTGAATTATACCCCAATGTGACAGGTTGACGCGCCCTGCGGGCTTGCCCACCCCCTCGCTCAGATGCAAGCTCTGAACTTACTCACGATTTGTGCTGTGGGTCAACAAAATTAAACACGTCTCCAACTGTTGAGAGCAAAATCAAAATATTATGATTTTTTCCTTGTAACATGATGTTTTTTGCTCAAAATAACAAAAAATGTCATGAGGTGATAAATGGAAAATATTGAGCAGTTACGGAAAGTAGCTACACGTGCAGGTAAACTTCTGACATCCTTGAGCGAAAGTATCCGCCAGCAAAAAGAGGAATTGAAGCTTACTGAGTTCTATCAGGAATACAGCAAAGCTGCCCTGTATAAGCTGCCTAAGCTCAGCAAAGGGAGTGTTGAGTATGCTGTAGCCGAAATGGAAGCAAGTGGCTACATTTTTAAAAAGAAACCTTCCGGCAATACGATGAAGTACGCGATGACGATTCAGAACGTCATCGATCTGTATTTCCATCGAAAAGTCCCCAAGTACAGAGATCGATTCGATAAAGCCTTCACTATTTTTGTATGTAACCTTAAAGGTGGCGGTTCCAAGACAGTTTCTACCGCTTCATTATCCCATGCTTTTCGGGCTCATCCTCAGCTTCTGTTCGAAGACATGCGTATTCTGGCCATCGATTTCGATCCGCAGGCATCTCTGACAATGTTCCTGAGCCATGAGAATTCAGTGGGCCTGGTTGAAAATACGGCTGCTCAGGCCATGCTCCAGAACGTGTCTCGTGAGGAATTACTGTCCGATTTCATCGTGCCGTCAATTATCCCGGGCGTTGATGTTATTCCCGCTTCCATTGACGATGCATTCCTTGCTGAAGGCTGGAAGGGATTGTGTGAGGAACATCTGCCCGGGCAAAATATTCATGCAGTGCTTAAAGAGAACCTTATCGACAAGCTCCGGTATGACTACGACTTTATCTTCCTTGATAGTGGTCCTCACCTCGATGCGTTCCTGAAAAACTGTATCGGAGCGGCAGACCTGATGTTGACCCCTCTTCCTCCGGCAACGGTTGATTTTCATTCTTCCCTGAAGTTTGTAGCCAGCCTTCCTGCGCTTATTGATTCGATCGAACAGGATGGACACACCTGCAATCTCATCGGAAATGTCGGTTTTATGTCCAAAATCCTGAACAAGTCTGATCACAAAATTTGCCATAGTCAGGCTAAAGAGGTATTCGGTGCCGATATGCTCGACATGGTTCTGCCGAGGCTGGATGGCTTCGAGCGCTGCGGGGAGACTTTTGACACAGTTATCTCCGCAAATCCAGCAACCTATGATGGAAGCGCAGAGGCGCTTAAAAGCGCAAAATCTGCAGCGGAAGACTTTGCGAAGGCCGTATTTGATCGCATTGAGTTCATTCGTACTAACGGAGGTATGTGATGTCGAATGAGAAAAGGAAAACCATTGGTAGACAGTTAAATACCCAGGCGTCAATGGTCGAGATGACTGACACCCAAAGAAGTCAGGTATTTACCCTAAAAACCGGCAGGAAGATAACGTTCAGGTTTGTTCGGGTACCTGCATCGGACGTTGAAAGTAAGACATTCGTAAACCAAGAAACCAACGGAAGAGATCAACTTGCTCTGACCAAGGAGTCCCTTAAATCTATTATCCAGACGATTAAGTTTCAGCAGTTCTTTCCCTGTATTGGAATTAAGCAAGGTGAAAGGATTGAGATACTGGATGGTTCAAGACGGCGAGCCTCAGCGATTTATATCCGTACAGGGCTTGATGTAATGGTTACCGATGAACTTTTATCAGCTGATGAAGCTCGCCAGCTAGCTAAAGATATCCAGACAGCTAAAGAGCATAATCTTCGGGAGATCGGCTTAAGATTGATGGCTCTGAAAGAGTCTGGATTCAATCAAAAGGAAATTGCTGAACTGGAGGGGTTATCCCAGGCTAAGGTCACCAGGGCACTGCAGGCGGCAGCAGTACCGCAAGAATTGATTTCTCTGTTCCCAGTTCAGTCTGAGCTGTCGTTTAGTGACTATAAAATTCTGTTAGAGGTTAATGAAAAACTCAGTGAAAAGGGCTTAACGTCTGAAGGGCTCATTCAGTCTGTCTCAGATCAGCATGATGCAATTTTGAGTGACTACGAGCGACCAGAAGACGAAAAGAAAGTCAGTATACTGAAATTGATTTTCCAGGCCTCTCAGGCATTGATAGCTCCGCCTCCTAAGGAAAAGTCAGTAATTTCCGCACTCTGGACCTTTAACGAAAAAGACAAGTTCGCGCGCAAACGTGTGAAAGGGCGTACGCTGACTTATGAGTTTAGCCGTATGCCAAAAGTGGTTCAGGATGAACTGGACAAAGCTATTAACGAGGTCCTTGATAGAAATTTGAGTCAATAATTTCGCCACGGCGATTTCATATCTAACTTATTGTAATTAAGTTATTTATTTTGATAATTTCAAGGTGAAATCTCCACAATTTCAAGTCAATTTTGCTGCAGAAATATCCGCCCAGCGTGTCGTGTAAGCTGGCGAAAGTAGTTCCCTTTTAATCTACCACTCGGGGGCAATCCCCCGACCGGCGAACCTCCGGTAGAGCTGGCTAAGGAAACACCCACACGTGCGTGGGGAAGACGACACAGTCGGGCAGGCGACGCTGGCGTGGGTGGACTGGTACAACAATCGCCGGTTGCTGGAAAGGCTGGGGCATATCCCACCGACAGAAGCCGAACAGGCATATTATGCTTCCATCGGGAATAAGGATCTGGCAGCCTGAGTTCCCAACCAAAATACTCTCCCGGAAAACCGGGGCGGTTCAGGTTCACACGTTCCGTATCTGAGCCTGAGCAGAGATCATGCCACCTCAATGCCGGTTGCCGGATGGTCAGTAAACAGGTTTCCACCATCCTTATCCCGGGGTAACGACAAGAACCCGGTTTTGACAACGCTTACACGTAACGACACTTGTCCAGTGGTTCACTCGCGTTCATCTTCTCTGCTCCTACCTGACGGCTTCTTGCCGCCTTTTCCCCAGCGCTTCCTGCTGTGGCTCTTTACCACAACAGTCTGAGGTGGTTTGTATCATCCTCCTGTAAGGCGAATACGGAAGGCCATCTTCCATCTCAGACACAGCATGGACGGAGCCTTCCCGGTTCCGTCCTTCGTGTCACACTATCATCGGTATGCACTTTGCAAGCCTGGAGTGCCTCATACAGCGGACGAAGCCGGTTGCCCATCATCGCGACCCAGCGGACCATCGTGTTACGGCTCAGCACCAGCCCATGACGGGTGTAGATTTCAAAGTGTCGGTACAGCGGCGTGTGCTCCACATATTTTCCGACCAGGATACGGGCCAGCAGGCTGCTGCCCACACGACTGCCTTCTACTGGTTTGGACGGGAGCGGTGCCTGCACGATCACGTCGCACCGGCTGCACGCCAGTTTTGGCCGGACCGTTTCGATAACTTTAAAGGCGGTATTGATGATTTCCAGTTGTTCAGAGAGATTTTCTCCCCTTCAGTTCTCCACCACAGGACGGGCAGACGCTGTCCGCTGGCAGGAGAATCTGCGTTTCCCGTGGCAGGTCGGCTGGCAGCGGTTTTCGGGTGGTGTTGCGGGCGGTTTTTCCTGGCGTCGTTTGTGGTGCAACCTCAGCATCTGTTGGCGCATCCAGGACCGGTTTGTCGTCGTTCAGGCAGTTTTGGCCGCCTCCAGACGGGTATCAAGCTCTGACAACCGTTTCTCTGCCTGACGGATTTTGTTTTCCAGCTTATTACGGCTCTTTTCCGAACTCTGACCGAACAGCATTCGTCGTAGTTTATCCAGCTGTGCTTTCAGGCGGTTTATTTCCAGCTCGTAACCCGCAACCTGTCCTGCATACTGGCGCAACAGGGTCTGTTGTTTACGTAGCATGACCTTCAGCTGGTCGATGTCGTCAGGAAGTTCATTTTCCATACCACGACATTACAACAGGTTACACCCGCAGGCCAGGACGTTGTGATGACTGCGGATGTTTCCAGTTCAGGCCTTCCAGCAGCATAGCCAGTTGCGCCGGGGTCAGGTGGAGCTTCCCGTCGCTGACAACGGGCCAGGTGAAGTGTCCGCGCTCCAGTCGTTTGATGAACAGGCACAGACCATCCTCATCTGACCACAACAGCTTCACCATATCACCACGGTGTCCCTGGAAGATGTCAATGCCAAGATTTATGGCCATGACAGTCTTATATCATTGGCACTAACAGTATTGCAGGAGGAGTTTCAGACACAGGTTTTGAACCGCTCCAGAAATCCGGGAGAAAAAAGTGTCAGGGGGAGAGGTGTACAGAATAACTGATTAAAATCCGGTGCGTTTCAGCCGGTGCGGATGGCCATCAGTATCCACTGGGTGTCGTTGCTGACGGCCTCCCAACCACAGCTTTTCAGCAGCGTATTCAGTCCGCCAGCCCTGCCGCCAATTCTCGCCGGAACCGGCATAACCTGCTTCCCGTCATCATTAAAACCGATTTCCAGCGCGCTTTTCAGCAGAAAGATGCTGTTTACCGACGCTGATGGCTGAATCTGACGCCGGCCGCTCCACTCACTGTCGCTGAGGACGTGATACACCCAGTCATACTGCTTCGCCAGCTCCAGGGCGTATGTCAGGCGAAAGAGGTCGTTCTGCTCTGACAGTTCGCCCGTACAGCTGCGCCAGAGATAATCGAGCTTATGCCGTAACCCTGCCCGAACGCCAAGTCTTCGCCCCTGATCCAGTATCCAGTCAATATCCGTGGCCACGTCACGCGGGAAGCGGCGCTGTTTTTTCGCCTGCGCAAACCAGCGGTTGATAAACAGGTTTTCCTGCGACTCTGACAGTACCAGTCCGTCTTCCCGCGCCGTGTGCAGGGCAACAAGAGCGCACCATGCCAGATGGCCCGTTTTTTCCATGTTTCTCATAAATATATCCCCTGCTGAGATATTCTTACAACCCGGCTGCTGGGGTCTTTGTTATTCTGTATCTGGCAGAGAAAAGTAGCTCATTATCATATGAAGTAGTCCCATAGCTCCGTGAGCAAAAAAATAAATCTCAATGAAACTGGTCAGAAATTTATGTAATCCAATCATTATTTCTGTGTTAACACCAGAAAAGAGATAAAAATAGTCAGATAAAAACCATGATGCACCTGAAAGAGTAACGCCCAGCAGTGCCAGCACGCCAAGTCCCTGCACAGTAGCTGCAATTCCCCCTGAGTGAGCGTCAGGAAGACTCTTTTCCCTCAATGTAAGCAGATCTTTCTTAATTCCGGTAAAATCCATGAAAAGCCAGCAGTAATAATAACGAACACCTCTCTTCAGTAACATCCAGGAAAACAATACAGTACCCAGAATAATCAGACTTAGGCCTGAGATAATATGAAACCACGTGACGATATTATCAATTCCAGTCTGCTCCAGGGCATCAGTGCTTGTCATATTTGAGTTAATAATCTGGGAAAGAATCAAAAGAGCAATGAAAATATGCAGAAGACGAAAGCCTGGAAAGCTGCTATGAGGAAGCAAACCCCATATTTTTTTAATCTTCTTGATTTACCTGCTTTTATTCTTAAAAATTTAATGTTTTTGTTTATGATTAATTTCGGATATACAAAAGGTATTACAGATATAAATATATCAGCTTTTATGTCATAACGACATGGAGGAGCCATCCAATACGTAATATTGTACATTCTCTGAATGTCGCAGCTACCAACGTGATAGCCTGTGGCTGTTAACATTCCTCGCCGTGTAAATCCATAATCGGGGTATGACGCTCAATGGCGCGAAAAGTCACGTTAAGAGCATTAACAATGAGGGGTCACCTCAGAAAATAGAAAATTTCTCACAGCGCATTCTACGCAACGTGAAGCGAAGATATATAGCCCTCTCACAGCTCGACGCAAGAATGGATTAGGGAGCGGAAAATCCGTGAGTATGTCCATTCGAGGAAGCAGAAGGGAGCTGATCTGTCATATGGCACTTTCTCGCCGATGGTTGAAAATTGAGCGTTTGATGTTTTGCATTGAGATTAGGGCAAAGACAGGGAACTGTCCCCTGCTTTCTTGCAGAGTTATCCACAGAGTTTGTGGGTTAAAAACTGAACCGCCCCGGTTTTGTGGGAGAGAGTTTAGTCCGGGAACTCAGGCTGCCAGAGCCTTTTCTCCGATGGAAGCATAATATGCCTGTTCTGCTTCAGCAGGTGGTATGTGGCCGAGTCGCCCAAGCAGCCGACGATTGTTGTACCACTCCACCCATGTCAGCGTCGCCAGCTCAACCTCTGTACGGTTTTTCCAGCTCTGTCGGTGTATCACCTCCGCTTTGTACAGGCCATTGATGCTCTCCGCCATTGCATTGTCGTAGGAGTCCCCCGTGCTGCCCGTTGAGGCCAGCAGTTCCGCCTCCTGTAGCCGCTGCGTGTACGCCAGCGACACATATTGCGATCCCTTATCGCTGTGATGGATTGTGCCTGACGGACGACGGGCCCACAGCGCCTGCTCCAGCGCATCCAGCACGAATGTCGTCTCCATCGAGGATGACACCTGCCAGCCCACGATGACGCCGGCGAACACATCGATGATGAACGCCACGTACGCGAAGCCCTGCCAGGTGCTGGCATACGTAAAATCTGCCACCCAAAGCTGGTTGGGACGGGCAGCGACGAACTGGCGATTGACCCTGTCATGAGCGGCCTGCGTTTTACGACCGACTGTCGTGCGCACTTTTTTACCACGGAGCACACCGGCCAGCCCCATAGCCTTCATCAGCCGCGCGATGGTGCATCTGGCCACGCTGAAGCCTTCCCGCTGCAACTGACGCCAGACCTTGCGAACACCATAGACGCTGTAGTTTTCGTCGTACACGCGCTGTATCTCCACTTTCAGCTGGTCGTCACGTTGCTGCCGCAGGCTACGCTTCTCCGGATGCTGACGCTGCTCCTGGTGCCGGTAATATGTCGACGGGGCGATATCCAGCTCATGGCATACCGGTCCGACCCCGTGGCTCCTGCTGAGGGTATCCAGCAGCGGTATTATTTTTCCACAGACGGTCGAACTCCGCCTTCGCAAAATAAGCGGAAGCCTGCCGCAGGATATCGTTGCTGCGCCGCAGTTCCCGGACTTCCCGCTCCAGCTCCTTGAGACGTTCGCGCTCAGAGGTGGAAAGTCCACCGTCACCTCCGCCTGCATCCCGCTCATGCTGACGAAGCCAGGTGCGCAGGGTGTCGGTGCTGCAGCCTATTTTAGGGGCAAGAAAATGGATAGCCGCGTGTTCAGAACGGTACTCATCACGCTGGTCCAGCAACATTCTGACTGCCCGTTCACGAAATTCCGGGGAGTAACGGTTTGCTGATTTTGATGCCATGTCGGATCTCCTTTTTCACTGAGAGTTTAGTCTCCCGGAAACCCGGTGCGGTTCAATCCGTATGTTTTGACGGACGCTACCATGCTGCTCTCCCTTATTTGAGAAGTTAACCAATAGTTTTGCAATGAAAGACCAGATGGAAGTGGGCACGCTTTAGCGTCAGGGCAAAGTCTGAACCCCTATCGTCACCATTACAGTCACGCATTCGCTTTTTCCATCCTCCTCTACCCGCACTGCCAACAGCGTCTCTTACGATTTGCCTGCCCTTAGGGCAGCAATACGGGCTTACCACGTTTCTGATGGGCTTGCCTATCTGCCGGGGGCTGTTCTGGCGACGTGTCCCAAAACTACAATGAAACATCCAGCCACCTTTACCTTTTGGTTAATGCCTGTCAGCCGTTTGGCATCTTCTTCGTTGACGACATTTATCAGCAATTCACTCATGTTGCCCATACCGACCAGCCTTGCCTCTTGGCCCTCTTTCGGCTGAGAGCTTCTGCCCCACATTTCACAATGATGAGGCACCCTGCCAGGGGAGTACGTTGTCAGAGGAGCTCCAGACAGTTCCGTTACCAGCACTGCCTGTCCTCTTAGGCTACAGTTGGTCGCACAACTGGTTAACTAACAATGCTCAATAAGCTATTGGTTTAACAATGATAAATCAGACAGTCACGTTTGTTAGGCGTGTACGTGTCGCACGAAGTTAAAGGAGCCGACCTGGGTGTTGCGCCCGTCAGCGACGATCACTTTGTCATGGAGAATTTTGTAAGTACTGACTGTACGAACCGGAATGCCCGCACCAGCCAGAAGGTTCATCGCGGCCTTACTCGCGTTGTTGTTCTTTCCGGCATTTGATTTCCAGTCCAGCACCACGGCCACATCCACACCGCGCCTTTTTGCCCGGACAAGCGCCGTACTTCCTGTGACTCTCGATGCAGCTGCCGTACAGTCAGAGCCACTCGTGGAGGCCCCGGAAACCCTCAGTATCAGCTGTGAGGTAACGTTCCGGCACGGAACGCTCCGTCTCAATGGCACTGTCAGCGAAAAGCTCCTGACCCTGCTGATACAGGAGCTCAAACGGTGATCCCGTTACCAACAGGCACCAAAATATGGCTGGTTGCCGGTATCACCGACATGCGTAACGGCTTCAATGGTCTCGCTGCAAAGGTGCAGACGACGCTGAAAGACGATCCGATGTCCGGCCACGTCTTCATCTTCCGGGGCCGCAGCGGCAATCAGATCAAACTGCTGTGGTCTACCGGTGACGGGCTGTGCCTGCTGACCAAACGGCTGGAGCGCGGCCGCTTCGCCTGGCCGTCAGCCCGCGATGGCAAAGTGTTCCTGACACCGGCGCAACTGGCGATGCATGTGTTCTGCATATTTTCCAACCAGGATACGGGCCAGCACGCTGCTGCCCACACGACTGCCTTCTACTGGTTTGGCCGGGAGCGGTGCCTGCACGATCACGTCGCACCGGCTGCACGCCAGTTTTGGCCGGACCGTTTCGATAACTTTAAAGGCGGTATTGATGATTTCCAGTTGTTCAGAGAGAGTTTCTCCCATCACCTTCAGTTCTCCACCACAGGACGGGCAGACGCTGTCCGCTGGCAGGAGAGTCTGCGTTTCCCGTGGCAGGTCGGCTGGCAGCGGTTTTCGGGTGGTGTTGCGGGCGGTTTTTCCTGGCGTCGTTTGTGGCGCAACCTCAGCATCTGTTGGCGCATCCAGGACCGGTTTGTCGTCGTTCAGGCAGTTTTTGGCCGCCTCCAGACGGTTTTCCAGCTCTGCCAGCCGTTTCTCTGTTTGGATTCTCTAACTGGTGCCTCAATGGGAAAAAGAAATTTCAGATACCTTGGCTATTCAGTCGTTTGCCGCAGTGAAGTGGTCCACAAAATTCTTTGCCTGATCGTCAAGCCATTTAGAAAAACGCTCCAGAGTGCCCCAATTGTGTGAGCGGTGAGGCCAGACTAGATAGTAGCTGAATGTGTGTGTAGCTTCGATAGCTGTTACCTGAACAAGTTCTCCACGTTCTAGCAGACCTGAAGCAATTGAGCGGCGGGTGAGTGCTATGCCCATTCCTGTTCTTGCAGCTTCCAGCATGTGTGTCGAATCGCTGAAAAGTAATGAAGGTGGGAGGGCGTCAAACGTACACGCCTCTGTTCTTCCGGACAACCATGTTGACCAACTCTCGGTGGCTTGTAACCTAGGAAATGCAAGGACTTCTTCCACAGTTTGCAGCCCACCAGTAGAGAATAGCCGCGGAGCAGCAACCAGCAACAATGAATCCCCCATAAGTCGGTGGATATGCATATTTGGCCATTCACCGTGTCCGAAGCGAATTGCACAATCTGCTGGCCCAGTATCAAAGTCGGTCAGATCCGTCGACGCCTCAAGATTGAGAGTAATAGTGGGGTTGCAGGCTAGCCAGTCAGACAACCTAGGTACTAACCAGTGCATGGCAAAGGAGGGTAAGACAGATATCCTCAAATACTGGCTACCTACTTGGTATCGAAGGTGCTCGGTGGCAGAGACAATATTCTCCAGTGCTTGACTAATCTGGTACGCATAAACTCGCCCCTCATCAGTGAGGATAGTCCGGCGGCCGGTACGGTTTACCAGTGATATACCAAGATAATTTTCAAGGGCGTGCATCTGGTGACTGATCGCACTGTGTGTCACATGTAATTCATCAGCAACAGCACCAACCGAGCCCAGACGTGCTAAAGCAACGAAGGCACGAAGTGCCGTTAAAGGAGGGAGTTTTGATTTCATGTTAGTTTTCCTAACCGCGTAAAAGAAAATATGTCACACATAGTTCTAGGCCGCAAAGCTATACTTTGGTGGCATTGCAATTCTTTCATGTCAGAGGAATTATATAAATGGTTATTAAAGAAATTCAGGAGTTTCTTGGTTCATACTTTGATGTGCTTCAACATCAGGATCTATCGCTATTTGATCGGGTGTTCCACCGTGATTGTGTGCTCTATTCACAGCAACAAGGTAACACAATAGTACGTCCATTATCCGAATACCGGAAAATGGTTAAAGGACGAAAATCACCGGAAGAAGGTGGATTTCCACGTTCTGATGAAGTGTTAATGATCGATGTTCTGGCATCGGATATGGCACTGGCTAAGGTCCGCTTACGTTTGTTCGACAATATTATGATCGATTATTTGAATCTTATGAAAGTTGACGGGCAGTGGCAAATTGTGTCGAAGCTCTTCTATCGAGTGGAGTAATAACATAGGTTCTGTTGCATTAAGGGAGGGGGCTGGCAAAATCCCCCTTATTTTCTCAAGTAACCAGTCATGTCTCTGATCCGAAAAGCCTTCAAACGACTCCATTATCCTGTCGATGTTATCGCCCTGTGAAGTTAAAATTCCTAGCTTCGGAATGGGTCTTGCAATTGTTGACGGGCTTGTGAAAGCCTTAAAAGGCGAAATTGAAGTAAAAAGTGAAGAGGGGATAGGCAGTGAGTTGATTGTAAAATTACCAGTCATTGTTGAACAATCAGTTGATCTTCAAAACACTTCACTTAAACAAATAGATTATCCAGTGCCAGCCAACCTAAACATCATTGTTATAGATGATAATGAACTATCATGTTTTACAATAGCTGAAATGTTATCAACCTATGACCATATATGTGAAACATCAACCTCCCCTACTCGAGCACTAGAAAAGCTTGCAAGAAAACCATATGATATAATTTTATGTGATTTGCAAATGCCAGTCATTACCGGCGATCAATTACTTAAACATATAAGAGATAATGAAGGCCCTAACATGAGAACCCCCTTCGTTTTCATAAGTGCTTACGCAGAAAAATTTAAAGTAATGAACACTAAAGTTATTTCAAAACCTGTGCATTCAGAGGAACTTCTTTCTGTAATATCTAAAGCCATCATAAAATAAATACCATAGTCCATTGTCAATAACTGACAATGGACTTTCCATTCTATTAACCTTAACCTTCATCATCCGGAAAGAAAATTCCAACATTTTCTTTAGCAACCTTATCAATAAATAGCTTAATAGTTTGTCCGTCAAATTTACCACTAGCTACAGACTCCTCACTAAGCATATTCATTCTCATAATTTCACTACACATAGCCCTGACTCTAACCAAACTGTCCAGCATAACCTTGTTGTACTCCATCTGGTTAAAACCGCCTTCCTTCCTTTCTCTCTGAATACGATAAACTCTGAGCCCTAGCTCTACTAACATGGAAGTTATTGACGAAACTGTTGCATCAGTCTCCGTTGCTCCTTCCTGCCTGCGCTCAGTAATAATCGCATCTATTTCTTCCCTGACCTGATTACTGACAAATGTTTGTATCCGTGGCATTCTTTGCTTTTCCTTACAGATTTAGAATCTTATTAAAATATAAATTCGGAAAATTATCCATAGTATGTTCAGAGTATATCATTTATTTTTGCAGAGTATAGTAACGAGTACACCCCCTCGGAAAACCAGAGTATACTCTAGAGTGCACTCTATCTATATAATTGATTTTAAATGTATAGTATAAAAAGAGTATATATATACTCTAATTATACTCTGCATAGAGTATATATATACTCTATGCATCAATGATGCAAATGACTTTGCAGTCTTAAAAAAACTATAACAGCATGATTTCAAAGAAAAACCAGGCAAGATGCAATCTTGCGAGGTGTGTGGGACTTTGAAGTTAAGAAGCAGGTTTAGACAAAATTGTCCGCCGGGCAGGATTCAGTAATTAGTGAGCAAAAATCCCGCCAGCGAAAGGGCGGGATTAATTTTATTCTTTAGGATCTGATGGCGTCTTTTTACGAGCGTTAAATACATCAATTAGTTTAAAAACGACAGCGGCAACTGTTATCGCCGTGCCTGCAATTGTTCCAAAAACCAAAGCTCTTTTGATTTGATGTAAAGGGAAAAACCAATATCCCTTACTGAAATAAATTAATGATGCTACCCCTGCACCCAGTACCAAACAAACTCCGATAGAGAAAACACAGGCATAGATGAATAGCTTCAAGTAACTAATCATTTTTTAGCCCCTGATTTTTCTTCAGATGGATTGTTTAATGCTTCTTTCGAGAATCCGTTAATAAACTCACTACCAACACCTCCGATAGCATCATAAACAAAATCAGGAATGTTATTCCCGTTTAATACTTTATCTACGCCAACTGGCGCATACTTCCCAAATGCCCCACCCAGACCAGCACCAATACCAGCCCCGGCCAGTGACACTGTATTTGGACCATCAGTAAAGAATGCCCTACCCATTGCGATACCTGTGTTCGCAAGGACACCACGACCGGGAGCCATCATGCCTGTTGTAAATGAGGTCGCGCTTCCCAGATAGTCCCACGACTTATTCGCATTCTGCGGCTGGTTTAAATCATAGACCTGATAACCACTATTGGCCGCCAGTCCAAGAAGCCCGCCACCAAGAACTTTACCTGCTGACGCAGCAGGCCCCAGATACCATGCCCCGGCAATCATCACACCATCCTGGTAGCCATCCACGATCACTTTCGTGATATTGGTGCTGTCCGGCATATCACCTTTCGCTATCTTATCCAGCCCGGCCTGCTTTTGTTCCGGTGTCAGATTATTGTCCACCGCGTACTTGTTCCATGATGTAGCCGCCGCAGCATTGCTTTCAAAACCATCACCGAAGCTGAGCGCGTTATTCTCAACAACAACTCACTCCGATAGCGTTATTTGCGTCTGTTTTTCCTATAGTGCTGGTAGTACACAAACCAGCAACCTATAGCTCCAATAACACCACCAACAACGCTGCCTTTCAAAATTTTCACATAATCGATGGATAATAAATCCACAGACAATCCGCTAGTAATAAAATAAAACAATTTTATTACAACTTGAGTGGCAACCGTTGTAATAAATATTCCAATAGGTAAAGCAATTACTAAGTAGAGTAAGATCAAAAGCCATTTTGAGAGTGAAACTTTCATTTCTGCCCCTCCGTTGCTTTTCCTGCTTGATCATTGCCATACTCTGTTGTGACTGAACCAGTTATGTTGCCAGCAACGCCGGGCACTGGATTAATCGGCAGTGGTTTTGATATTCCCATCCCGACATCTGTCCAGATCCAGTCTTTCCATGGTTTCATTGGATTAAGGACTTTATCAAATGGCAATTCAACCAATTTACCTGCGCCATAACCCAACCCAGATGCTATGCCGCTGATTGCTCCACCTTTCCACGGGTCATCACCTTTAAGGTAACTTGATGTCGCTCCACTACCAGCATTCACCGCCATTGTGCCCCATAACCCAGTTCCTGCTGTCAATGCACCTGTCCAGTAACCAAGGATTACATCATTCGGATTCACTTCACCATTAATCAGTAAGCCTACACCAGCATTTGCACTCGCACCGATCAGACTAGTGGTAGCAGCCATCTCGGGCAATAACGGCCAGGCAAGAGCGCTTCCTACCGCTGCCATTGCCGTTTCACAGGATACTGGAGTATTTCCACTACAAGCCTCTTTAATTGCTGCCTGAGTACCTGACGCGTAGTTTTCTGTTGTACCTGGTTTATTCGCGTTTGCGGCAGCTAAAATACTTCCAAGCGCGTTATTCTCAACTTAACCCCAGCCGCAAGGTCTAGGATTTGTATCCTATCTGTTCTTGTTTTTCCTGTAGTGCTGGTAATAGATACACCAACAACCTGAACCTGCAAGTCCTCCACAGAATACACCCGCTTTTATTGTTTTATTAAAATGAATATTTGAGAAACTAAACTCCCCACTATAATACAGCGAGTAACATAATTCAGTTCCAACTTGCACAAGCATGAACCATAATGGGAAAATAAGCATTAAGGCTAAGTTGAGATATAAAAAAACAAATAAGTATTTAAATTTGCTAGACCTCATTTTTTGCTCTCCGAATGATCTTTAACCCATTTACCTGCTTGATCATTAGAGACTTCAGTTGTACCTGAACCAAATATATTTCCAGCAACCCCAGGTAATGGCTCTAACTGTAAAGGCTTCGATATCCCCATTCCGACATCCGTCCAGAGCCAATCTTTCCATGGTTTCATTGGGTTAAGGAGCTTATCAAACGGAACCTCAACAAGTTTAGCGGCACCATAACCAAAACCGGACGCAACACCACTGATCGCTCCGCCTTTCAGCGGATCATCACCTTTAAGATAACTTGACGTGGCTCCACTACCAGCATTCACCGCCATTGTGCCCCATAAACCAGTTCCTGCTGTCAATGCACCTGTCCAGTAACCAAGGATTACATCATTCGGATTCACTTCACCATTAATCAGTAAGCCTACACCAGCATTTGCACTCGCACCGATCAGACTAGTGGTAGCAGCCATCTCGGGCAATAACGGCCAGGCAAGAGCGCTTCCTACCGCTGCCATTGCCGTTTCACAGGATACTGGAGTATTTCCACTACAAGCCTCTTTAATTGCTGCCTGAGTACCTGACGCGTAGTTTTCTGTTGTACCTGGTTTATTCGCGTTTGCGGCAGCTAAAATACTTCCAAGCGCGTTATTCTCAACAGCGTTCTTACCCGCCAGTGCCCCCGCAACAACATTAGCACTGCTATCACCCACTACGCCACCAACCAGTCCTGCCGCCAGGGTACCCAGCGCACTGATGGTCTGACGTTGTTCTTCCGTCAAGTCGTTGCGGTCGATACCGGGGTACATCTGTTGGGCGATAAATTCCCCCATCACTGCGCCGCTGGCTCCAGCCAATGCACTGTTGCCATTGACCGCAGCTGTCACCGCACCGAGAACCGCGTGGGCCATCAGGTTGGCCTCGGTGTTCACTATCTTGCCGTCCGCACTGGTGGTCATATTGTGGATGACTTCCGCCAGATACGGTGCACTGGCTCCCGCCAGGGCTTTAGCCATATCACCGCCTGCAAGCCCCTGAATGGCCGCCGTTGCCGCCTGGATACCTTGCTGTAGTGCACTACCGGTGCCATATTGCTTCATGGCATCTTTATACTCTTTGGTTTCACGAAGTTGCTCAGTTGTCTTGTCCGGGTACTTCTCTTTCGCCGCTTTCAGCCCGTTGATATCCCCCTGCGTCCGGGCAATATCTGCCGCCTGGCTACCGATCTCACCGATCAACTGTGCTTCCCTTAACCGGTTCTGTTCTTTCTCTTTATCAAAGATTTTGTTCAGACCCGGATTCGCATTCTCGACATCACGGCTCAGCCCAGCCACGTCTTGCTTCTGGTTGGCCTGGTCACAAATGGTGATGGTGCCATCACTGACTGCCGACTGGGTTGTTGAACTGGCGCTGCCGCTGCCATTCACCCCGGTCAGGAGACCATTCGCCATATTCCCCGCGAACTGCCCGCCGATGCTACCACCCGAGCTGATACCCACACTCTGATGCTCAACGTCGTACCTGGCCTTGTTCTCGATGTTGCTGAAACCCAGCGTACCGGTATCCAGTTTATTCTTGTCCGCTGTGGCGGTAGAGCCGATAACTGCCCCGTTGAGTTGGGTATGCTCACCCACGGTAATGTCGAAGCCACCTTTTCCGGCGAACACCCCGGTCTGCTCCTGCACCGCATCGTAAGTGGAGTGCATCCTGTCACGGCTCAGATTGACCGAACCACTGGCAGAACCGAAACCGACGCTACCGCCTGCGCTGGCGTTCTGCTGCTTCGAGTCGTAGTTGTCGCTGTCGCGCTCACTGGTTAAGGTCAGGTTGCGGCCCACATCCATCGTCACCTTCTCACCGCTCACCTGTGCTCCTGTGAGGGTGGTGTCGCGGCCGCTGGTGATATTGAGGTTGTTACCGGCGTTCAGCGTGGTCTCGGTATGGGTCAGCATATTGCCGCTTTCCGAACCTTTTCCCTTGTTCACGCTGGCATTCAGCGTCAGGCCGTTCTTGCCCTGGCCGAAGTTCACACCCACACCCACCGAGCCACCCTGGCTTTCGCTCCTGCCATCCACCGTCTGGGTGTTCCGGGCTGAAAGCAGATTGACGTCCCGCGCCGCATTGAGGTTGATATCCTTCCCGGCCTGCAACTGGCTGCCCTGGACATTGATATCGGTGCCGGTCGAGCGGATGTTCAGATTGTTGCCTGCGGTCAGGGTGCTGCCCTGGCTTTGCGATTGCACCGTAGTCTGCTCAGATTTTGACGACTGGCTGCCCCAGGAGAGGTTCAGCCCCACCAGGCTGGTATTTTCATCTCCGGCGTTGTGCACTTCATTCGCCTGCGCCGCCTGTACCCCGCTCAATGCCGCTTTCATCCCCTGCAAGGCAGCGAGACGCCCGTTACTCTCCTTGCTGGCGTCACTGGCGCTCGATACTGCAGAACTCACGGCACTGCCCACCGTACCGGACAGCGCCAGCGTCAGGCCACTTTGCTTCTGCTCCACCACATGCTTCCGGGTGCTCTGATTTTCTGCGGCAAGGACATTAACTTCCTTGCCGGTCAGGTTGATGTCTTTTCCGGCCAGCACATCAGAACCCTGTACCGTCAGGCTATTACCCGCATTCAACGTGACATTCCCCTGGGTGCTGCCCACCGTGCTGCCGACGCTGGTCCGGGATTTGCCATCATCGGTGGTTTTGGTGTCACTGGTGCCGTAGCTGAAGCCAATGCCGCCAGTGCCGGACAGGCCGCTTTTCTTCTCCTGCAGCATATGGGTTTCATCGCGCTGTTCGGTCGCCGCCTGCAGGTTCAGGTTGTTACCGGCGGTTAAATTGACATCCTGCGTAGCCGCCACGCTGCTGCCCGTGACGGTTAAATCACGTCCAGCCTGCATGCTCACCGTGTCGCCGCTCAACTGGCTGCCATTGACAGTCTGCTGGCTAATGGTGTCCCGCGACTCGGTGGTGGTTTTCGAGAGCATGCCGCTGCTGCCGGTCGCCTTGTAATGCTGGTCCAGCGTGTTGGTATCAACGCCATGCTGAATGTTGATATCGTTACCTGCCGCCACACTGAGCTTATCACCGGCAGAGACGTTGCCTGCGGTGATATTCACATCTTGTCCGGCTCCCAGTTGCACGTTACCTGCACCGACGATTTCACTGCCGACCTGCTGGCTGCTGGAGTGGTGCTGCCAGTTGTCGCCCCAGTTGAGGTTGTCTGTGCTGCCGGTAGTCACCGTATTGAGGTTGAGATCACGCCCTGCCGTGATGGAGGTGCTGCCGCCTTCCCCGCTATTCACAATCTGCGCCGCCGTCAGATTCACATCGCGCCCTGCCTGCAATGCCAGCGTACCATCCGGCTGCTGCACATATAGCCCGGCGACGCGATCCAGCGTAGTGCGTGCAAAATCGCCACCGGCGCTCTTGGCGCTGCGGGTGGTGGTGGTGGCGTTGATATCCCGCCCGGCGGTTGCGGTGAGGCTTTGTTGCCCGGCGATCACCCCACCGACATTACTGATGTCGGTCCGCGCCTTCAGCGCGACATCGTTCCCCTGGATCAGGCCGCCCAGGTTGCTGATGTTTTCTGCCAGGATCTGCGTACTTTGCTGGCCGTTGATGCGCCCACTGTTAGTCAGATTGCCGCTCAGGTTCAGGCCGATGGTTTTTCCGGCAAGCAGTGCGCCGCTGCCATCCAGATCCCCTGCCTTGACGGAGGCATACACCTGTGGCACCAGTACCTGACGGGTACTTCCGTCCGGCAGGGGCACGGTCTGCGCCACCATCCAGACGATATCGCCCGTCAGCAAGGCCATCTGTTCAGCGGTGAGCGCCACACCCAGCGTCAGATTGTATTTCTTGCCGAACTCCACCCCGTTGTTCATCAGGGCCTTGTACTGCTCTTCGTCGTTCTGGAAGCCGTCGAGGTAACGGTTACCGCTCAGAGCGATCACCT
Organism: Enterobacter sp. JBIWA005; assembly: GCF_019968805.1. Taxonomy (NCBI): domain Bacteria; kingdom Pseudomonadati; phylum Pseudomonadota; class Gammaproteobacteria; order Enterobacterales; family Enterobacteriaceae; genus Enterobacter; species Enterobacter sp. JBIWA005. The sequence continues at coordinate 79,445 of NZ_CP074160.1, read as the reverse complement.
GTTCACGGATCAGCCGCTGCTCGTAATAGCCATCCCCCAGGCGTTTCAGCACGTTGTTCGGATCGGTGGTGAAGGCGTTCATCATGTAATCCGAGCCCAGCCACTGTTTCTTGTCCGTGAAGCGCGGATCGGTTTCCACCAGATACGGGCTGCTGTCCGGTCGTACCCGGAACAGGCTGTTGTCCGGCAGGCGGGTGTTTGGTCCCACCAGACGCACCACCTTACCGGAGTCCCCGAGGTTCACCTCGAAGGTTTTGCCTGCTGGCAGAGTAATCGCCCCCGGCACCACCGGCAACAGGTTACCTGCGCCCGGCCCGGCAATTGGCGTGGCATTAATGCCCACTGCCCCCTGGATATCGCCATTAATATCGGCCTGCTGCTGGGCATCAATCACCAGATTGCTGCCCTGGCTCTGGGTGTATTCTGCCAGCGTACTCGGTTTCAGGGTGATGGCCTGGATCACCGTCGGTGGTTTATAGGCGGTCACATCGACATTGGAAGAGTCTCCGCCTTTACTCTGATGGCGTGAATAGTAGGTAGCGGTGCCCACATCGTTGATCTGGCGGTTGGCCTCCACCTCGACGTTATTCAGCGATCCGCCCTGGAGCGCCAGTGCCCCACCGGCGATGATCTGGCTCTTGTCATTCAGCACGCTGCCCGCATTGATGCTGAGATTGCCCCCGACCAGGATTTTGGCAGGGTCAGACTCTTTCACCCGATCTTCTGTGATGGTGCGGGTGTAGTCGTAGCGGGTAAAACGGTCTCCGTCGGTGGTGTGGCAGATCACCCCTTCGATACACAGGATATTGACTTCGTCCTTGTAGATATAAATGGTGTAGTCTTTGTCGTTATAGCGCACGCCGTTATTCAGACGCGCCACTTCGTACTCGGAAACGTGCTCCTGGGAAACCAGCACGCTTTCCAGCGAGAAATGGTCATTGATGTTGTTGATTTGCGCGATATTGAGCGCCATATCCCCGGCAGATTCAATAGTGGAACTGTGGTTGTTGAGTACCCCGCCCTGGCCGATGGCCTGATAGCTGCCATCCAGCGCCCCGCCAATCGTCATAAAGCCGTCGCTGTAAATCAGCGCATGGTCGTAGTTGTTGAGGGTGCCGCCCCCCAGATCCAGGCGCTGACGCGCGGCAATCGTCGCCGCCTGGCCGTTCTCCGCCTGGTTGTTCAAGGTTCCCGCCTGGATAGCTAACGCATCGCCATAAATACGGCCACTGCCGATATTGTTGACGGCGGTGCTGTTGAGGCGGGTATAAAAACCGTCAATCAAGCCATAGTTGGTCAGGGTCTGGGTGGCGGTGAGTTGCGTGGTACCTGCGCTGATTTCCGCAGCGGTACTGTTGAACAGGTTGGTGGCGACCAGATCAAGTTTGTTACCCGCCTGGATCAGCGACCGGTTGGTCAGAGTACCCTTGGTGGTCAAGCCCAGGTCATGACCTGCCTGGACTGACCCGGTATTGAAGAAATCCTGCACCAGCGTGAGCGACATGTCCCCCAGCGACAACAGCGAGCCGTCGCCGGTCAGAGAACCACTGGTGAGATTCAGTTGCTGACCCGCTTCCATGGCACCGGCTCTATTGGTGACTTGTTGGGCCAGGGTGTGCAGGCTATTCTGCGCACTCAACAGCCCCGAGGTGTTGTTCAGGCTGCCGCTCAGATTAAGCGTCAGCGCATCATCGACGCGCAATGCACCCTGGCTGTTATCAACATCCTGCGCACTCAGCGTCAGGCTGCCGCCCTGGATGCCATTTTGTGCACCGAGGGTATTCTGGTTGAGAATAGTGGCAGCGTTCAGGGTGACCTTCAGTGCCCCCTGGATCAGCCCGGCCCTGTTGTCGATAACGGACTGAACCGCGTTAAGCGCCATATTACCCAGCGCCTGGATCTGGCCCTGCTGGCTATTGATGTTGCTGGCTGTGAGATCCAGTGTCCCTTTACTGAACAGGTTACCCTGCAGGCTGTTATCGAACGCGGCGGTATTGAGCGCCATCGCCCCGCCGGAAGCCAGCAGCCCATACTGGTTATTCGCATCTGCGGAGGTCAGCGACAGGTCACCCTGCGCACTGAAGGTGCCGTGCTGGTTATCCAGCCCGTCCCCCTGAGTATTCCACTGTAAATTCTGCCCGGACTGCAAGGTACCCCAGGCGTTATTCAGCGCCTGCGTCAGGGCATTGATACTGCCCAGTGCAGCGATCTGGCCCTGTTGGTTATTGACGGCCCCGGAGGTCAGGGTCAGTTGCTGATTACCGATCAGAACACCCTGCTGGTTATCCAGCGCAGCGGTTTTAAGCGTCAGCGAACCCTGGCTGGTGATGCCCCCCTGGTCACCGCTGCGGGTGTTGATGAGGGTCCCCCTCTGGGTGTCAATCGCCAAATCAGCAGCGCTTTGCAGCAAGCCGCCGTCATCGTTCAGGAGCCCGGTGTTAAACAGTGACAGATTACTGAGGGAAGCCAGTTGGCCGCCCCGGTTATCCAGTAAGCCGGTGCGCAGTAACGTATCGCCACCGCCCACCAGTTTGCCCTGACGGTTATCCACTGCACCGCTGGCAAGCGATAGCGCGCCAGTTGCGCCGATCAACCCACCTGCCGAGTTGTCGAGTGTCTGGCCGTGCGTGTTCAGCGTCAGTACCGCACCGGACTGAATGTTCCCCGCCTGGTTGTTGAGAACGCCGCTGCTGAGCGTCAGCCCCTTGTCTGCCAGGATTTTGCCTGCGGCATTATTGAGTGTGCCGGTCCGGGCATTCAGGGTGCTGGCAGCAATCTGGCCGTTGCGGTTGTCGAGGTTGCCGGTCGCAAGCTGCATATCACCTGCGCTGACAATGCCGCCCTGTGCGCCGCTGTTGCGGTTCAGCACCTCGGCTCCGCGACTGTTCAGACTCAGGGTGGAACCCGCCTGCATCAGCCCACCGGTGTTATCCACCGCACCGCTGAGCGAGATCAAACGACCATCGGCGGCAATCAGACCATCGCGGTTGTAGAGCGCACCGTCCAGGGTCAGCGTTACATCGTGCTTGTCGGCAGCAATCAGCTGGCCTTGCTGGTTGTTCAGGGTTCCCGCCGTCAGCGATAACGCACCGTTGGAGAAGATTTCCCCTTCCTGATTGTCGAGCAGGTCGGTAACATTCAGGTTCAACGTGCCGCTGCCGGTCTGAGTCATCTGCCCGCCACGGTGCGACAGGCTACCGGCATTAAGGGTAATATTTCCCGCCTGGGTGGTGGTGTTATCCAGTTGCAGTTGGGTACCGCTGAGCGCCAGACTGCCGTTGGACAGTACCGCGCCCTTATCACCGTTCATCTGTGTAGCCTGAATGATCAGCGCACCGTCACCAGCATGCACAAGGGTGCCTTGCTGGTTGTTGAGATTCGCCGTGTTGAGCGTCAGGTTTTTACTGTTGCTGGCGATAGTACCTGCACGGTTGTTGATGCTGCTGACGTGGGATAGCGTCAGATCCTGCTGCCCGAGCTGCTGCACGGTACCCTGCTGGTTAGACAAGCTATTGGCAGTCAGGGAAAGCTGGTCGGCACTGAGTTTACCGCCGTCGTTATTGAGCATCCCGCCGGTACGTGCAGAGAGTGTTTGTGTGGCCGCCAGATTGGCCCCGGCGGTGCGGATATCACCCACCGTGGCCTGGAGAACGATGTTGTTGCCGTAGGTCTGGCTGCCGCTGAAATCCAGCGCGGTGCCGGTAGCGGACAATTGCCCTGCTGCGGAGTTCTGGCCGTTGGCGTTGAGCTGACCCTGGCTGTTGAGCGTCAGGTTACCGCTGCTACCGAGTTTCCCATTGCTGGCCATCCCTGCTGCCAGCACCCCTTGTGCGGTGCTGTTAATGCTGGCTGTGGTAAGTGTGGTGTTGCCCTGTGCGGCCAGAATGCCGCTGTTGGTCAGTGCGCTGCGGCTCTGCACCTGGGTATCTGCCCCGGCGTACAGCTTGCCGCTGTTATTGATATCCCCGGTGGTCGTCACCTGGACGGCCTGAGAAGCGTTAATCGCCCCGCTGTTGGTGAGCATCCCATCCGCATTGACCACCACGTCACCAGCGATGGCATTGAGCGCCCCGGCATTGTGCACGCCCACCCCGGCCTCGGTGCCCAGCAGGCGGATTTTATTGGCGTACATGCCGCCCAGTTGTGACACATCCACCGCCACCTGTGGACGGGGGTCGCCGTCAGCGGTCTTTGCTGCGACAGTTTGATGTGCGGCATCCACCTCGTTGCGCCCGGTGGTCACCGCCAGATCGTTGGCCCACAGCCCGGCATTGATTTTGACCGAACGCGCAATCAGATCGGTATGATCCTGCAGGCTGCTGTCCAGCCCCTTGCCCTGTATGACGATTTCACCGCGTTCGACGTTATAGCCGGTCAGTTGGCCGTTGGTCATCTGCGCCTGACCGGTGGTGAGCGTGGCGCGGTTGGCGTTGATAAATCCACAGCCGCTACAAGTAATACCTGCCGGGTTGGCGATCACCACCTGCGCTTTCTGCCCGGCCACTTCGATAAAACCGTTCAACTGGCTTGGGTTACTGGCATTGACTTCATTGAGAATGACTTTGGCTTCGCCTTTTGCCAGCCACGGGTTGGCGGTGACCATGCCAGCGATCTGGGTCTGGGTGTTGAGGTGGCTGTTATTGAGCACCACGCCCTTGTTATCGATGTCGAACTGACTGTAGACGTTGCGCGAAACGCCCTCTGCGCTTGGCGTCTGGATATTGACCTGTGGCGTGCCGTTGGCACTGCTGATAATGGTCGGCTGCTGGTTACCCGGTGCACTGCCATCGGCCACGATGTTGGCCTGCACCGGATGTATAGCCCCCAGGGCCAGTAGCACCGCAAAACTCAGTCCATGAACTTTACCTATCATCTGGCTGAGGGTATGACCGGTACCCGACGGCGACGATGCAGCCCCCGCACGGCCAGCCCCGGCGATATCGGGCACCACCATCAGCATGCCACGCGCCTGGTTGAAAATGAGTCGGTATAAATTCTTGTTCACAACAACGTCCCTGCAGAAAATGTGGAAGTGAAAAGTTAGTTTTTTTATCTACCCCAATGGCCTCAAGCGACAGCATAGTGACCTGTCGCTTCAGGTCATTAATCCCGGCGAAAACCGGGATGTCTGGCATCAGAAGCGATAGCCGATCCCGATATTGAAGCCGTTGATAGCATGAGATTTATTGCCGTCATCCAGGCTGGAGCCTTCATAACCGATATCCACCGCCATATTTTCAATCGGGTTAATCTGCAGACCCACACCGTACATCAACGAGGTCTTGTTGATGTTGCCGGTTTCCGTGCCCATATAGCGATAAGAGCCGGATTCGTAGTTGGTCCAGGAGGAGCTGTAATCCACTTTGTTGCGATTGAACCCCAGCAGGCCATAGACGCTGAAAAACTCGTTAAAGCGGTAAGCCGGGCCGACAGACAGCGAGTAATATTTGATGTCTACCTTGTTCTCGATGATATCGCGCGCCAGAAGGTAGGAATCATTGTCATTCCCATTCATATAAGTGAATGAACCGATAACGCTGACCGGTGAATCCCACTCATAGCGGTACTTGAGGTTCACCCCGTTGATATTGTGCAAGTCCTGCACCTTGCTCTGCGCATACCCCAGAGAAACGGTTTGCTGAGCGGCATGTGCCAGCGAACTCAAGCCCAGAGTGGCGACCAACGCCGAGGTCATCAATAACGCTTTCATTGTTTTATCCTTTTTAGTGTGTGCTTGCCTTAGCCGCGGTTTTACGTCGTCCCTAACCCTGTCGCTCATCGGCGTGCGGGGTTTCGGGCAGAGAAACAGATAAGGGATTGGCCACACGCCAGGCACGAGCCTGCGCTTGACTGACCTGGTCACCCTTGAAATTCATCACGCGTTTACCGCGTTGTGCACCACGGTGATAAAGGGAACGAAAACAGTGCTCAGGGAACAGCACGGCCCCTACCAGGCGGCGCATCACCCGGACATCGCCAAACGGCGCGATCCAGTCACGGAGCCACAGGCGATCGCCGCTGGCCCAGTCATCTTCCTTCACCAGAATGGCCGGTTGCGTGAGATAGCGCGCTTCCGCCTCCGCGCTCAGCAACATCCAGCTGAGGAAAAACAGCGGCTGTGTACCCCGGCTGACCAGCATATAGTGCTGGTGTTTGATAATCGGCAACAATACCGTGGGCAACGCATGCAATGGCAGATCCCGGTGCTGTGACGAGTGCATCCACAGCCACACGGCGGCCCCGAGCACCTCGGCTTCACTGAGATCCCCACCTAACATCAACGGCGCATGGACGTCATAAGCACCTGTCTGCATAGTCCTGCCCTCAGAAATCCCAGTTCAGGGTAAAGCCCAGCGTCAACGGGCTGGTCTTGAAGCCATCCGGTCTGGAGAGCGGTACACCGGCAAACAGATCATAACGCGTCTTTAAGGCGCTGCCGCGCATACCGAGCACGCTACCGGCCAGGTTGGTTCCCGCCAGGTTTTCGGTGCCACGGCCGCTGACGTGACCGTAATCTGCCCCCAGATACAGTTCCTGGTTCGGCACTGGCGTGCTCCAGGCCAGCTCATTGCGCACCGACCAGCCCGCACTGGCATTGAGAGTACGTTCTCCGTCAAAACCGCGCACCGTAAAGCGGCTGCCGATGGCAAACTGGTCCTGCGGCGTCAGCGGGGTGCTGCTCATCTGGCGCTGATACTGAACGTTGTAACGGAAGGTCTGTTTGCCCAGCGCAAACGGCACATTAAGTTGGCTGGAAAGCTGTATAATCTTGCTAAGTGCAGTGGCATCGCCATACGACTCTTCCGGCGCAGGCAATGCCCCGAACCAGCGGGTGCCACGCTGATAGCTGATACCGGCGTCCAGTGTCGCCTGCTGGATAAAGTGGCGGTGTTGCAGCCCCATACGCCAGCCTGCAGTGCGGCGGCGCTGTACTTCCACTTCGGTGTCATTGATGTAGTTCTTCGACCCGCGCGTCAGGATATCGTAGGTGAAGGTAGTTTTCTGATTGCTGCTACGGTGCAGGACGCGGCTCAGTTGCACCGTCAGGTTCTGGCTGTCGCCGCTGTAACGGTAATCGCTATTCAGCCCGGCCACGGTCTGGTGATAGTTGTAGTCGTTGGCAGTCACCGACAGCATCGCGTAGCGGAACGGCACCGAGTAATGGGCGGTGAGGTTCTTGCTGCCCTTGTCATTACCGGGTTGCAGCGCACGGATACCGGAGATGTAGAACAGGTCGCTGAGCGACAGCGGGTTATCCAGCGAGAAGGTCAATCCGCCCTGGTAACGCCCGGTACTGCGGGTGCCGGAATCGTCCAGCGACGCACCCAGCCGCCATATTTTGGCCTGCTGCCAGTTGAGCTGAATATCACTTTCGCCGGGTTTTTCACCGGGGACAATTTCCATCCTGGCCTGTACGGTCGGCAGGCGCTGCAGGTTCTCCAGGCCTTGCTCAATGCCGCGCAAATCCAACAATTGACCGGATCGCGGCGGGAACGCATTGAACAGCGTGATATAGCTCCCGCTGTCCGGCGTCAGTTTCACCTGACGGATGAAACCAGGCAGGATGTTCAGCTTCAATGTCCCTCGTTTTAAGTCTTGCTGCGGGGCCAGCACGCGGGTGGTGATATAGCCGTGGTCCACCAGGCGATTCTGCATCGTGCTCATCAGGAGATTGATGCCCTTGCCGCCCAGACACTGGCCCTGCGTCTGATTGGCGATGCGTTGTAACGGTAACCAGCGTGGCAAGGCTTCCTGACCACTCAGTTCCACGCGATCGATATTGAAGCAGGTTTTTTCTGTGGGGAAAACAAGATGAGAGGGAGAGGACGCTTTCTCAGAAAGACGGATATCCGGTGCTTTTGGTGTAAGAGCCTCGTCTCGGGCTTTTTGCTGCTGCTCCTGCAGCTGAAACTGCCGTGTGGCATCCTGTTGAAGCAGGTTTTGCAGGATAAACGGTTCATCGCCAGTGGGTGCCGCAGAGACGGGGACAACACCGGACAACATCGCTGAAATACAGACAACACAAAAAGAATGCTTACGTATCCGTGAGCGACGCTGAACATCCATGTCGATATAACCCTTACACAATCGCATTATCTTTTAAAATGTAAACAAAGGACTGAATATAACCGATATGGCTGCATTGATTCATTCCATAAAAACCTTTGTTATTCAGTAAAATAACGCAAAGCAATCGTCTTGCAAGGAGGGTTTTATGCTGCCATTCATGGCGGTAACTGCCACATTCCCTCCGTAAAAAGTATATCTGACCAGTCAAATGCGACCATACCCCCCTGAAATGAAGGACAGACATCTTTTCTGGATGCAGGGGCTGAACACCGCGGTCAGGCGTAAGATGGTGCTGTCGTCCTCTGTTTCGCGTACCACCACGATATCCGGTGTGATGGTGTAGTCGCTGCCGAGAGCTGCCGCCAGTTCTGGAGCGGCCTTGGAGGACCGGTGAACTAAGCAGCCTGTCGGCTGCAAATTGCCCCCCCCGCCATCGGTCAACCGCTAGCTGCTCAACGACCTCTGCCGCCTCGCCGTCGATAATCTCCTGTACGCCGCCGGCAAAAGGGCACTGGATATCGGTATTTTCTGCGCGATTCACACTTATGGGCGTCGTCTGAACAGGGACTGGCGCAGCGCGTCATCCTCACACGCAACCTGCTGGGCATGCTGCGCAATCGGGAATTGGCGCAGGGTGCCAAGGACATTGCCGCCGAAACAGGTCTGGAGCATCTTCCGGTGGCCGATAGGCAGCGCGTGGCCGGCATCTACCGGCACTCCGTCATGCTCGCCAGCGGGCGCTACGCGATGCTGGACGATGGCATGGGATTCAGCCTGGTTCCGTGGCGGCCAGTGATCGAACAGCGGCTGGGACAGCAACTTGCCGCAACAGTGCGCGGCGGCGGCGTTTCGTGGGAGATTGGACGGCAGCAGGGGCCGGCCGTTGGTGGCTAGTTTCCAGATGACGCGGCAAGCCGTCTCATGTCCCCAGCTCATCAAATTTATATTTGACTGATCGTTCCATTATTGGCTATAACCTCAGCGAGGTCACGCACCTGCACACGCAGACCAAGTATTCAGAGTTACGTCATGAGTGGAAGACCCCGGGAATTCGACGATGAAGCCGTCATTGAGGCGGCTATGGACGTGTTCTGGTCGAACGGCTATCAGGCCACTTCGTCGCAAGAGCTGGTCGAGCGTACCGGCCTGGGACGCGGCAGCCTCTACAACGCCTTCGGCAGCAAACAGGGGCTGTACCACGAGGCACTCAAGCGCTATCAGGAACAGGGCATTCTTGCGCAGTCGCAGATTCTAAATGACCCCGGCGCAGTCAAGGAGCGCCTGCGCAGCCTCATGCTGTGGGGCATTGAGGGCGACCTTGATCCGGTCAAGCAGCGCGGTTGCATGGCGCTGTTCGCCGCTCTGGAGCGTTCCAGCAAAGACCCGGTGGTCGTGCAGATCAGCCGGGGTTATGTGAATCGGCTGGAGCAGGAGCTGTGCTATTTGTTTGCCGTGGGTCAGCGCAACGGAGAGGTGTCTTCCTAGAGGTCGCCATGGTCGCTGGCGCGCGCCTTTCTGAGCAGTTACTACGGCTTGCGCGTTCTGGGCCGGTCGATGCAGGAGCGCGCGTTCCTCGAAGATGTGATGGAAGGTACGCTCGCCCTGCTGTGAGGCTCACCACTACCCTGTCGTGACAGCCTTTTTATTTCCCCAATTATGTAATGAATGTTAAAAATATGACCCCGAAATAGCCCGTCCCCTTCGTTGTTTGTCTGCTGGGCCTGACGATTTTCGCCTTGACCACAGCCGAGTTCATGGTGGCCGGCATGATGCCGTCGCTGGCGGTGGCGCTGAGCGTCTCCGTCGGGGAAATCGGCTACCTGATTTCCTGGTATGCACTGGGCATGGACATCGGTGGCCCAGTGCTGACGGCTCTGTTGTTCGCATTGCGCATTCCCGACAAGCGAGCGTTGCTCTGGTTGCTGGTTCTCTACGTGGCTGGTTCCGGGCAGCATTGGCCGCGTGGTCATGGGCATCGCCAGCCCGCCTTACCTCGGCGTATCGCTGAGTATTTTCGCCGGGCTGGTCGCTCCAGAAGCGCGCGGTCGCGCGGCGTCTTTCGTGCTGGCGGGCCTGATGCTCGCACCAGTGTTCAGCGTGCTGGCGACGGCCCTGATCGAGCTGCAGCATGGCTGGCGTACCAGCTTCTGGGCCGTGGCGTTGCTGTCCATGCTCTGCACGGCGGTGGTGGCCTCCGTGTGTCAGTCTCGAAGGGGCAAGCGCAGGTGAGCTTGAGCGCCGAGTTGCTGTCGCAGCGCAATAGCGGATTGTGGGCCGCCTATGCCACCAGTGCACTCATCATCGGCGCGACGTTCACCGCCTTCAGCTATTTATCGCCAATCTTCACCGAGGTCACGGGCTTTTCGGCCCAAATCATTCCCTGGCTGCTGGTCGTCTATGGCCTGGCCAACGTCATCGGCCGCGTGGCCGACCGTCACACTATGGCGGTGCTAACGGTCGGCCTGGGCATCCTGGCTATGGGGTTGGGCGCGTTCGCCCTGTTTGCGCACAGCGCCACGATCAGCGTGACGGCATTCCTGGTGATCGGCCTGACCGGGGTATCGCTGAATCCGGCAATGGTTGTTCGCGTCATGCGTGCTGCTTCGCTTGGGCCGCTGGTGAACACCATGCACGCATTGCTGATTACTGTTGGACTCGCGTTCGGTTCCTGGGTCGGCGGGGTAGCGATCAATGATGGTTATGGGCTGCGATCCCCCTTGTGGATAGGCGTTGCATTGGCTACGCTAGGCCTGCTGAGCCTGTCGCCTTATTTGAGATTCCGGCATTTCAGCGTCAAGCGGACGACGGATGTGTGTTTGGGAGTATAAAGGAGTTGCTATGAAGACAGATTCTTTTTCGGGAAAGAACGCGCTGGTCATTGGCGCGGGTTCGGGTATCGGGCGTCAGATCGCCATCGCCTTGGCTAGGCAAGGCGCTCGCATTGTTCTCGCAGGCCGGAGAATCGCGGAGCTTGAACAGACGGGCCGGGAGATCGATCCGGATGGGCGTAATTGGCTGGCCGTCCCGAGTGATGCAACGGATGAAGAAAGTGTGCGGTCTCTGATGGTTCAGGTGCTGGCAGGGCCGCGGCAGCTTGACATCGCCGTCAATGTGGCCGGCGTGTTCCGGATGGGTGCTGTGGACGAAACCGAAGTCGATGCCTTCAGAACGCTTCTCGATACCAATGTGATCGGCACCTGGCTCTGCATGAAACATGAAATTCTTGCCATGAAACGGCAAGGCGGCGGTGGCTCCATCGTGAATATTGCATCGAATGTCGGCCCCCACCTGATCCGACCCGGAACGGGTGCATACGCGGCATCTAAGGCTGCCGTATCCATTCTGACCCGTACGGCCGCACTGGAGGCGATCAGCAGCGGTATCCGCATCAACAGCGTCAGCCCTGGTCCTGTCGATACGCCGATGTCCTTCCGACCTGGTGAAGACCGGACTGCGCGTGACGCCCGCATGGCGCAAGTGAACCCTTCTAAGCGGGTCGCAAAGTTGGAGGAAATTGCTTCCGCCGTGCTTTGGTTGTGCTCTGAGGGCGCGGCGTACACGGTAGGACACGATTTGGTCGTTGATGGTGGTGCATCGGTGTGAAGTAACCGTAGATGGAACTCAGCGATGGAACTTCGCCATCTTCGTTGCTTTCTTGCCGTAGCCGAAGAGCTGCACTTCGCCCGCGCAGCCGAGAAACTGCATATCGAGCAGTCTCCGCTGTCACGAGCCATCAAGGAATTGGAGGAAGAGCTGGGCGTGGTGCTGTTCGCCCGTACCACGCGAAGCACGCGGCTGACCCGCGAGGGCAAACTGTTTCTGGATCATGTGCCACATGTTTTCGGTAAGCGTCACTAAATCCCCACAGTGATCTGCTACGGGGTTTAAGGCAGGGTGATTTTCCAGGGCAGCAGCGCGTCCACAATCAGCACCAGATCATTGATGCTTTTGCGGAAGTCGATATGCTCCGGATAAAGCCAGATAGCGGGTGGTTCGACAAACATCTTCATGGTGCCATCTCCCGCAGCAGGGTGGCCAGCCAGCGTGGCGGGATATCGGCGGGCAGGGAGAGGGTAGCGTTGTGTAAGGTGAGAGTGAGCCGCAGGTTTGCGGGCGGAGCTTAGATAACACTCCCCGTAGGCAGGATTGCACTGGCTGGCCCGGGCCTGTTTTCTTCTGTCCCGGGAGGGAGTGCGGAAACTGAAGGGTGTGATGGAGGCGTCGCTGGCAGAGAGTCGCAGCCAAGCATTTGAAAATGCGGAGCGCGTGATGCCATGCAGGCGGCAGAACTGTGTTTTAGTGAGGCCAGAGCGGAATTGTTCGTCAAAAAGGGAGTGCCATTCTGCGGGGATGCGGGTGTTTCTCATGAGTCTGATCCTTGTTGGTTATCGGGAACAAAATCATGGCAACATCGCGAACACAAAAACAGGTGGGGATTTAGTGACGCTTACGCTCAATCAGTGGGATGCGCTGTGCTACTACTGCGATGATGGTCTTGCGGAAGCTGGTAGAGTAGAGATGTGGCGCGGTGGTTTTAGTTCAGGCATATCTGTTAATCCACCTCTTTCGATTGGTGGTGCCTTACTGTCCTGAGCGTGACTCCGTTTCCGCATCCCTCTCATCGAACCGGACTTGCGGATTTCCCGCATCCGGCTCTCTTGCAGCACATCAGACCTTCGCGTTCGGGCGGTTACGGGGAAGGTCCAGCAGGCGTATCAGTCCTAACTGCTAGTACAGGTACTGGTCGGGGTACTGGCGATATCCCGTTCCCCGCTGGCCCTTCCTTCGCTGTAACCAGATCCTGACTCGTCTCGCCGTGTAGTTGTCAATGTCACGATATATCTGTAACACCGGACCCTGACTGAAGTAACTGGACCAACCCCTGAGGAGCGGATTCAATCTTTCCGCTCTCTCAGCGGCAGGTTTGCAATTCCAGCGTGATGTTGTCTGGGCGTGTATTTCCTGTTTGAGCCGTTTGATCGCTTTCCGGGATATTGCTGTGCCCCAGTAGGGGCGCCCACCTTTGCCATAAAATCGGCCAATGGTATATCCGAGAAAATCAAAATTCCCTTCAGGTAGAGCGACCAGCCGGGTTTTACTTTCGTTAACGGTCAGCCCCAGCCGTTCCATCAGGCGCTTCATCCTTGTCATGGCCTGTTCTCCGGTTCCCCTTTTGCATAATATCACCAGATCGTCGGCATAATTGACGATCTCGCTGTTCTTCTCCCAGAAAGGAGTCCCGCTATTCCATGCCAGAATAAATCGCCTGAAATAGAGGTTTCCCAGCAACGGGCTTATTGGTGAACCCTGTGCCGTTCCACGATGAGTGTTACGGCCAGCTGTGGTCCGGATTTCGACACCCTGCCTGGTCCGTTCCACTACCGGGGCTCTGAGCCACTGGCGGATTATCCCCAGTACGCTACCATCACTTATCCTCCGGGCGATGCATTTCATCAGTTGCCCATGAGGGATCGTACTGAAGTAGTCAGATAAATCCGCATCAACGACTTCTCTGGCGAAGCGTTCAGAGATGCTAAAGTAGACTCTGCGTATGGCCATTTTGGCGTCGATGTGACTTCTGAAACCGTACTGCCGTGGGGACAGATCGGTGTCGAAAACGGGGTTAATAACGAGTAACACCGCCGTCTGAACCACTCTGTCTTTTATTGTCGGGATACTCAACGGGCGTTGTCCGCCGTTGGCTTTGGGGATCCATACACGCAACAGGGGCGAGCAACGATACTGCTTTGTGCTCAGCTCCTGCTTTAATCTTCGCAACCATTGCCCTAATCCCTGCTGTTCTATGCCAGCAAAAGACTCTCCATCCACGCCGGGGGCTCCCCGGTTGAGACGGCATCGCCTGTAAGCTTCCACGAGAACATCCGGTCGGCAAACCTTATCCCACAGACTGTGGAATTTAGCCGTTGCGTTACCCTTTGCTTTTGCCTGTAGTGTCTTCTGCAGGTTCTGAACCGATTCGAGCGGAGTTGTTAGGCTGATGCCAATCCCCGGGCTCTTCCTGCTTGGTACACTGGTACTGCAACAGGTGGCCTTCGCTCCTCTGACATTACTCAGTCTCTTCACTACTACACCCCCATCCGCCATCCATAACAACCGACTCAGCCCCTCACGGGGCGTCGTTGCCCGTCTGCCGGGCGGGCATCGTTATGGACTTCCCTTGTTGCACGATCGATCAATCGTTATGCGTGCTGTCACCACTACCCCGGTGGGTATGACCGGTGCATTTCTCACTCTCTTCCCGGTCATCGTCGGCCTTCCCCGTTATTATGGCGTGTCAGCACCCACGACGGCATTTCGAGGCCTGCTCAGTGTTCACTCACGTTACGGCCCGCATAACCTGTTGACTTCCTTAAGAAGCCGTTTCAGGGAGAGCTTCAGCCCATTCGTTACCTCCTGGACCGCCCCCTGAACTTCCGGCCGGAGCGAGAGTTAGCCGGGTCGGACTTTCACCGACGGAAAGATCGTGCCTTGCAAGGCACACATAACAATGCCGCAGAACGCGCGCTACGAGCGGTCTGTCTTGGGAAAAGAACTACATCTTCTTCGGCAGTGACCACGGTGGCGAGCGTGGAGCACTGCTGTATGGTCTTATCGGGACATGCAGGCTCAATTGCATCGATCCGGAGGCTTACCTTCGCCATATCCTGAGCGTACTGCCGGAGTGGCCGTTGAACAAAGTTGCCGAACGCCTGCCATGGAACGTAGAGTTCACCAATAAATAATCGTCAATACGGTGCTCACTTAACACTTACGCATGATGGTTGTAGCAAGGGAGGCTCCCTAACGGGGGCCTCCCCGGGCTGACACCCGATCTCGTTGTCCCGGAAGCTTCAGACCTCGCCGTTGCCAGCAACGCCTGTTCCGGTAGGCTACAGCTAATGGAATAGCTATTTTTATCAATGTAAAACAATATGTTAAACGGCTTCCTGTCGACAACCACCTCCGGCTCACCATGCTATGCTGCCTGATGGCTTTACGGAAGAAGCTTAGAGAGGCAGCAGCATCTCGTTTGCCGGGAATTACCGATACAGGGTACCAAGGATTTACCATTTTATATAATGTGTAATTTTAAATATTGCACTTTACTGATTTTATGGTAATTATATAATTTGAAAATTGCTTGAGTTGTTTTTTCTTTGCAAGAAGGGAAATATTGGAACTACGAGGTAGTTTTCAATTTATATTATTACATGTTTAAAAATTAAGTAACATCCGAATTAATTCCTGCCAAGATTAATGAGAAGGTCAAGTATGAAAGAATTTGATAATAAGGTTGCATTGGTTACTGGTTCTTCTCGCGGTATTGGTGCTGCTATAGCAATTGAATTAGCGAAGAAAGGTGCTAACATAGTATTAACGTATTCATCTTCAAAAGAGAAAGCCGAACTATTATTAAATAAAATAAAAGCAATGGGTTCTGATGTAATGCTTTTAAAAATGGATGCAAAGAACCCATCAAGCATGTCTAAGCTAATTGATTCGGTTAGCGAGAAATTTGGAGGGATTGATATACTGGTAAATAATGCAGGTGTGTTTAATGCTTTTGGTTTGATAGGTGATATTGATGAGTCTGAATTTGAATTTCAGTTATCGGTTAATGTTCGTTCGGTCTTCAGTCTTACTCAGGCGGCAGTGAAAAAGATGAAACCTGGTGGAAGGATTATAAACATTAGTAGTATGGTTGGTGAGAGAGCTGCATTTCCTGGTTGTAGTGCTTACATAATGACTAAGTTTGCAATTTCAGGATTAACTCGTGCCTGGGCACTAGATTTATCTTCAAAAGATATTACCGTAAACGCCGTTTTACCAGGGCCGATCGCAACAGACATGACTGCTGGTTTGCAAGGAGCAGATCAAACGCCAGCGTTGAAAAGATTAGGTACACCAGAAGAAATAGCAAATGTAGTTGTGTTTCTTGCCAGTAGTGCTTCAACATTTATGACTGGTGCTTTGGTTACTGTTGATGGTGGTGCTAATGCATAATAATAACCTATCCCAGAAGGGATTGTCAGAATGTCTTAACTAGTAATTTCTGAAGGAAAATATTGCAGGCAGAAAATGGTGGATTATCGATGAGTTTTGGGAAAATGACATCACTTATCCTTGATGGTTAGGAAAATGAATCATCGTTTTAAAAATATCCTGACCATGGATGTTATCGTCGGGAGCGTAATAGTTGCGGGAGGTTGTGGCACTTATGACGATAAAATGAGGTTTCCGGCGAGTTTTTAACCTGAAAGTAAGGGATTTACTGCCCTGGATATTGAGTGCATTACTGATTGCCGTTTTTGTTTGTAGCAGTCTGTTTTTAGTTGATTTTTGGAGGTTTTTTTATGAAGCTTTATTATATTGTAGGTTCTTGTTCTTTAGCTGTTCGTATTGTGATGAATGAACTAAACATTCAACATGAATCAATCAGGCTTCAGAAAAAGAAAGTTGGTAATGGGTATAAGGTTTACACTTCAGAAGGGATATTATATGAAGACACTATTAATAAGAAAAATGCGGTCCCTTTGTTGGTTCTCGATGATGGTAGAGAATTGACAGAGGTATCTGTAATATTACAGTATTTGGCGGATAAGTATAACGGAAAAATGATTTCCCCTGATAATGGAAGTTTTGAACGTTACCAGGTTCAGGAGTGGTTAAATTACATTGCATCTGAATTGCATAAAAACTTCACTTTAATATTTTATAAAAACGATTATCCAGAAGGCTCTGGTGATTTATTTATGGAGCAGGCAATAAAGAAAATTTCATTTTTGAATTCATGTTTAAACAATCGAGAGAGTTTGGTAGGTGATTTCTCTATTGCTGATGTTTATATGTTCGTGGTGTTATCCTGGTGTCAGTATATTGGAATTGATTTGAAAAAATACACGCATATTGTAAGTTATTACAACCGAATTCTTCAAAGGAAGTCTGTCATTGAATCATTAGAAGAGGAAGGTCTTAAATATCACTTAATCTGATATTGTATAATTTTAAAAACGTATACCGAATCATGCGTCAGAATGCACTTCTGACAGAATGATTTGCTTGCCTGTGGGCATCTGGACGGCATTGACTGGTCCTGATTGTCGATGGACGGCTGTATGATTAAATCGCCGCTGGCAGGGATAAAAAAACAGACCGTAATCCCACAGAAAGAGGGAAGCAAGGCGTAAAGCGCAGTCTGATGACAGATTCCAGCGGGCTTCCTCTGTCGCTGGCCGTCGCAGCTTCGAACACGTACGATATCAAACTGGTTGCAGATACGCCCGATGCATTTCAGACGGGTCGTGCGGGGCAAAAAATCAGGCTCTGCCTGGACAAAGGTTGCGAAGCAGGCTGGCTGGAAAAGTATCTACAGAGCCGTCGCCACGAGCCGCATATCCAGTCCTGTAAGGAAGAATCTTACGGAAGTAAAAACACGTACTTCAAAACCCATGGCTGTGTTGTCGTGAGGACTCATAGTTGGATGAATCGCTTTCGGCGGGTCCTGACCCGATGGGAAAAGAAGGCCCAAAATTACGAGGCCATGTTGCATTTTGTCTGTGGTCTTATCGTCTGTAATAAATCTCTGTTGAAATATGCTCTTAACTTACCTCCATAATGGAGGTGTTTAGTGAACCAGAAAACCAAAATTTCGTATTTACATGCTAATATAAACAAGACTGTTATGCAAGCTGCAATAAAATCAATTTAAACTCTTCATCATCAAACTAAAAGGAGATAAGTTATGGGGGAAAATTTAATTATCCTGGCGCACCCTGATATAAATAAATCAATCTACAACAAAAAAATCATTAGTGGCTTAAAACACATTGAGGGCACACAAATAAAAAATATTTATGAGTTATACCCTGACTTTAAAATAAATACCGCCATAGAACAAAGTGATTTGTTGCATGCGGGAAAAATTATATTCCAATTTCCAATGTACTGGTATGGAGCTCCGGCATTATTAAAGCAATGGGAGCAGTATGTTCTCACTCCTGATTTATGCTCGGGAGTTACAGGTGATAAATTAAAAGGGAAAGAACTTATGATATCTGTTACAGGTGGTGGATCTATGGAGGAATATGAAAGAAAAAAAATGGATTATGATGTCATGAAATTATGGGCTCCATTTTTTTATATTGCAAGGTATTGCCAGATGCAATTCCATGAACCTGTGTACACTAATGTCCCTTATATACCAACTGGCCATGAAAATTGTGACCTTAGTAAGGTCGATGATATCATAAAGCCGCATATAGAAAAAATCCTGAAATTCATAGAGCCCCCAAATAAAAGCAGAAACTTAAATTAAGTTCCAGCAGGAGTCGCCTAAGAAAACGGAAAATAAAGTACGAGAAACGTGTGCAGAGGCAGGAGTCCAGCGATATAGCGTAGGAATGGACATGCTGAGATTCTTGCCCACGTCCTTGGGCTGCAATCCACTGGCCAGTAGCTCTTTGGCTGCAGAAAACGTATCGAACTATCTTCGAGAGTAAGCGTCACATCCAGACCGTATTGACGCTTATGCAGATGTGAGATCGGTTTTCCACGGCAGCAGGTCGCGCAGCCGGTTTACCGGCCAGTCCTGGATATGTCCCAGGACATAGCGCAGCCACGCCTCCGGCTCCACACCATTCAGCCGGCAGGTGCCGATCAGCGAGTACAGGATCGCAGCACGTTCACCGCCCGCGTCTGAACCCGCGAACAGCCAGTTCTTCCTGCCCAGGGCTACGCCACGTAGTGCGTTCTCCGCGATGTTGTTGTCGATCTCCGCCCACCCGTTGCTGCAGTACAGGTTTAACGCGTCCCACTGCTTCAGCAGGTAGGCGAACGCCTTCGCCGTATCCGAGTGGCGCGACAGCACCTTCATCTGTTCCTGTATCCAGTCATACAACGACTGCATCCGCGGTATGGCTTTGGCTTTTCTGGTCGCCAGCCTTTCCTCTGCCGGACTGCCGCGTATCTCCGCCTCGATGGCGTACAGTTCGCCGATGCGCCTCAGTGCTTCGGTTGTGATATCTGTTGGGAGGCGGACGTGGACGTCGTGGATTTTTCGGCGGGCGTGTGCCATACACGCCGCTTCGGTGATGCGGCCGTCTTCGTACAGCGCGTTGTAGCCACCGTACGCGTCCGCCTGCAGGATACCGCTGTACCCGGCAAGATGTTGCTGTGGATGCACGCCTTTCCGGTCCGGCGAGTACGCGAACCATACCGCCGGTGGAAGTTGTGACCCCGCGTTACGGTCATCCCGGACGCAGACCCACAGCCGGGCCGTGCGGGTTTTGCCGCTGCCCGGCTCCTGCACCGGCACAGGGATATCGTCGGTATGCACCTTACCCGGCATCAGCACGTACTGGCGAAGCAGGTCGTACAGCGGCTCCATCAGTTCGCTGACCGCGCCGGACCAGCGCCCCAGCGTGGCACGACTCAGTTCAACACCCTGACGACGGTATATCTCTGACTGACGATAGTGAGGCACATGTTCGGCGAACTTCGCCGTGACGATGCGCGCCAGCAGGCCGGGCCCCGCATAGCTGCGCTCAATGGGTTTTGAAGGCATGGGTGTCTGAACGATGTGGTCGCAGCTGCAGCAGGCCAGCTTCGGCCGCTGCGTTTCGATAACCTTAAAGGCGCTGCTGATAAGCTCGAGCTGCTCCGATACGTCGCAGCCCAGCGCAGTGAGCTCGCCACCGCATTCCGGACAGGCGGTTTCTGCCGGCGACAGCGTGCGGGTTTCCCGGGGAAGCGATGCCGGCAGCGGTTTGCGAGAGGAAGACTGGCGCAGCGGCTGGGGCAGTACCGGGTCATGCTGCTCTCCCAGCACCTCCGCCATCTCCTCCTGCAGGGCGCTGATGCGCTCCTCTGCCTCGCGCACCTGGCGCTGCGTTTTCTCACGCAGCTTTTCGGAGCTTTTGCCGAACTGCATCCGCTGCAGCTTAGCGACCAGCGCCTTCAGCCGGTTAATTTCGCTGGCGTACGCCGCCACCCGCTGTGAGAGCAGGCGGTTATACTCCGCCATTTTGCGGATGGTGGTCTGCTGCTCCTGCAGCAGCGCCCTGAGCCGGGCGTTTTCATCAGGGTATGAGGTCTCCATAACCCCACTTTACAGCAGGTTACAGGCGTATTCCAGGGCGTTCCGTTCGCTGCGGATGCTTCCAGTTAATGCCTTCCAGCAGCATGGACAGCTGCGCCGGCGTCAGGTGGATTTTGCCGTCGCGGGTCACCGGCCAGACGAAGCGCCCCCGTTCCAGGCGTTTGGTGAACAGGCACAGGCCGTCCCGGTCCGCCCACAGCACCTTTATCATGTCGCCGCGACGCCCCCGGAAGATGAACAGATGCCCGCTGAAGGGGTCATCCCGTAACGTGTTCTGCACTCTGGAAGCAAGGCCATTGAAGCCGTTGCGCATGTCCGTCACGCCGGCGACCAGCCAGATGCGGGAGCCCGCAGGGAGTGATATCACCGGCATCCTCCCTGCATTTCCC
This sequence comes from Enterobacter sp. JBIWA005, assembly GCF_019968805.1. Classification (NCBI taxonomy): domain Bacteria; kingdom Pseudomonadati; phylum Pseudomonadota; class Gammaproteobacteria; order Enterobacterales; family Enterobacteriaceae; genus Enterobacter; species Enterobacter sp. JBIWA005. Next base: position 58,889 of record NZ_CP074160.1, on the reverse strand, counting down.
GGATAAGCATCTGCAGCAGCTCTGGCGTCAGCTTTCCACTGATACGCAGCGTACCGACGGGCAGAACCAGTTCGCAGCAGGGAGACTCTTCCGCAGAGGGTGTCAGCGGGCTGACCTGCCTTTCGGTAGCGGTCAGCGTCACGGGGAGCAGTGCTGGCCGGAGTCCCTGACAGCTCCTGCTGATAACGACGTCGCCAGTTGAACAGGAGATTGTCGTTAATGTTATTTTCACGGGCCAGCTGTGCCACGCTGACGCCGGGCTGCATCGACTGCGCCACCAGTGCGATTTTGAAGTCGCGGGGGAAGTTGGGACGTCGTGGTCGTTTGCGGGCGACAGGGATTTCGCAGAGCGCAGGGACTACGGGAAGAATGGACGATTTTCGGGAGTTCTGCCGGTAAAGGCGTTTATCCAGGTTTTTTGCGTTGATCCGTGGCGGCAAAGGCCAGGAGAGACCGGCTTTCCTGAAGCGAACAAAGAGATCGCAGGCCGTGGTTTTGGGGATGCCTAACCGGCGTCCGGCCTCAATGCGCGGCAGTTTTTCTTCAAAGTGGAGGCGAAGTACCTCGAGAAGCCATGTCCGGTGTTTCAAGCGATAGTGTCCATTTAAAAATGATCTGCGCCCCAGATCTTGGACAACTTATGCAGCCTGACTCAATCGATATTGTACCGGACTAAGACCGCCAAGTTTTTCCTTTATCCTCAATTGGTTATAATAATCAATGTAATCGATAATGTCTCGCTTTAAGTCATCCACATTTTTATATTCATTGAGGTAATAACATTCTGATTTCAATGTTCCAAAAAAACTCTCTATCACTGCATTATCAAGGCAATTTCCCCGACGAGACATACTCTGGGCGATGCCACTATCTTTTAACCATCGTTGCCAGCGTGACATCTGATATTGCCAGCCTTGATCGCTGTGCAATATTGGGTGTTCGTCTTTCGGCAACTGTTTCAGCGCATCCGTGAGCATAGTCTGCACCATTGAAGGTAGAGGGCGGTTAGCGAGGTTATAAGCAATGATTTCGCCATTATAAAGATCCATGATGGGCGACAAATACAGCTTTTTGCCATTCACTTTAAACTCAGTGACATCTGTGACCCACTTCTCGTTGGGGCGTTCTGCGTCAAACTGGCGTTTCAGGAGATTATCGCAAATTCGTCCTTGTTCTCCTTTATATGAACGGTACTTTTTGACGCGAATCAGGCTGCTAATACCCAGTTCCTTCATGAGTTTTCTAACGGTTTTGCCATTAAGTAAAACCCCCTCGTTACGACATGCCAGCCTGATGCGTCTGTAACCATAGCGACCTTTGTGCTGGTGATAAATTTTCAGCACAAGCGCTCTGGCAGACTGGTATCGGTCCGGAGCCGCAAGACGTTTTACATGATAGTAAAATGTACTCCGGGGCAGCCCAGCAACGATTAACAATCGGGACAATGGCCATTCCTGCCTTAGTTCACTTACAATGCTCACTTTTTCCTGGGCGCTGAGCATGTTTTCTGCTGAACCAAGGCCTTCAGCTTTTTTAAGTAGGCATTCTCGACCCTGAGTTGTTCAAGTTCCTCTCGCTCAACATCGGTTAATGCTGGCTGTGGTGGGACTGGCGTGATGCTTTTATCTGGCACTGGGATGATCTTTTGATTTTTTCGGGTGAAAGCATCCTCGCCATGTTTTCTATATTTTTCAAGCCAGGTACATACAGTACCAAAGGCTGGTATCCCATGTTTTACCGCAGTTTCACGAACAGAGAAGCCATCATCCACAACTTCTTTTACTACCATAAGTTTGAAATCAGCAGAGTAGCGTCCCTTTTTACCCGTAAGCACACCGATCCCATGCTCCCGGTAGGCATAAGCCCATTTTCTTACCGTGCAAGGGCTTATGTCGTACATCCTGGCTACAGATTTCAGACTCAACTCATCTTCCAGATACTTCTCTGACACTTCCTTTTTGAATTCCAATGAAAATTTTGCCATGCGCCCTCAGTTTTTGATCTGGTGTCTAACTTTTGGGGCGCACTACAAAAATGATGGACACTATTTTCCCGGAACCGGAGCCTGCTGCACAGACGGTCTAATTGTGACGCTTACCTTCGAGATCACGCAGGCTCAAAGCATAAGCAAGGTACCAGCGAACGCACCGGGCGATGACATCGACAGAAAAATGGAGTCGTTTGAAGGCTTTTCGGATCAGAGACATGACTGGTTACTTGAGAAAATAAGGGGGATTTTGCCAGCCCCCCTTAATGCAACAGAAACCCCGGGATTGCCGGAACATCAGTAATTCGCCGGAAGTGACTTTTTATCCATCAGCCTTCCCCTGCGCATTGTAATATATCCGCCGGTGCTGAGCTCCTTCAGAATTTTGTTCAGTGAACTGCGTGAGACGGTCGTCCGGCTAAGAATGAACTCAAAGGCTGAAAACCTGCTGCGCTGCTCTTCATCCATTTCCCACAGCATTTCAAGGTGCTGTCTGACAATCCCGTAGACGTTTCGCGATGCGAATGCTTCATCGCGAATGTAGCATTTATTTACCACATCCACACAAAGTGTGAAGGCCTCCTGCCAGAGTGATTGCTCTTCGATAAGGCGCAGCGCGCGTTCCTGCCTTACTGCCATGAGCTCCGCCGGTCTGGTGGTTCTGAGATAATGAAAGATCGTATCCTTCTCCCGGAGGGTCAGTCCGGTGACGGCGGGGGCTTTGACGTAAGCCACGACGGTATCGTCTGACAGCCTGCGGACCTCTGCTTCACCCGCGCACAGACAGTACACGTACTGCGTCTCTTTCTGACGAAATGGTATGGTCTGCTTTTCGCCGGCGACAACCCTGTGAAAACAGTCAGCGCTCTCAATATTGTCAATGATACGTTCTGCAGCAAGCTGTGCGGATATACTGGTCATCATCATTCCGTGTAAAAATACCCATTAATTTAGTGTGGTAAAGGTGTTAACGGAGTTTAATATAGGCGAATTATGATATTATTTTGTATCAGTGATTGTGGAATATTGAAGCTGTGACTGGTATCAAAAAATTCAGCAAGCGTTTGACATTATTCCTGTGGTCCTGACCGGCCTGCCACCTCCGGTGACGGAGACGCCTCATACAGGTACAGTCAGTCAGCGGAATGTGCGGCCTTTGCTTTTTTTTGCCTCAGGTATATTCGCTTTACCTCTGCTGTCAGCGCTTCCTCCTCCGTGACCATGCCCACAGGTCTGCCCGAGGCGTCATACCGGAAAGCCCCTTCCCTGATGCCCTCCAGATACATCTCGCTCCTGACCAGCGCTTTCAGCGCGAATGCCACCTGTGTAAGCGTTAACGGCAGCTTCCGGGCATCAATGTCCCCTGCCAGCTGGTCTTTTATCCCCACAACCACAGGCCTGGGACGTTCTCCGTCAAACAGACCGGGCCAGAACCGACGCAGGGTATTCACCGCATCGGGTAACTGCGTGGCCGGTAATGGCAACACCGCCGCAGGAGCCTGTGCAGGTTTCTTTCGCATATCAGGCGGAGGGGGCGGATTTCTGGTTATCCTCCGTTTTTTGTGCTTTATCAGGCCGGAAAGACGCGACACGGCGTCAGTCGCCGGGACTTTTTTCTCTGCTGACATAAGTTTCTTCCCTGCAGGTTAAGGTGGTAAATAATACGCTGCGGGCAACATCCGGCCCGCACTGCTCCGCTGATTCGCAGTACCTGAGGAACACCGCAGATACCGCCGGAGCGGGAAGCTGGATTTCCCGCTCCGGCGGTATCCGACAACAACGCCCTGCGCGCACTGACTCAGCATTTTTGTTACCGAACGCGCACTGTTGCCTCACCAAAATTGGGTGATGCCTCTAATTAGTTGAATCTGATGTATAATACGGGCTTTTGAGGTTATCTCATGGCCAGCGTTAACGTTCATTGTCCCCGTTGTCAGTCTGCACAGGTCTACCGCCATGGTCAGAACCCTAAAGGCCATGACAGATTTCGCTGCCGTGACTGCCACCATGTGTTTCAGCTCACTTATGCTTATGAAGCGCGTAAGCCGGGTATTAAAGAGCAGATCACTGAAATGGCCTTCAATAGTGCCGGGGTTCGCGATACCGCCAGAACACTGAAAATTGGCATTAACACCGTCATCCGGACTTTAAAAAACTCGCGCCAAAGCGAATAACGTCTTCGCCTGTTGCCCATGCTGATGTGGCGCTTATCTGCGAACTTGATGAGCAATGGAGCTTCGTTGGCAGTAAAGCCCGGCAGCACTGGCTCTGGTACGCGTACAACACCAAAACAGGCGGTGTACTGGCCTACACTTTCGGTCCTCGAACCGATAAAACCTGCCGGGAGCTACTGGCACTGCTTACACCATTCAACATCGGCATGATCACCTGCGACGACTGGGGCAGCTATGGCCGGGAGGTGCCCCCTTTATTTCATACAATGATTATTAAAAATATCAATAGCTTTAATTCCGGGTGCCGGGCGGGCACCCGTCATATCGGGAGCGTCAGTCCGTCAGGGGTGCGCGCAGTTTCCAGGTGCTGCCGCCAAAGAGCACGGGTCCGACAACCCGCTCCCACTTTTCAGCCTCCGTCAGGTGGTCGGCTACCGACAGGAAGTCGGTATGGTTCAGGATAGTTTCATCCCGCTCATCGGCAGAAACCAGCGTGTAGCCGTCAGGAATACGGGGTATCTGCTGGCCCGCCGTTGACGCAGAAGCACGCCAGAACGTCCGGATGCAGCCGCCCCTGCTCAGGGCGGTAAGAATAACATTTTCAGGTACGCGCATACGCCAGTTACTGTCCGGCAGCATGACTGATGGCCTGCTGCAGGGCCTCCGCGCTGGTGTATCCCGGAATAACCGTCACGTTATCAGCGCTGGCGCCGCTTGACGGGAGAACCACCAGGGCCGGGGTACCGCTGAAGCCCAGCTGCTGCGCGAGTGTGTTTATGCCATCCAGGGTCCCCTGAACGTCTGGTGCTGTTTTCGCATCGAACTTCACGGCTTTTGCGGCCGCGCTGATATCAGCATCGGTCAGCTTGCCCTCGTTGTGGCCGGTGGCGTAAATCGCGTTGTGATAGTTGAGGTAAGCATCGGCCCCCTTCTGCTTCCAGACCTGGAGCCCGGTTTTCGCCGCGCTGAGTGACGCCGGCCAGCGCTGGCCAAATATCGGGAATTCCTTGAAGACAAAGCGCACGTCCGGGTTCGCTTTTATCACTTTCTCCAGCTCCGGCGCCAGGCGGGCACAGTAGATGCACTGGTAATCAAAGAATTCAACGACCGTCACTTTTGCATCAGCGGGACCATATGACGGCGTGCCTTTATCGTTCAGCAGCGCTGCCTGATTCTGAACCACGGCGGCCGTCATCGCCTGCTGCTGCGTCTCCTGCCGTTGGGCCTGCAGCTTCTGGCTGACCTCAACCAGCACCTCCGGATGGGCCAGCAGGTAGTCTTTCGCGATTTCACCAATGCGGGCTTCCTGCTCCGGGGTAAATGCAGCGGCAGGTTTCTCTGCTGCACCCGCCACGCCGGAGACCAGAAGGCCTGCGGCAAGCATGGCTGAAAGGGTTTTATTCATGTTCATCCTGTGTTTTTCTCTTCTCGGTTGTTATCAGTTTGTTTCGTGCACGGGTGGCGACGCTTCTGACCGCCCTGCGCATGTGTTTAGCGTGCTCCTGAGCCCTGCGCTCCACGGCATACGCCGCCTCCTCTGGACTCACCGCTGCGACCGGTTCACCGGCAAGGTTTTTACGCCACGCGCCCACCGTCATGGCGCCCAGATACGCATCCGGGCGGGTGACGGCGGCAAGGCAGCGTTTCAGCGTCTTCACGGAAACCTCCTGCCCGCGCCGGCGAATGTCATTCACCATCGCCTCCCGGATGTTGACCGCCAGGAGCTGCGGCTGGCCGTCCGTAACGAGGGACGGCCAGCATTGCTCCAGGAGCGCGAGCGCGTCCGCAAGCGGCATGACCTTCCGGTAAACCGGTTCAGGTGCAGGCTTGCGCCTGGCCGCCCGCATGCGCGAAAAGAGTTTATGCCTGACTGCAGCGGCCAGCCACTGCATCACGAACAGGTGCTCCTGCAGGGGAGAGCAAATTTTTCCTTCCCGCCCGGCGAGGCGGACCGCCACGGTAATACACCCGGCGAGATGCGCCAGTTCATTGAAGGACGTTTATGGGCGACAGCTGTCAAACCGCACGCCACTCTTTTTAACCGTAAACACGGTATACCCCACGTCTCGCGCTGTACGCAGCGCGTTTCCTTGTCACCTGGCGTCACGCGCCTGTAACCATTCCTGCAGGCGAAAGCGCGCGCCGCAGTCACGACAGACCACCAGAGGGTTATCCGGTGAAATTTTGGTCACCCCCTCCATCACAAGATGTCCTGAGGTGCAGGAGATGCAGCTCACGCCCTGCTCGGCCGGGGAAAAACCGAGCATCTTGCGCGGTCGCGGCGTGACGGGATTATCCCCGCGACAGGCGTCAATAAGGGGTCTGAGCCGTTTACGGTACGGTGTGATACCGCAGTTCGAACCGATCTGACACACCGACAGGCTTTGCGCCTGTTTCCAGGAGGTCCACAGGCATACCAGAACCGTGTAGAGCCGGTACCAGAAATGCCGGGGTATCTTATAAAAAACGGTCCCCTCCGCCTCGCTGAATCTGGACTTACAGGCTGCGCAGTAGTAATAGGTGGTGACAACACCGGGCGTGTGGTATTGCGACAGACCGGTGCTGCCGCAGCGGACGCAGGCATGAACGCCCCCCATCAGGGGATTCTGTGCATCGAGCTCACCGGCGACCTCCCTCAGTAAAGGTTCTCTCAGCCAGACCTCTCGCAGGTGCTGATACTGTCCCGGCGTGACGTGGGCAAACTCCCGGCGAAACCAGGCGGGGACCGCCATGTCCCGCCCACGGTTAGCCGGCACGGGGGAGAAGGTATCCGGCACTGTCGGCGATCCCACGGGTGACCCTGTCACATCATGCATCAGGAACGTCCGGTGGCAGTCTTCGCAGTGGATTAGCGGGTTATCCGCAGGGGCCGCCTCCCCCCAGTTCAGCCAGGCCGAGTCACAGTGCGGGCAGTGAAGCCCCAGTTCGCCGGGCAGAAATCCCAGCACATACCGGGGAACCGCGGTCACCGACCGGCCTGAAACCTGGCGTAACAGCGGCGTCAGGCGGACGATATACTGATCCCAGGTGGTCTTATTGATGCAGTGACTCAGCCAGACCGCCTCTTCCTTTCGCCAGCATCCCCAGAGCGTCAGCAGAATGGCATACAGCCGGTGGTGCAGGGCATGCATCAGCCCCGAGAACGGCGTGCCGTGGTACAGGGAGCTGTTACGGTGGCAGCTTTTACAGTGCAGTTTTTCAGGGGCTGACGGGTTAACATGATACACGCGTGTGCTGTGACACAACGCGCAGCGCAGGGTTTCCGGCTGCCGGAACTTATCCAGTCTGGCAGCCAGCTCGCGAAGCACGGGTTCATTCTGCCAGAGGGTTATCACCCGCCGGCGGTCGGCCTCGTCAAGATGGGCAAACGCGGGCGAAAACCAGTCCGGCAGTTCGGTATCATGGCGGCGATCACGGTGTGGCATCCTGCCCCTCCTGTGACGAAATGAGCAGGACATAACGTGCCAGCAGCTGCTTCAGGTGTAGTGCCGTCTGTTCGCGCAGGGCAGCAGGCTCCGGCGCGCCTTCCGGACGGGAGGCCAGCTGGCGCAACATCTCTTCCGCGGGCACGGTATGGTTAAAGGCCTGGCTGATGGCAAAAATCTGCGACTTAAGCTCGCTGACCGTCATGTACTTTCCTTTCTGTTCATCCAGATCGTTGAGGCGGCTGGTCAGTTTCTGCAGCCGGGACATGCCCTGATACCAGCCCTCCAGGCTTTCAGGCGATGCGGCGGCAGCGTTCAGCAGGCTCTGCCACTGCTGTGCGAGCGCGACGGTTTGCGGTTGCGCGGGCCACAGATGCTGCGCCTGGTGCACGAGAAGGCTGCCGTGCTTCATCGGCCAGACCGGTGACAGACGGGACAGGATGTCCAGCTGTGCCCGAGCCTGCGGGAACCATGCGTTGCCGTTCTCTGCGGTGCGGGGAGACATCGCCTCAAGCTGTTCCGGCGAAAGTACGGCAGGCAGGGGCGCGACGGTGGACATCAGTGCCAGCCTGTCAGGATCGGTGGTCAGACGGCCGGCGCCCCACATCACCAGGGTGCAGGTAACCAGCATGGCCAACATCCCTGCGACAAAAGGCCGCCATGGCGAGGCAGGATTGACGCGAACGCGGGGCTCAGGCGCGGAGGGCAGAACCCAGACCAGCCGCGGGGAAGGAGGATGACTGTTGAGCGCCGCTGCGGGAAGGCTGGCCGGCGGTATCGGTGCGTCATGCGTCCTGTCGCTGTTGTTTTCAAGCCGGACCGCGGCATGACGGATCTGCTGGTAGAGGGCATCCAGGCCTGTCTGGTGCCTGAGTTCCAGGCGCTGCAGCGCCTCCGCGATCGCAGAAAGATGTTGTTCTGCCTGATAGAGGGCGATCAGGTCCGTATAGCCCGGCACCTGCGTTCGCAGGTGCTGCTGCAGTCGACGGGCGAGCGTGCTCAGGATCTCCACCCGGGCATGAACGGCCTGCGGCCACAGGCTTCCCCACAGGCGGCAGATCAGCACCTCAAGAATGGCCAGGCCTTCATTCATCCCCGCTAATCCCGTCCGCTGTGAGCGAACCAGTGTATACCAGGCGGCCGTCTGCAGCTCCACCCCATTGTGTTCAAACAGGTTCAGGCAGAGCGTTTCGGCATACGTCCAGTTAACGTCCGGCCGGGCCGGGTGGGTCAGCTTGCTCAGTTCATCACGCAGGGCGGCACAATCCGGTAGCGTGCGCGGATCACCACCGATTTTGATTTTTTGTGGGGTAATGTCATTCATGGCTGAATATCCCTGTCACGTTTACGGGACTTTGTTTTCTGTTTAAGCGGCTTCCCGCGGGTCGCTGAAGCCACTGCCTGCCGAAGGCGCTATGGCAGAAGCGATAAAATGAGGCCAAAAAACGCGCCTTCATCAAAATGCTCTCCGGGCAGGGCAGGTTCCCCGGGGTAAGTCAGCCTCCAGTCGTTAAGCTGACCTGCCCGCATCAATAAACGCCCCAGTGAAGTGATCACCCCTTCTGCGTGAAGGGTCACGTCCACACATCCGACCACGCCCTGACCGTACAAAAATACCGGCGTAAACTTTACCGCCCGGTCGTCGATGCGCAGAACGATGCCGGCGATATCAAATGCTCCGACCTCCGCCAGCAGGTCCGTAACGGAGACGCTGAACGTCCCCACATTCAGCCCGGTACCGTCGAGCCACGTATCCATCTGCTCCTGAAGCAGCGTCATTCTCAGGTGAAACTCTGCGATATCGGCCTGACACCTGGTAGCGGACGGGACCGGCACGGATTGTCTGGCCTGCAGCTGTTTCAGAAACTGTGATTTTAGTGACATGATGTTATCTGACCTCAGAGACGGGTTGCTGAGTCCACATACTGCTGACTCTTCAGGTGTCGCAGCAGCACGCGGCCTTCGGGCATAAATTCAGTGCCGTAGCGTACAGGGCCAATGCCCTTCAGCTCAGCATCAATGGCATAACGCAACTCACCGGGGACGTTCTGCTCAAGCAGAACGACCGCTATTTTCTTCAGACGGGGCTCATATTTCAGCAGCACCTCAGACAGGGTCCCCATCAGCTCATGGGCGGTACCCGGCATCCCCTGCAGGATTCTGGTCATATCCGGCAGGCCATAGTCCGGCAGGTGCGCCAGCGTGCCGGCGCGGCAGTTGAGGATACGCTGCATATTGTCGAGTACGGACAATATGACCTGGTTCTGCTCGCTGACCTGGTGCAGGTCGAGGCCGCCGGTGAAGTTGCCATAAAGAGTTTCATACAACGAAGGACGGGATGACTCACTCATCTTTCAGCGCCTTCAGGGTCAGGCGGTTGTTGCCGGCCTCTATCACCCGCGCCTTGTCCGGGTCAAGGTCATCACGGCTCAGGACTACGCGCCAGGTGTTGTTCACCTGGTCCGGCGACATAAACATTCCGGCCACCGCCACGTACTGCGCATTTTCCTCCATCGGCATATCGACCGTCACCGCGCCACCCGGCTGCAGGCGGATATCTTTCTCTGCCACCAGGTCCGCCCTGATGGCCTGACTGTCGGCTTTAAACAGTGACGGGTAGTCCGTCGTGTCAAAGGTTTTACGGTCCTTTAGCTGATAAATTCGCACCACCGTTGACAGTGCCACGCCGCCTGCATTGCTGTTCACTGCCTCACGGGCCCGAATATCCAGATGCAGGGTCTTTATCTGCTTATAAAATATCGATTTGGTCACAGCAACGGTACCGTCTGTCACTTTTTGAGTCAGCCCGCACCCCGCCAGCATCAAGGTGATACCAGCGGCCAGTGCAGCCAGAGGAAATTTACCAGCGGTAATCGCCATCTTCATCGGTCTCCCTGCGGTGAATATTTTCCTGTACCCGCTCATAGCGGCCCAGATTGATGGTTATGGTTTTGGAGTGCGTGAGGGTGTTCGCTGCATTCAGCGGCCGCATCACTGCGGTGCGGCCCAGCTGCACTGCGCCGGCGTTGGGTTTAGCGCTCATTGTCGCGTCCGGGAGCAGGCTACGGTCGACACACAGCTGCAGCCGGACATCCAGACGAGACCCAATATACACGTGCAGCAGCGCCATTAAATCCGTGTGAAGCTCCCCACCCGGTAACCAGCCCAGCACTTCAGTTGAGTCAGTGGTTGTCAGGCGCATCAGTACCTGGCTGTTTACGTCGGTGGCATAGTTGCCCATCACCGGTCGGTTTGTCAGGGTGACGGGCTGGCTGACGCTCATGGTCAGTGGCTTCTTCAGCGGCACACGGCGTTTGTCGTGGTGCCAGATTTTCGCCTGCGTGTTGGGTGCCAGGAGTCGCACCAGCGAGGCCATGCCTTCTGCGGTACGCCCCGGCAGCAACATAACCGGCAGCAGTGCCAGAAAGCGCGAAGCCGGGGTCGCGATGCTGTCCGTGCAGCCGTTAATCCCGAGCCCGGCCAGCCCCAGCAGGTACTGCGAGGTTTTGTCCTTACCGCCTTCTTCGAAAGTCGCCGGGTATGAATATTTACGCCAGATACGGTAGTACTGAGCAATCAGCCGGTGGTTGAAGATATCGAGGAAATCCGCGGTGGCCTCATACCCTTCCCGGCGCTGGGTGATGTCATCGATATAGTGCGTTGGCAGCGGGGACTCCACGCCATAGAGCCCCATAAAGGTGATGCGTACCGTCGGCGGCAGATGCGAATGCTCAGACGGCTCAATCCCTTTGACTTCAGATGCCGGAAAGCCCATCCCCGGGTGTGGCCGAAAACGTACCGGTTCATGACGTACCTGCCAGGTACTGCCCGTAACCGGTTTATCTGGCTGGCTCTGCTCCAGCAGCTGGCAGAAGCGGTAAAAGTTGATATATGGCAGCCGGTCCCCCAGTTGCACTATCAGCCGGGCAGACGCGGACTGTGATTCTCTTTCCACCGGATGCATTTTCCTTCTGGCTGAACAATGAGGGTGAGCTGGTTAAACTGGTTCATATCGGCATACAGTGCAAAGAACCGGTTGAGCATTTCACCGAACAGGTGAATATCGCCCTCACCGGTGAAGCCGTTGCTGTCGAGGGTCACTTCGATATCCAGCCCCCGAAGCAGGTAGCCCTGTTCAAAACGTTGAAGGCGATGGTGCGCTACATGCTGAATCGCCTCCAGACGTCGGGTGTTCAGTTCATCTTCCTGCCAGTTGTAGAGCGCAAGCGTCCCGCGCAGCACTTCGGCGGTGCTCATCATGTTCAGGAAACCGGATCCCAGATGGCTCAGCACCCGCCAGTGAAACCGGTCTTCGGAAGGCGGATAGACTGGCAGCGTCGGTTTGCAGAGATTGCGTACTGAAAGTTGTGTACTGACCACCTGCTCACAGCGGTCAAGCAGCGTACTCTGTAGTGCACGGCGCGGCAGCTGGCCGTTGGTGCCGGTGATTTGCAGCGATACGGCTTCACGCTCAAACAGGCGGTCCTGTTCCCACTGGTGCCCCCCAAGGATAAGCCAGGTGTCATACAACCCGGTCACGCTGCGCTTCACGCGGGTGTGGTAGTAACGGGGTGGTGCATGACGGCGCATCATCCCGCCCTTGTGCCTGAAGCTGCTGAACGGCACATACTCTGCGTCACTGGTCCGGTTTGAGCCTGTCACCGAATCCACCGAATAAATCTCGGTGTGTCCGTCCTGCAGACGTTTGGGGCGCAGCAGGTACTCGCTTTCAAGCCCGGTAATGGTGAGCGGGTCGGCTTCCAGCGTAAACAGGTTAATCACCGGTACGCAGTGCAGACGAACCGCGTCATCGGTGACCGGCAGGTCTGATGGCCACGGTGTGCTGAACACCACTTCGACGTCGAAGTACTCAGCACCGGCAGGCGGCGTAATGCCGTCCAGGCCGTTAAGGTGGACAAACATAAACTTGTCACGGAAGGTGAAATACTCCAGCAGAAGCTGGTAGCCGCTGAAGGCGGTATCGCCCTTCGGCCACAGCCCGTCCTCTTCGGCAAATCCTCCCGGCGAGAAATACCCGTCAAGCCGGATGCGGTCGGTCTGCCCGGGCAGACGCATATACAGAGCTGCCTGTCGTCTGGTCAGCATCAGGTGCAGCTGGCTACTGACCGGGGCATCCGCCCCAAGATAGAGACTCAGGTGGCTGAGATCAGCATGGGACCAGTCCGCCTGGGTGCTGCAGGCAAAGCGCATCCGCAGCAGCGAGCGCCCGTCCGGCTCAGTGGTCATGGTCACCCCAGAGATATTCAGCGGGTTGAGCATCACATCACGGGTGGTGCGGTAGCGGCAGACGGTGTTCTTCGGCCCCACAGGACGGGAATATATCTCAAGGCCTGCGGGCACCACTTCCGCCATTTTCATGGCATGCAGGGCCGGGGTCAGTACCACCACCGAGAGGGACGGGATCGTGCGCAGGTAGTGTGGCCAGAGCATACTGACCAGCCCTTCGGTCATTTCCGGCAGGTCGTCGTCAATTTTTTCGCGCAGCCGCCCCATTGAGAAGGCAAACCCTTCAAGCAGGCGTTCAACATACGGATCGGGTGTACCGGCCTTATCCAGGTCGAGCATTGCCGCCCGATCGGGATGGGTTTGCGCGAACTCTTTCGCGGCTTCACGCAGGTAGCGCATTTCCGCGTCGTAATAACGCAGGGTCAAATCTTCCATTTATTTTTGTTCCTGTGGATTTAACCGCAAAGCACGGCGGCACGGGCAGGATCGATAGCGATCAGCCCGGCAAGTAGCTGGTCCATTACTGGCGTAAGGCGGGCTTTATCAGCCTCACTGCGACCGGCTTTCAGGCGCAGGAGTTTCAGATGGCGGGCCTGGACTTCAAACAACAGCTCAGGCTCCCAGTCACTGAGGGTCACTTCACGGGCACGCTCACCCAGTTCTGCAAACAGGTGCACCGCCAGCTCATTTTTACCGTACTGCTCAGCAATGCGACCCATCAACAGACGCAACAGCCACTTCTGACGATCGGTGGTCATGCCCGGCCGGCTCTGCAACCAGCCCAGTGCGGCATCCGGACCTTCACTGTCGGCCAGCGCCACAGCTTCCGGCTCCAGCGCCAGAATGTCGTCGTTACCGGCGGTGACCGGGGTTGATGGCGTGCCGTTGCCCCACCCACCGACGGTGTCCAGCACGCTCTGCTGGATCCAGTTCTGCGTCACTTCGTCCGCAAACGGGGTACCGTCACTGAACGCCAGCGTCTCCAGCCCGGACAGGCGCGACAACAGTCCTTTCAGGTCGGCAGCAATAATGTCAGCCAGGGTGTCCTTGCCAGATTTCGTCAGCGCCTGGTGGATGTACCACTGCAAATCCAGCCACAGGTGATTGGCACCGCGGGAAAACGTGCTGTCGGCTTTTTCCAGCATTTCGGCCCAGTTCTGCTGCAGGTAGAGGCGTTTGAGTAACGCGCGCTGATCTGCTCTTGGCGGCTCGATGCGTGTACGCCCCTGCGCATCAGGAGCCGGGATGTCCCGCAGGGTGTCGTGACGCAGGCTCTTCATCAGATGGTGTGCTGACAGCCAGCCGTCCGGCTGCTCGCGCAGGTACTCGGTGAGGGTACGGGCCTGCGCCAGCAAATCCTGACCGGACGTTATCCGCCCGATGGCCGGGGCATCGCTGTGACTGGAAGACGACGGGGTTTCGCTGGTACTGGCGTTCTGCGGTACCACCGCATCCACGCCCCCCGCTTTCTGCAGACGGCTTTCCAGCGCACCGTAGAGCGCATTGAATTCCGGGCGGATTTCATCCGGCTCATTTTCAGTAAGCCCGGCTATCAGCAGCAGCGCTCCGGTGGTACGCATCGCATCGATCCTGACCACTTCCGGGTACAGGGAAAGGGAGTCAGTCATGCGCGATCCTGCCAGCCATTCCAGTGCCGCCTTACGGCTGCGGTCACGCTGCGGGTGCAGCTGTGTGCCAAAGCGCTCCAGCAGGCCGGCCAGCAGTTCGAGTCCTTCAGCCAGCCCCTGCTCTCCTTCGCGGTGCAGCTTCGCCCAGCAGTACCAGGTTGCCACACGAATATCTTTCGCAACGGTGGTTAGAATCTTTTCCGCATGCTGGCAAATAAGCTCCATGTTGGCGCCAGAGAGCTTATTAATCTCCTCGCGTATCTGCTGAAAGTCATCGTCATAGCCCGGGTCTTCTCCAGCGGGCGATGAACCGGACAGCGGCTGCAGCCAGCTTTCCCACTGCGCCACACGTTCACGGGTCGCTACAAGCAATGGTTCCTGTTCTGTCTGGCAGGCACTGAGTAAGGCATTGAGCGTGCTCATCAGTAAACCTCCTCTGCATTACTGTTCGCACTGGCGACCTGGCCTGATGGTGCAACTCCGGTAGTGCTGAAGATGGTTTCCGGCAGGCGGAAATTGCGCAGTTTCAGCAGCGCCAGCGGACCCTCTCCGGCTTCGGTACGCAGGGTGTAATTGAGCGTGCGACCGTCCTGGGCTTTCCAGCTCAAACTGTAGCTGCTGCCCACGCCCGGATAAGCACTGACGGCGGCTTTATCGAGCAGGCGTATCCAGCCCCAGGCGCCGGGAATATCGGCATACTGGCGGGTGCCCGCCTGTGTGCTTATCCAGCTCAGGTTCGCCCCCGGAGCCTCAGTATCTGCAGGCCAGGTGAAGCGCTTCCACGCCGGCATCTGGTTCACATACGTCAGCTTCTGGCTGTCGATAATCATGTCGGTCTGCATCACGCCAGCGGCTGTACCTGGCCGCAGTTCGAAGTTCATCCCGGCATTGCCTTCGGTGAAGGCAACATCCGAAATGTGACTCAGGGTGTTGATGGCATTCAGGAACGCCGGATTAAACGACAGCCCCTGCGAGTTGATGCTGTCCGGTACCCAGTGATTGCCCTCTTTGTGCAGCACGCCTTTGAGACGGGTCTGCAGGAACTGAGCGATACGCCCTGAATCCGCGTTAAGGTATTTAGCCAGCAGCGGCAGGGAGACATCACTGCTGGAGTCGTTAAACGGATAGCGCCCACCAAAGGTACTGTTCCACTCAGCCACCACCGCCTGCTGCCACTGGGTGTTGAGGCTGTCGGCCGCCGGAGTCAGCACCTGCTGCCAGGCCTGCTCCATCGGATTCACAAACACCGAACGACCAAAACCGCTCCACTCCTGTCCCAGACCGGCGGCAATCAGGCTGCCGTAGTCGCGGGTTTCGGTCAGGTCCACGGCCTTGCCCTGGAATACAGTCTGGGCAATGGTCTGGGTCATTGCCTGCGGGTCGGCAGCGTTGGTCACCTGCTGCAGACGCAGACGCACCTGCGTCACGCGGGTCAGGTACGACTGCAGGCTCAGTTCCTGTGTTCCTGTCCGGTTTTTGTCCATCAGCGCCAGTACCGGACCAAAGGTCGCATCCAGCGGGCCGTGAACGCCTGCACTCTGGTCAATGGCATCCTGGTTATCACCACCGAGCAGGTTCTTCGCTGACTTCACCAGCGAATCTGAAATCGCCTCGCCGGTCTGTCCGGTCCGCCCCTGCACGTTCAGGGTGTTCATCAGCGCCACCAGAGGTGACTGACGCACGTCGGCCATCAGGGTCAGCTGGTCAATGGAATCCGACAGCGTCGCGGCCTGGTTCCAGCGCAGGCTGTTGAGGAACGCCAGCCACGCACCACCGAAATCAGCGAAGTAACGCTCCGTAAGGTGCTTTTTCAGCGCTTCCGGCGAGGTCTCGTCCTGTTTATTCACCTGACGCTTGCTGTCAGTGAGTACCCAGTCAAGCTCATCCCGGCGCGCCTTCACCACCTTTTCAATGGCAGGCTGTACGGCCTGCTCCCAGGCCTGGCGGGTAAACATCCCCGGCACGATTTCCGTGGTGCTGAACAAACGGGATGCATCGGTATCGCCGGTCATATCTTCCAGGCGCATATCAACATACAGGTGCGCCACCTGAGAGAGCATATTCTGGTACAGGGTTGATTCGCTGTTACGTACGCCCATCAGACGAACCAGCAGGGAACGCGCCTGGCTGACCATGTTCTCATCTGCCCGCAATTTCCACTCAGGATGTGCAACCAGATGCGCGCCATAGAACGACAGCAGTGACGGCGCCACACCCTGCCAGACGCCGTCTTTCACGCCATCACGCTTTGGCCAGTCACGAAGCAGCGCCGGACTGAACCAGGCGGCGTCCATGTGTTCCGGGCGGGCCAGCATCAGGTAGAGCTTGAGCTGGTCATAAGTGGTTTTTGCCATCTGCTCACGCAGCGGGCTGGCCGGCGGCAGTGCGTTAAAGGCATTAATCTGTCTTTGCAGATGGTCTGCAGCTGCATCCCGCAACAGCGGCAGTGCGCTGTCCTGATAGCGTGGCCAGAGTGCCGCCAGCAGGGCATTGTTCTGACTCAGTCCTGCCTGCTCATACCATGGCACTCCGTGCTCAGAGCGGTACTGCAGACGGGCCAGGGTTTTCTGCAGTTCAGACAGCGCGTACAGGCGCTGCTCCAGGGGCTGATTCTGTCGGGCGGCAAGTGCGGCCTGGGTATTCGCACCGACAATCTGGCTGCGGTTGGTGACATACGCGATACCCATCCACACAGCCCAGCCCACCATCGTCAGGGCAGCGACTGACACAAACACTTTACGCCAGGGAATGCCCGGTTTGCGCGGACGGAGTCCTGCCGGAAGCGTCCGGACTGATTCAGGCAGAATATCCCAGCGCTTATCCATGCCCCAGTGGTGCGTCACGGAACGTTCAGCACCGGCAGAGGGCTGACTGAACACCACGCCGGCCAGCGGCAGCGGGCGGTACGGATTGAGCATCACCGACAGCGGTGTGGTCACGCTCTGCGGCTCACGAATGAGCTGGTCGGCAAGCGTCAGCAGGAAGTTATGTTTCACTTCACCGCAGGTCTGCTGCAGGCCCAGTGAGGTCAGATCCGGCGTCAGGGCGGAGAGTTGCTCTGCCAGCCCTTCGGTGCGACAACCGGCAGGCAACAGACAGCCGGTCGCCTGTACAACCCGTCCTTCCGGCTTACCGGCACGCGGGTGCAGGGACCAGACATACAACGGGAGCTGCCAGCCAAGCGCTTCCATACGTGCGCTGATGGCGTGAGACAGGGAATCCATGGTGCTTTCAGACGGTACCGGCAGCGGCTGTTCCAGACCAGGAGCTGAAAGCTGGTCAAAGGCCGAGGTGACCCACACCAGCCCATCCACAGGGCGGCGACGCAGTTTGCGCAGCGCAGTCAGCCAGGCACTGTCTGCCGGCGTATTGAGGTCACCGCCCCACAGCAACAGCGTGCCGCGGTCTTCCTGCCAGAGCTGAGCTGTAAGACCCGGAGTCAGTTGCTCCACTTCAGAGGCGGTGCCAGTGACCAGCAGGATGCGTGTTTTGCGGCCCCAGCGCCGGCCGTAGAGGTTACGCATGGCGTCACGGATAGTATCAACGGTGACATTGCGGGGCGGAGTCCGGGCAACTCTTGATTCATCAGAAGGCAGCGCATTGTTCTTTTGTTCCCGCCAGCGGTGATACTTTTCCCGCATGTACCGGAACATAAACGGCGTATAGAAAACAATCAGCAGGACTATCCATACGGCAACAAATGCAAGCACTTGCTTCAGTCGGGTATCAAGGCCATACGAAGGACCAAAATGCAGGATCACGGCTACTATAATCGCTGAGATGCAGGCTACTATGCCGACAAGCCCCCCTCTGCTCCATGTACTACCCGGCATCATTATTTCCACTCCCTGAGGTAACAGTACTGACAAAACGATCAGCACCTGAGGTAAACAACCCTAAAACAGGTTTGTTGCTGACGGACACGATGTCGGCCAGTAATGTGGCCAGAAGCCACGCACTCCCGCTCCCTGGAATTCCGTTATATTTTTCCAGTACATCAATCTCCTGGGGCACCCACGGTGTCAGATGTGATTGAGACGCCGTCATTAGATCAGCAAACCCGTCATTCCAGTGCCCGTAATCACAGAACACGTTTGATGTCTGACAGGCGATCGTTTGTGTTTCGAGGAACAACCCCATATCAGCCCTGAAATTTGGCATGTCCAGCAGCATTGGTCGCAAGATGCGGGCAGAGTGAGGAAGATGGTATTTTCCAGCAACATCATCGCTGGTAAGTATCAACGCCGCGAGTGCATCGGAATACTGTTCAGCCCCCTGATTCTGCAATATCAGGATCAAATCAATATCGAAAACGGGATTTTTAAGGCGCTCTTCGATCCAGGCAAAAGAAAGGGCTTCACAACATGAAATCGAACCTGTCAGCGCCCGCCCAGGATAAATTTTTCCCCATGATTTGCGAAACCGGGTCTCGAAGTCTGACGAAATTATGTCGCTCACAATGGTGACATTGAACGGTACTGTCGCAGGCAACATTGATATCGCCTCTTGTATACCGGCCAGTCCCATTTCGAGCAAGGAGGTGGGCGTCGTCGATTTCACATCAAAATGGCAGGTCAGTGAAAGCAATTGCGGCGCATCTGCAGCATCAGATTTAGCAATGGCGTCAGAGGTCACTCCGGAAGGCAGCAGTATGCTGCTGCCAAGTACGGCCAGATAGCGTCCAGCCCATACTTCCCACTGTTGCTGTCCGTATTCAGCTTCCTTCTGCAAAAACTGATGTTCGCTGACGATTCTGCCCCACAGCCACCCCCGCAAACAAAACAGGAAAAACCAGCCAAGAAACGGGCTGGATGCCAGCCACCAGATATTGAATACAGCCAGTGCCTTAACCATGCCTGATGCATGCAGAATAAACAGCAAAATCCCCACAACCGCGGCAACACCGCCAGCCAGCAGCCATCCCGTAAAAGATGGTTCAGGAGGCAACTCCATCGTTGTTGCTTTCGTCCTTTCCCAGCCCATTGATTATCCTACTGTGCTGTTCTGAGCACTTGAAATTACGGTACAACCGCACTGACATTTGCAGCCATCGACGACAACAGCCCGACCGTTAAATGTCCGGTGCGGTGATCCTTCCACGATAGGATTAGTTCCATGCCCTTCTACCGGGCAGCTGACCATATCACCCACTAACGCGGCTTTTTTCCCGTCGACAGTAATACTGGAAGAGGCGGAGATCACTTTTCCACCTTGAGACGTATTGTCACCAAGTAAAACCAGACCTTTTGCCATATTTCACTCTCGATAAAAAACAATCAATTGATTTTCATCTTGTCAACTTTATCAAAATCAGGGAAGAGAGTTTTTTCAGGAGCAACACTTCCGTCCGGATAAATTATCTTGGAGTACACACCATCGATTTTTTTTTCTGGCTCTATATACTTAACAACTTTCATCTCATCAATTTCAGGGTGAAAATAAATATTACTAAATTCAGACACTCTATAAGAAAGGAAATTGTTTTTCCCTAACAGAGAAAGTGATTTTGTTTTCTCTGCTATTTTCCTTTCTCGAATATATGGATAATATTTAGGTGAAATATTTAAGTCACCTGTAGAGAAGGTGAATTGGCCATTACGCGAAGCATCATTATCAAAAGCAAGCGTCACACCTACCGCTGTACCGGGTACAAGATCTTTGCCAAGGTGTGTTGCGTCTATATACTCGATACCTAAATTGACCGCACTCAGGGTCCATTTACACGAGCCACCGCCAGTCATAGCAACTTTTGCTTTCCAGATATCCCCGCCCTCTTGCTGCATGGGGATACCAATAACGTTATAGCTTGGCTCCGTGATAACTGAGCCATCAAATCCACTGATTCTCTTTTTCATGCATTCATACGAGATGTATCTGACCTCAAGCGGAAACGGTTTCGTATACTGAGACGGATTTTTTACTTCAATATTGACCCATTTTGTATCTGCCGGTGGAGATAACGTTTTATTTACGGCCCGACTTATGCTGCAACCCGCCGAGGAAAACAACACCAGGGAAAGCAGAATAATTTTTGCTTGATTATACATTTTCCATCACCTCTTCTCCGTATTGAGCAAACCGCAAAAGCGTATCGTTGCCAGACGGCATGGACAACGTAGGGGAAAGCGATACGCCAAGCAGCCCTTCTATACCCAGAAAGATGTTATTTCTTGCTAACTCTTTCTCTGGTATGGCATTTTTATTTTCTTCCATCTGCTCCCTGAATGAATCAACGTTATAACGATGCTCAGTAAAGGTACGCTTTTCCACTATCCCGGCATTATCAATAAGTTCTAACACTTTGTTATACATATAGGGCATGTATGAGGTCGTAAAGTGATCAAAAAAATTTAAATTTACGCCTCTGTCCGGATTACTGCCTCTGGGGAAAAAGTCATTTAGATCTACCTGCGTTAATGACGCTTTAAACTCTTTTTGCTGCTGGCCAGCCTGCTGCATCTCCTGTTCCGCCAGCGCAGGCACCAGGTAAAGCTTAGCCTTAAGAGGAAGTGAACTTCTGATAGGAATACACCCTGCCGGCGTTGGCAGGTCTCTCTTACACTCTTTCCACTCCCTGCTCTGGGTGACGGTGAGAAAGGCCACCGTATTACCGTGGTGCCAGAAGCAGTCTCCCCAGGCAACCATCTGGTAAGCGAGAAGTTCACCCACTGACCAGAAAAAGCCCAGTGTACCGCCAAGCCATCCCCAGAGTTTGTATAGTTCATTATCCAGATTGGCCTCCGCAGGTACGGCTGGAATCGGATCGTTATCATTAACATGGCGGAAATGGGTAATCTCCGATAATTGCATTACGGCATCGCGGGTAAAAGTTCGCGGCATTCCATAGGTGTAAAGTATCGGGTTATAGTCCTTCAGTTTTGCTGCATGAATTAATGCCAGTGCGCCACCTAAACTATGCCCACAGATAAACAACTTAAGATTTGCCAGCAGATCTTTTAATGTTTCGACTTCCTCTTTAAATTTCTTATCAACGCGACTATAACCACTCCAGAACCCGGTATGCACTTTTCCAGCAGGTAGTAAGCCAGTACATTGCGTTTTATCTTTATCACAGACTTCAGAACTTACCGGCCTGAACGCAAGATCCGTCCCCACATCAAACAAGCTGGCCGTTCCGCGCCAGGCAACGATCACCTTATTCGCGTTATAAACATAATAAAGCTGCGTATCTCCATCTGCCTCGGTTGCAGCAGTATCGCCCCCTGTCTGTGCTGTTGCCTGTGAATCCTTCTTATCCACCTTAGGCGAAGTATCCCGTGAGGTATCCATAAACACGGGGGGATAATACCGATCGCTGAAGGGAATATCCTGTACCAGAGTATTCCATGCAGAGCCGTCTTTATAAAGCTGAGGCAAGCGGGAAAGATCCTGACACTGGTTAATAAAAAAGCGCGTGATTGAAACCGTATCCAGAGTGCTGTCATCTGCATAAGCAAGCGTTGCTGCTGCCCCAAGGTTAATTCCATTCGCAATGGAATAATCCTTTTGATGATGCAGAACAAGCTCCCAGGCCCTGAAGGGGCATATTTCAATCACATGGCGTTTTTCAAGTTCATTTGTACGGATTTTAATTCCCTTAAATGCTGTTTTTGCAGGGAAGTGATATGCGGGCAACATTTCTCCGGATCTTAATTCCAGGTTTGGGGAACTCTGGCAGAGCTCTCCCACTACCGCATAGTGCCAGATATAGTCCTTCCCTTCTGCCCCAGGACGAACAACAGAATCATTTTCCGCATCCCTGCTAACACGCAAGGCGCGTTTTTCCATTTCCGTTACCAGCTGATTACTGTCTAAAGTCAGTCTCAGCTCCAGACCGTGCGGCATGTCGACCCTGATTAGCCCGTCTGCATCGCTGTGACCAGAATAAGTGAATCCCTCTACTAGCCCGGAAACCGGATGGGCACTTTCCACAGTCCATGGCATATTCGCGACAGGAGCATTCTGTTCATCTACAAGCTGAATTTCTACCCAATATGGCATCTGCTCTTCGCATGGAGCATGGGGGTTTTTACGGCAGAGTGAGGATACAGCTGTAGTCATTTTATTCGCCCTCCTGGCTATCGGCAATATTTCGCGGATATTCGATTTTTAACTGCGATGGCATAGACGTAAATACTGGAGAAGTCTCTCCTTCTGCACCGGAAATGCCCTCATAAACCTCCCCTTCAGCCGTTGTAATTTTATATGTGGTGAAAGGCTTTACTGCTCCGCTGGCAGATGATGTTGTGATAAACCCTTCACTGTACCCTTTTGGGAAAGTCACTGGTGGTGTATCTAAGCTGGCGGGGCCCGTCTGATTAACATTGGCCGCTTTCAGCAAAATATTCCCCGGACATCCCAGTTCAATATTCCCGCCGCTAAGCTTTATATAAGCACCACCGCAACTTAAAATCAGTTCCTTGCTGGCATTTACCTTCACGCTCCCCTGACCACTGGCGACAGTGATGTCCATTAATGCTGAGACATTCATGGCATCAGCTTGAGCCTGAATATCAACCTTACCTGCCCCTGCATACATTTTCATTCCTGCAGCCTGTGCAAACAAACTTACAGCCTCGCTTGCCGCTACAGTGAACGATTGCCCGGTGCTGATATCCGTGTTTTTACCTGACATGAGGCCTATACTTGCTCCGCCTGAAGCAAGCCGGACAGCCTCAGGACTCAGAATACCTATACCAGCAGGTGCACTGGCCAGCATTCCTGGCATTTTCAGATATTTCAGTGAACTGTTAAGCGTCTTTTGGCTGTCGATATCGGATACCGTTGCCTTCGCTCCTTTCGCCGCTGCCTGGAGGCTTCTTGCCAGCGTGAGTGCCTGCTCCAGTTGTTCTACAGCCCTGTCCATTTCAAGCATTTTACTGCCGACGTCAGGCTGAGCATCTGCAGTAAGCAGAATGCCCTTACCACCACGAATGCTGACCCAGTCGTTAGTGCGCAACTCTGCCCCTTCACCACGAAGAACCCTGGAAGCATTGACGTTGTGCCCTAAATTCAGTTGGGTCTTACCCCCGTATTCGGTACTGAGCTTAATGTGCTCTTCGCCGCGCTTGTCCTCCATCCTCAGTTTGTTCAGGCCAGCTGTGCGGATAACATTGCGCGTGCTGTTGGCCTCCGTAACATGGTCGACGTGGCGGGAGTCGTGGAGGGCATGGGCTATATACGGCCTGTCCGGGTCACCCTCATGGAACGCAATGGCGACTTCAGTACCCTGTATCAGCGGAAAGTGGAAGCCGTACTTGTCACCTCCGTAAGGTTTGGCAAAGCGCACCGGCATGCTTTCCATGCCCTGCTTTTTGTCATCACGGTCGGCATCAAATTTCACCCGGTACATGCCGGATGCATCCTGCCAGGCGTAGATGTCGTTATCTCTGGCACTGGTGACACGCGCCATCAGGGTGCCGCTGACCACCGGACGCTTTTTCGCGGCTGGACGCCAGCAGCGGTTCTCGTAGTACGGCATAGCCGCCCATTCCACCTTCAGCGCGTTCTGACGGCTGGCGGAGTACCCCGCGCTGATGATGACAAGACCGTTTTCGGTTTCTCGCGGCAGCGTCGGCGGGATAGCAGTTTCGGTAATGGTCAGCACCTGGGCCGGACCCAGGGTATGGTCGGTACTGCTGCCAGTTACAGTGGTCTGGGTGGAAAGGTAGCGTTCATGCTCCAGGCGCGCCCAGAAGTTACCTGTTTCCGCTGCGGGGTTAATTTTGTCGCCACGTTCAGGGTGACGCGGGCGATAATGGTAAACATCGCCGTAGGTGTTCCCTTCCCCGTCCCCGCGGGTCATGTCCGCCGGCACGGACGTCAGGACGTTCTGGGCTTCGCGGTGGTTGTAATCGCTGGCGGTGACCGAGCGCTCCACGACGTTATGCCGCACGTGCACGTCCCACACCGAGTCGGCCGCATTGTCATTCGCCCCTGACGGGCTGTTCAGCGGGAGTTTTTTACCAAACGTCCACGCGCTCTGCTTGTCCGCAAAGTGCACCACTTCGGTCTGGGTGTCAGGCTGCAGGGTGAAGAAATAAAAAATACCCACCTCCGCCAGCAGGCGTTCGATGAAGGCGAGGTCGTTTTCCTGATACTGGTTAATCTGCTCACGCTTCGGATAGTCGGCTTTGAGGGTAAACTCAAACTCCCATCCTTTCAGGCCATGCTCCGTGAGCACCTCTGCAACCACTTCCGGCACCGACTTGTTGACGAAAAAGCGATGAGTGCGGAACTGATTCCCCAGCAACGCCAGAAACGGCTCCAGCACGATGCAGTACTTCGCTTCATCCGCGGAGCCACCGGTACGCTCGAAACGGGTCACCACCCCGTGAACCACCTTGCGCTCCGTCAGGGAAAGCAAATTGCCCGCGCCCATGGTCAGGGTCGCCGGCTTGCTCAGCATCTGGCGGGCATCAATGTTCTTGTCGGCACTGGTGAAGTTGATGGTGTAGCTGTAAAGCTTGCTCATCGCTTCTGAACCACTGAAGTCCTCCACGTCGATATCGGCCGTGCAGGAAGGGATATCGAGGCGGTAGCGATTCAGGGCTTTTCCGGTGACGGTGGCCACCATCGTGTTCAGGGTATCCGTCAGGCTCATGGCGTTGACTCCATTGTGTATTCGGTTATTCCGTCAGGGCTGGCGCGGGCCAGCATCGGTCAGAGAAGAAGAAAACGGACTATTTATTCAGACGATTGCGCAGCCAGTGGAGCAGGGTCAGCAGGAGATATGCTCCGACACCGCTCAGCAGGGCTTTTATCAGGATGACCGTCATCGCAAGATTATCCATCCCCTCTTCACCGTCACCCGACACCGGAAGATGGTTAATGACAAAATCGCCAAGACTGCCATCGGGAAGGAAGAACGACCCGAGCAACGCCAGGACCAGTACGAGCAGGATTTTCATTCTGCGCTCTCCGTGCGTTTCTTCAGGGCCTGTTGTGCACGATGCCTGTCAGCGTCTTCCTTTTCCCTGACCTCTGCCTCGCACTGGCTGAAATCAGGGTTACCACACACATCAATACGGGCCCGGGTCATCAGGCCGTTGCACCCCGGCACCGGAAAGCCCCCCCCGGTTCGGTAACAGGCGGCGCAGATGCTGAAAATCGCTGTAGCGTCTCAGGGTGATACAGCCCCGGGAGACGCCGGTACCATCGCTGTTCAGGGGGTGAAGACGAAAACCGATCCGGTTGAGACCGTTCACATTCAGGCTGTCTTTTTTGGTTTTATCGCTGAACAGGACAAACCATTCAGAATGATGATTCCGGTGACCATGCCGCGCATCGATCACTTCTGCACGAACCCGGTTGTAGAGACTGCCGGCGGGCCTGTCGGTCACCCAGCATGTACCGGGGGGAATAGCCGCTTTCTCATGGTCGGCACAGTCAGGGTTATTGATATAGCGCTCAGTCCCCGACAGCACTTCAAACGTCCCGATGCCGTAGCATTTCAGGTACGCCGTTTTGCCATCCGCCGACAGGTTGCCGTAATCCATCATGCAAATCTGCATTTCAGCCTCCGTGCGCCTCATTAAACGCCAGTACAATCCCTTCTTCATCATTCCAGCCGAGCGTCAGGGAGCGTGGTTTTTGTTTCGCGGCCATGTGGATCAGCAGCTGCTGACTCAGCACCGGCAGAATTTGCTGGCTGAGCAGGCTGTCGACATTGCGCGCACCGGTATCCGGCAGCAGGCAGGCGGCGGTCAGCGCGTCATACAGGCTCTCATCTATCTGCGTGGTCAGGCCGTAGTGACGGTTCAGTCGCCTGCTGACCTGTGCGAGTTTCATCTCCACGATGGTGCGCATAGCCGCTTCCGCCAGAGGACGGTAAATCACGGTCTGGAAACGCGCCAGCAGCGCCGGCTGGAAGTGGTCGCGCAATATCGGGCGCAGCAGTTCGTGCAGGTCGGCTTCGCTGGCCTCCGGCTGTTCGTCAAGCAGCTGCATCAGGTGGTCGCTGCCGAGGTTGGAGGTCATCAGGATAACGGTGTTGCGGAAGTCGATTTCACGCCCTTCACCGTCGCGCATAAAGCCGCGGTCGAAGACCTGGTAGAACAGGTTCATCACGTCGCGGTGCGCTTTCTCCACTTCATCCAGCAGCACCACGCTGTAAGGGCGTTTGCGCACCGCTTCGGTGAGAATGCCGCCCTGACCGTAGCCGACGTAGCCCGGCGGCGAGCCTTTCAGCTGCGACACCGTGTGCGGCTCCTGGTACTCCGACAGGTTGATGATGATGAGTGACTTCTCACCGCCGTACAGCACGTCCGCCAGCGCCAGCGCGGTTTCGGTCTTACCGGTGCCGCTCGGGCCAACCAGCAGGAACACGCCCTGCGGACCATTCCCGGACGTCAGCCCGGTCTTCGCCGCGCGCAGGCGCCGGGCGATAGCCTCAAGGGACACATTCTGCCCGACGACACGCTGGCCGATTTCACTTTCCAGGGTCAGCAGCTCAGTCTGCTCATCTTTCATCAGGGAAGAGAGCGGCACGCCCGTCCAGTCGGCAATCACGTTGGCAACCGTGCGGGTGTCCACATCCACCTGAACCAGCACGTCTCCCTGCTGTGCCTGTTCGAGCTGCTGCTGCAGGCCGGAAATCTCAGCCTGATTGCTGATGTCCTGGCGGCTGGCCATCAGCTGCTGCGCCAGCGCTTTTTCGTTGCTGAAACGCGCTTCCTGCTCCGCAATACGCGCTTCCAGTTCAGTCCGCTGCTGCTCAATGGCACCCAGGCGGTCACCATGGCGGTTGCTGCCGGCGGCGATATCTTCCAGCAGCGCCTGTTCTTCCAGTTCCAGCGCGGTCAATTGTGCTTTCAGGCGCACAATCTGTTCCGGCACCGTATCAAGGCTCATACGCACGCGCGCGGCGGCGGTATCCAGCAAATCAACGGCCTTGTCCGGCAGCTGGCGGCCCGTCAGGTAGCGGCGCGACAGGGTGACAGCGGCTTTGACCGCATCGTCAGTAATATGCACGTTGTGGTGTTCGGCGTAGCGGGATTTCAGGCCTCTGAGCATCAGGCACGCCGTCTCATCGTCCGGCTCGTCCACCTTCACCATCTGGAAGCGGCGCTCCAGCGCGGCGTCACGCTCAAAATACTGCTTGTATTCAGACCAGGTCGTCGCGGCAATGGTGCGCAGTTCGCCGCGCGCCAGCGCCGGTTTCAGCAGGTTGGCCGCATCCGCGCCACCCGCCTGATTGCCAGCCCCGATAATGGTGTGGGCTTCGTCGATAAACAGTAAAATCGGCACCGGTGACTGCTGCACCGCGTCGATGACGTTTTTCAGGCGCTGTTCGAACTCGCCTTTCACACCTGCGCCCGCCTGCAACAGGCCGAGGTCAAGGGTACGCAGGATGACTGGCCTGAGCGATTCAGGCACGTTGCCCTCTGCAATACGCAGCGCCAGGCCTTCAACCAGCGCGGTTTTACCCACGCCGGGTTCACCGACAAGGATTGGGTTATTTTTACGGCGACGCGAGAGAATGTCCACCATCTGGCGGATTTCATTATCACGGCCGAATACCGGGTCAATCCTGCCCTCTTTCGCTTTGGCCGTAACGTCGAGGGTGAATTTATCCAGCGCGTTCTGCAGCGCCGGGGTCAGTTCGCCCTCTTTCAGCTCTGCACCGACCGGGCGGTCAACAAACTCCACGTCACCACCGTGATTCAGCGCCAGCTCTTCTTCGTGCTGCACTTCCGGGCGCTCGTCAGACTGCGCATCCAGTAACGGGCGCAGGCGGGACAGCTGGCTCATCCCGAGCGTCAGCAGTGGCCACAGGCCGTCGCAGTGAGGGAGTCGTGGGTTTTCCGTCAGCGCCATCAGCAGGTGTACGCTGCGGATACTGTCCTCTCCGGCAAGTGAGGCCTGCATCCAGGCTTCCTGCATTAGCGTCTGAATGCTGTCTGAAAGCTGCGGGCGACGGCGAACAGAGCGGGGAAGTGAATCCAGCCAGCTGAGCAAATCCTGCCACAGCGCATCCATATCCCACTCGTAGCGGCGTGCCAGCACCGTCAGGTCACCTTCCCCCTGTTCGAGCAGCTTCAGCAGCCAGTGCTCCGGCAAAATTTCCGCATGGGCGCGGGTCTGACAGAGTGACGCGGCCCCTTCCATCGCACGGGCACAGTAAGGGTTCAGACGTCGCAGCAGGATGGCTGGATTTTCCATGACTCTCTCTCTTTGTCGGTTCCTGGACACGCTACCGCCCCTCGCTGTTTCCCGTGAAGGAGACCAAAGCGCATACGGTCGGGCTGGCAGATTGTGGGTTTCTTTGCTCAACGCCCGGACGGGCAGACGTTCAGCAAAGACAAAAAAGCGGACAGAGGGGTCTGTCCGCTTGTGACTTACGCGGTGGCGCGTTCGTTCCAGGAATCGGAATGAATGATGTTGCCGTCCTTGTAGGTCCAGGTGATTTTTTCGTAACGCAGCTCGATCTGCTCGAGGTGGTTGTGCTTCTCGAAAGAAGGATCCTTGACGTCGTGCATCACCGGATTTACTTTCACCACTTTTACGTTCTCAAGCTTAGTGTTGAAGTATTCAACTTCCTGGCCCGCGTCGTTGATTTTGTACCACCTGAATTCCGCAGACTTCAGGGTCTGACCGGTGGTCACAGCCTTGTACAGGTACGGGCTGGACGAGTCGATTTCCTTGGTAAACAGGAACGGCGTGTGGATACGAGTACCGGTCAGCTTGCCGGTGTTGTTATCGGTCGGGATGTACAGGTTATGCTTCTGCGCCACCACTTCGATGCTGCCTTCACGATCCTGAACGTCAACAGAACCTTTAATGTCCGCGCCGCCGTCGTCTTTCAGCCAGAGATAAACAGGAATTGCCATGGAATTACTCTCCATTGTGTTGTGATGCGCCATCATCCTGCGATGACGCTGAGGGTTGGCCCGGTATCTGGCAGGCATTCGCCTGCGGTACCAGACTGATTTCGACACGGCGGTTGAGCGCGCGCCCATCCGGGGTGTCATTGGTTGCGATCGGACGGCTCTCGCCATAGCCCTGAACCGCAAAACAGCTTTCCGGCACGTCACCGGTATCACGCATCCAGTTGCGCACCGCTTCGGCACGTTTCAGGGACAACGTCTGGTTCAGTTGCGGATTGCCGGTGTTATCGGTATGCCCGGACACGACAATCAGCCAGCCCGGCTTCGCCTTCACGCCGACCAGAGAATTGACCAGCATTCTGGTCGAGCCGGCTTTCAGCACCGATTTGCCCGAATCAAACAGCGACATACTGTCGAGACGGATGGTTTTCGGGCCCTGAATGATTTTCCTGATGACCGGTGGCGGAGGGGCCCAGTCGCTGACGGCGGCCTCAACAGGAGGTGCCAGGCGCAACCCCTGATACAGCCCCAGGCGATAACGCAGTGGCTCCCCGCGACGCGCCCAGTCGTCCAGCAATGCGCCATCGGCTCTGAGGCGCTGCTGTGCGCGCAGTTTAGGGGCAACAGGCTTGCCCGTCAGCTGGTGATATAACGCAAGGTGATCGCCAACATTACGAATGAGACGCTGGTTGTTCATCCAGGACGCCAGCATGGCAAGTGCCAGGAAAATCCCGCCCAGTAACCCGGCGTAACGCCAGAATATCATTCTGCGGCTGACGCCCCGTCGGCGCGGCAGCGCCGGCAGCAGCAGTTCAGGCAACGGTAGTGGTTCGGTGCTCACAACGGCATCCGGTGGCAGCGCCGTCACGGTGGTGATGTACTGCTGCCAGAGATTGCCCTCGATACCGCTCACCGGCACCATGCAAATGCCCTGCACACAGGGCTTCATCACCGGCAGTTCGCACTGGCGCACCGACAGCAGGTCATTGACTGCGCTGTTCTGCCAGGCAAGCAGGCTGTCCAGCCACAGCCCCTGACTCAGGCGCGAAAGACACCCGTCAGATCCACTATCCCGGGTCCACTCTGTCAGTGACATATTGCCCTGACCGGGCTGATACACCTGAATGCCGCTTCGCGGGCTGACCGTGGTAAACCAGACGGGTTCAGCTTCCGCGCAGGCCACAGGAGGCGATACCCAGGTCACGGTCCACAGCGGTGGGATCGTGCCAAATGCTGCGCGGCACTGGACGACAGCACGCTGCCAGCCCCGCAGAGACTGGGTAAAATCATCGCCGGATTTATACTGCTCAGGTACCACCGCCAGCATGACGGAGATTTGCGATACCAGGGCCGGGCGCATCAGGCTCATGTGCTGTGCCAGGAGGGGAAGCTGTTCCGCATCCTTCACCCACAGATACCAGCCCTGCCGGGTTTCCAGGTGAAGGGAACCGGAGACAAACAACGGAGCGTTGTCGCCACAAACGAGGATCACCGCCCCCTGAAAATCTTCCGACGGCAGGTTTTCATCCACAATTTCCCGGACAGCGGTCGCATGCACCTGCGCAGCCCGTCGCTGACGCCAGAACATCATCCCGGACACCAGAACAACCAGCAGACTGAGTGCCACACGGCTACCCGTGGACAGAGGCCAGAATCCCAGAATGAGCCACAGTGCCAGCACGGCCCCCAGGGCAGTTAACAGACTTCGGTACGCATCCCGCATCGCTTACCCCGGCCTGATGGTCTGGCTTACCAGGTCGGAAAGCGAAGATGAAAGGAAAAACCATAGTGCCACCAGGGCGACAGCGGCCACGACCCAGCTCAGCCAGTACCAGCAACGGCCGCTGCGCAGACGTGATGCCCGGGCAACAATGGGAGCGTCCTGGGCAAGCGTAAAGGCCGGCACCCGTTCCGCGAGCGCACGAACGATATCTTCCCGGTGCTCATCATCCTGGGCGCGATATTGCCCCACAAACCCCAGCTGCAGGGCCCGGTACATGCAGGTCAGGACAGCGGCGTCAGGAGCAGTTTCTTTCAGAAGGTTGCGGATCCGCTCCCACAGCTCTTCGCCGGCATTGAGGGTGCCAAAGAAGTGTGCCTGCAGCGGATCACGGCGCCAGGTCAGGTAACCATCATCGGTGGTTCCCCGGTTCATCACGCTTTCATCAAGCAGTGCACACAGGGCATACACCATATGGTCACGACTGATGTCGCTGTAACCTGCCTCCGTAAGCGCCCCTTTTGCCTCCTGCACCAGACGACAGGCCCGGCGATAGAGCCCCTCCCCGTCCCGGACTTCCTGACCGCCCCGCAGCTGACTGGCCATCAGCCAGCCAGGGTAGAAAATACGTTCAATCTGACTGAGTTCGGATTTATTCATGAGCGCAGCACCGCAAAGAGTTCAAGACTCACATCCCCCAGTGAGCGTGGGGTGTAGAAGGTGCAGCTGCCCATTTCAAGCATTGCGCGAGCCGCCTCACTACTCAGATCCAGCGAGAAATACTGGTTCTCAAGACGTAGAGGAATGGCTGCCGGAACATGACTGACAGGTTTGAGGGTCATCCCACTCAGAGCCACATTCACCACCTCCGAAACATCCTCAAAACTGCCCGCCTTACACAGCTGCGGGAATTTCGTCTGAAGTTCATGGTTCGGCATGGAGGAGCGTACCGAGAGCCAGAAGTCTGCCCCTTCGCGCAGGCGCGCATCGTGCAGGGCACCTTTCCAGATTTGGTCGTGATGCTCCAGTTGAATGCTGACCACGCGCGATGGCAGACTGGCTTCCAGTAGTTTGTCCAGCAGTGCCAGCAACGGCGGGAATACCTGTTCAGGGGCATCATGCAGGTAAGCCGGAATGTCCCCGGCGTCATGCTCCAGAGAGAACGTCAGCAGACTGCCGGCAAGACGGGTCAGTTCGCGATACAGGATTTCCGGGTGACGATCGGGTGTCTGTAGCAGTTCTGTCAGCACCGGTTCAGCGCTGTTCAGGGCATTCAGCAGCCAGAACAGGGAGACATCCGCGACAGCAAAGTCTGCCATCCGCTCATTGCTTTCACGACGCATGGCCATCAGGCGACGGCGGCGGGCCTGCAGACGAACCAGCAGGTCACTCAGTTCAGTGGTCAGCGACGGGCTTGCAGAAACGGAAAGCATTGGCGGTATAAAGGCCGGGTCCCGGCTCCACTGCCCCTGTGCATTACGCACCAGACGGGCTACCGGGCAGGTCAGGTATGCCGTGTTTTCCTGGCTGGACAGACGCAGGGTCAGCGCATGATGCAGGATCGCGAGTTCCCCGCTTTCATGCCCGGCCAGTTCCTGCACCACCACACGTTCCGCTTTCCAGCGACGCGGACGTTCACTGTCCTGGCCATTATCCAGGTTGCCGCCGCTGGCACTGAGCAGCGGCAGCGCGACAACCACATCAACCGCTTCACTGCCGGCGGCAACTG
Source organism: Enterobacter sp. JBIWA005 (assembly GCF_019968805.1). NCBI lineage: Bacteria > Pseudomonadati > Pseudomonadota > Gammaproteobacteria > Enterobacterales > Enterobacteriaceae > Enterobacter > Enterobacter sp. JBIWA005. Next base: position 26,151 of record NZ_CP074160.1, on the reverse strand, counting down.
ATAAATCACAGACCGGAGGAAGCGTGTCTGCCAGGTCGGTATCCACAAGGGTACCATCCTGAAAGCGCACCACCAGACGGGTTGCGTTCAGGCGCGAGAGCGCCAGTGCGGCGTCATCAAATTCTGCCACAACCACGCCCCAGGGATGAGAAATACCCATCCGGGCGACCATGTCGGCAACGTGTTCACTCCAGCGGGCCTGCTGCTGGAACTGTTGCGGGGCCAGAGCGGCCCCATCCTCCCAAAGTGGGCGGTAAATTTTCATCCCTGATTTCCCCTCGCCTTACGATTTGGCTTTCGGCATCTGGGAAACCAGCGACAGGTTGACGTCCATCCCTTCCACCTGGAAATGCGGCACGGCAAAGAGCTGCACGCGGAAGAAACCCGGATTGTCTTCGATGTCTTCCACCACCACCTTCGCGTCGCGCAGCGGGTGAGAAGCCTGCAGCTCGTCGCCCGGATCGGTCATTTCGGTCACCAGACTGCGCACCCAGGTGTTGAGCTCAAGCTCCAGCAGGCGACGGTCCTTGGTGGTGCCGATGTTTTCACGCTGAATCAGCTTCAGGTAGTGAGCGATACGGGACAGCAGGAAGATATACGGCAGACGCGCGTTGATACGGCTGTTGGCCGTGGCATCCGCGGTGTCATACAGTGCCGGCTTCTGGGTGGAGTTAGCGCTGAAGAAACAGGAGTAATCTCTGTTTTTATAGTAACTTAGTGGAATAAAGCCCAGGTTCGCAAACTCAAACTCACGGGTTTCCGGGATCATCACTTCTGACGGGATCTTCACCTGATTGCCGGTACCCAGATCGTACAGATGGATAGGCAGGTCCTGCACGGCACCACCGGCCTGCGGGCCACGAATTTGTACACACCAGCCGTTGTTGATGAAGCTGCGAACCATGTTAGAAGCGAACGCAAACGAGGCGTTAGTCCACAGGTATTTATCGTGATCCGGGCCCTTCACTTCTTCCACGTAGTTGAAGCTACGAACCGGGACGGTGTCCGGACCATACGGCAGGCGACCCAGCACGCGTGGCATTACCAGACCGATATAGCGGGCATCGTCCGTCTCGCGGAAGGATTTCCACTTGATGTACTCCGCACGGTCAAAGTAATTACCGATATCCTTGATGGCTGCCACTTCTTCCATTGAGTCCTTGAGGAAGAATTTCGGGCCGGCAGAGCCGATAAACGGCATATGCGCTGCGGCAGACACTTTTGAAATGTTGCGCAGCAGAGCAACATCCTGCGCAGACGCATCAAACTCGTAGGCAGAAATCAGCGCGGCAATCGGCTCACCGCCCGGGGTGTCGTACTCATCGATATATGTGTGTTTATACAGTCCGCTCTGGATGATTTCCGGACTGTCTTCGAAGTCCTGACGCAGGTCTTCTTTTGACATATCCAGCAGCTCAACCTTCACGTTCTGACGGAAATCGGTTTTGTCGACCAGGGATTTCACGCCGCGCCACAGGCTCTCCACCGCCTGGAATTCTTCGCTGTGCATTACCGCATCCAGCTGACGGCTAATCTGGTAGTCCAGCTCAGCGATATGGTGGTCGAGGAGGTTACGGTCCAGCTTCTCAACTCTGGAGCCTGATTTGGTCAGACACTCCAGAAAGACCTGCATCCCCGCCGTTAAACGTTCATCCGCAGTCGCATCCGACATCGCCTGTGCGTCCTGCCAGATATCCAGCGCACTCAGCTCAGAGACCGGGTTCAGGTTGATTTTTTCAAACAGGGATGCATAAACCCCACCCGCAGCAGGACGTTCCAGTAACACGCTTTCGCCACCAGTCGTATTCTCATTTTTTACAGACATCAGCATCTTCCTTTTTAATCCGTTAAATCATCGTGACCGTTATGGCTGCTCAGGCGCCAGAGCTGAAAGCTCGGCTCTGAGTTCTGCGCTTAACGCCGGGTCGAGGAGAATTTTTTCCAGCTCCCTGCGGAAGGCCTGATTGTCCAGGAGGTTCGCTTTTAAATCGCGAAGCAGATTGCGCATGGACAGCATCGCTTTCATCTGAGGAATTTGACGTGCGACCTGTTCTGGTTCAAAATCTTTCATGCTCCGGAAGGTCAGGCTGATGTTGTCTTCGCTACCATCATCAGCAAGCGTGTTTTTAACGGTCAGACTGATTTTTGGGGAATATTCGGACAACACTGAGTCGAAATTATTTTTATTCAAATCAACTTTTTTGCGCTCAGACAGAGGGGCAGATTCCTGACCATTACTGAAGTCGCCCGCCACCAGTAATTTCAGGGGGAGCTCCGTTTTCTTGCTCGCTCCCCCCGTATGCAGATCTAATTTTAGATTAATACGCGCTTTAGGAATTTCGCTCTGAAAGGAATTACTCATAAGGTCTCCTGTCTTTCAGACAAAAAAAAATAATCTGAAATGTGCACAGGCTGCCTGAGGAAAATACAGAACGACAGGTCACATCAGATTCGTCAATAACTCGTTAAAAATCATATCCCTTCATGGTCCCGGGCACCACAATCAATATTCCTTCTTATTGCTCATTTATTTACATAAAAATAACCATTGCATTTTAGACAACGCGACCAATTATTTTATTTATATATCCCTTTGATTCACGCATACTTCAGGAAGAATGTAAAAATGAGCCCAGGAAAGGAACGAAACCGCCGTCAGCGCTGGACGCTGGCTGAGATGCGTTACGTGGAGCAGCACTACGGGACGGTCAGGGCCAGAGTGATTGCGGAGCATCTGGGCCGCCCGGTGACCAGCGTCCGCACGGTAGCCGGTCATCTGGGATGCAGCAGGAAAGGCTCTGCCCCCTGGACAGAAGAAGAGAAGGATATTATCCGCACCCACTACGCGCGGGGAGAAGGTATCACCCGGGTGATGCCCCTTCTGCCCGGACGCACGCGCAGTACCATTTTCGCCATGGCGGCCGCCCTCGGGGTCACCAGCGCACGCAGCTGGAGCCGGGAAGAATTGCGCATTCTGAAAGCCTACTATACTACAGAGGGTACCGCCGTTTCGCGCAGACTCCCGGGGCGCACACCGGAGGCGGTCAAAATTAAAGCCCACGAGCGGGGCCTGACCTTTTGCGGGGATGGTCTCCAGGGACGACAGCGGATGTGGCAGCCGGAAGAGCTTGCCCTGCTGAAAGCAAACCTGCATCTGGAGCAGTCCAGGCTTGCCCGTCTCTTTCCCGGACGCTCACTGATGTCGGTTAAAAAAGCCCGGGAGCGCCTCAGACATCATCAGAAGAAGGTTTCAGAGTAATGAGGTCCGGCTCTGCCGCCTCAGACAGCAGTCCGAAAGAGGACAGGATGTCATGTACCGGTTTGTGTTTACCGGCCACCACGAACGTGACCGGTGCCAGCAGCCTGCCGGCGTCCGAAAAATGACGCACCAGTTCTGATTTAGGGGTTCCGCGCTCAATTCCTCCAAAAGTCCCGGCTCATTCAGATATCACATTGAATGTTATCGATAAAGAAGTGGATTTTTAGCTTCGTTTTTTATTTTCCTTTTCAACCAAAATACTCTCCCGGAAAACCGGGGCGGTTCACTGAGCGCGAACGTCTCAAGGAGCTGGAGCGGGAAGTCCGGGAACTGCGGCGCAGCAACGATATCCTGCGGCAGGCTTCCGCTTATTTTGCGAAGGCGGAGTTCGACCGTCTGTGGAAAAAATAATACCGCTGCTGGATACCCTCAGCAGGAGCCACGGGGTCGGACCGGTATGCCATGAGCTGGATATCGCCCCGTCGACATATTACCGGCACCAGGAGCAGCGTCAGCATCCGGAGAAGCGTAGCCTGCGGCAGCAACGTGACGACCAGCTGAAAGTGGAGATACAGCGCGTGTACGACGAAAACTACAGCGTCTATGGTGTTCGCAAGGTCTGGCGTCAGTTGCAGCGGGAAGGCTTCAGCGTGGCCAGATGCACCATCGCGCGGCTGATGAAGGCTATGGGGCTGGCCGGTGTGCTCCGTGGTAAAAAAGTGCGCACGACAGTCGGTCGTAAAACGCAGGCCGCTCATGACAGGGTCAATCGCCAGTTCGTCGCTGCCCGTCCCAACCAGCTTTGGGTGGCAGATTTTACGTATGCCAGCACCTGGCAGGGCTTCGCGTACGTGGCGTTCATCATCGATGTGTTCGCCGGCGTCATCGTGGGCTGGCAGGTGTCATCCTCGATGGAGACGACATTCGTGCTGGATGCGCTGGAGCAGGCGCTGTGGGCCCGTCGTCCGTCAGGCACAATCCATCACAGCGATAAGGGATCGCAATATGTGTCGCTGGCGTACACGCAGCGGCTACAGGAGGCGGAACTGCTGGCCTCAACGGGCAGCACGGGGGACTCCTACGACAATGCAATGGCGGAGAGCATCAATGGCCTGTACAAAGCGGAGGTGATACACCGACAGAGCTGGAAAAACCGTACAGAGGTTGAGCTGGCGACGCTGACATGGGTGGACTGGTACAACAATCGTCGGCTGCTTGGGCGACTCGGCCACATACCACCTGCTGAAGCAGAAAAAGCGTATTATGCTTCCATCGGAGAAAAGGCTCTGGCAGCCTGAGTTCCCGGACTAAACTCTCTCCCACAAAACCGGGGCGGTTCAGTATGCCGAAACGCCGGGCTCAGGCCAGAATCCAAGAGCAACTGCGGGCTATCAATCCGGTACTGATGAACCCGGAAGAGTTCAGAGCCAGCCTGAAACGTTAGCCCGTCCCTTCCACTTTCTTACATATCAGAAGTGACTCTGGCAAGCGTGGCAATACTGACGGCCAAAATGGGAGTGTATTCCTGTCGCGGCCATGACAGAGGACAATTTCTTAGGATTACCCTCATAACATTTAGGGCAAAATGGGCCATTAGGCTTCCCGTCTACTGGTGTTACCCGGTAGTAAAATCCGTCCCTGAATACTAATTCATCTACGGTATTCAATTGAGCCTTGAGAGACGAAACCTCTGCCTGTAGAGAGTTTATTTCTTGCTGTGCTTCAGCAAGGTTCATCCTGGCATCACTAAGATTCAAATATAACTCACTAAGTTTTAAGCGAAATTCTGCTTCATTAAATGCTGCAGTAGCCTCCTTTAGATCTTTTGCGATATTAAAGGCAAGTTTAACCGCGTTTAACCCTGCTGTAATAGATGCAATATCAGCCATTTATCTTTCCTTAATAAACTGGTAAGTCGTTCATAATACAGAATCTAATCACTGAAGGACATTGATGAAATGCATGAAAGTGACATTTCTACTTTGGAGGATCGGGTGACATTTTAAACTTGCAATAACAGCTAAAAACGACTGGCGGCGTTTCCGGGGCCAACGGGATTAAACAGGCAACAAACCACCCGCAACGCCCCCGGAAACGCGCCGGATAAATTTTACCCGGATGCATGGCTATGCGTGCAACTGAATAGCATAGGATTTGACAGAAAAAGGATAACAAAAGCATTATTTCCGGTGATTTACTTCCGCTTAAATCTCAAATTATTATGGCGTTCTTTTATGCTCACAGGGAATGTTCACCATGCCTCAGGTTCGTCTTTTACCGTTAGTATTCTTCATACCTTTATTTCTGGTCGCCTGTTCAGGTAATCAGACCAGCGTCGAGAAAAATGCCCGACACCTGGCATACAAGATAGAACGGGCACACTTTGACCCCAACACAAAACCGTTAACAGGCGATAACATCCGTCTGATGTCGGCGTTTCTCAGCCAGTTTTACGAAATGGGGAAACAGGACCGGGCCACAGGCCTGACCACGGCACAGGCGCAGCAGCGGGTGAACAGCTTCAGCAGCGACGACGGCCCTTTTGCACCCGGCGCACAAAAAACGACGTTCATTAACCGGGACTATGACGCCGACCAGCCTGGGAAACGCAGCGACATTCTGAAACAGGGTGCCATCGCAACATACTGGGACGGCTACAACGGCCGTCCGTGATGAAGAAGGAAAAGTGGTGCCGGTGTACTGTCTTAATTTATGCGGCCTCAAAAAGTTTGAAATTCCTAGACGTGAACAAATGAATATCAGCATATTTACATATCAGGTAAAAAGAGGAGATACTTTGGAGTCCGTTGCAGGGCAACTGGGAATTTCGGCAGAGGCACTGAAACGTTATCACAATACTTAGAACCTATCCCAAAAGGAGTTGTCAGACAAAAATAGTGTTGTGTGACAATTTCTGAGGGGCGGATGGCGGGCGATAACTGGCTGATTAGTGATGAGCTCTGGGCAAAAATGGAACCATTGCTTCCAGAACACAAAACCAACCACCCCTTGGGGAGGCATCGCAAGCGGGTGGATAATCGTGCCGCGATGAACGCCATTTTCTTTGTGCTTAGGACGGGGTGCCAATGGAATGCCCTCAATGCTACCGGCATTTGCTCATCCAGTTCTGCTCACCGACGCTTTGAACTGATCGTTGGTTGCTACGCGTCTTTGGCATGATGACAAAACCACTCGATAGCCAGCTTCTTGATGCAGCGGCTTGCGAGCATAATTTACGCACTCTTTGAGGTAAAAATGGAACTGCTGAACACAACGGATTTTATTGCAGGAAGTGTTATAGCTGAGTATCTGCTTATCGGCGTGCTGCTGCTCGTGCTGGCGTCGTTTGTGGCAGGTTACATTGATGCGGTGGCCGGCGGTGCGGGGCTGATTCTTATCCCTGCATTCATCCTTACTGGCTTGCCGCCCCAGTTGGCGCTCGGGCAGGAAAAGTTAGTAAGTACCATTGGCACGATTGCGGCCATCAAAAATTTTGTGAAAAACAAATCGGTGATCTGGCGCGTTGTACCGGCCGGAATTTTTGCGGGACTGGTAGGCGCATACATTGGCGCAAAAGTTATCCTGTTGATACCTGTTGAAACGCTCTCAATCGTCATAGCGGCGCTTTTACCGATTGGATTGCTTGCGGCCACCCTGAAAGGAAAACTTAAACAGGGAGCCTCTGATGAGGTTAAAACGGGCATTATGGCCATTACTGCTGTGTGTCTGGTTGTTGGCTTCTACGATGGTTTTTTTGGTCCAGGTACGGGGAGCCTGTTTATCATCGCGCTGACGGTAATCAACCGCTTCGGCATGTTGCAGGCATCAGCCACGAGCAAAATGTTTAACTTCTCCTCAAACATCGGAGCGTTTGTTGCGTTTGCGCTTGCCGGTAAAATGGCTTACCTAATTGGCATCCCTATGATTATTGGTAGTCTGGTCGGTAATCATATTGGCTCTCTGCACGCGATTAAGACCGATGGCGCGATAATCAAAAAGGTTCTGTATTTTACAGTGGGCGTGATGATGCTAACGCTGTTGTTTAAATCTGTTGCTCAGCTCTGAGAGGTGAAAATGTACGCATCACATGAAAAGTTTGAAATCAGATTAGCTACCACAGAAGAGATTCCACTGGTTAAGGCGCTGCTTGAGCGTTACCACACAAAGAATCTGCAGACCGATAATGAACGCGCTAACGGGTTTGTGACTACTGATATGTCAGAGTGAACCGCCCCGGGAATCCTGGAGACTAAACTCCTTGAGAGAGGTAAACAGGATGACTAAAAATACTCGCTTTTCCCCTGAGATTCGTCAGCGGGCCGTTCGTATGGTTATTGAAAGCCAGAATGACTATGACTCGCAGTGGGCGGCCATCAGTTCCATCGCCCCTAAAATCGGCTGTACGCCCGAGACCCTGCGTATCTGGCTGCGTCAGTATGAACGTGATGCCGGTGGCGGTGATGGTGGCCTCACCACCACTGAGCGTCAGCGTCTGAAAGAGCTGGAGCGGGAGAACCGCGAGCTACGGCGCAGCAATGATATCCTGCGACAGGCCTCAGCTTATTTTGCGAAGGCGGAGTTCGACCGCCTCTGGAAAAAATAGCCCTCCTGGTGGATACCCTGAGCGATGAACCTGCGAACCGTTTTCCCGCCAATACGTTGTGTCTCCAGAAGCTTGAACGATGGCTGAAAGAAGTTAATAAATAATCGATTAGCCATGTACATCTGATTCATCGCTTTTACAGCAGGTTCACCGTCAAGACGACTATATCCCGCCAGTTTTCTTACCACAGAACCATTTTTTGCTCTATCCAGGCTTGATCGTTCAGCGAGTATTATACATCGAATTCAACTAATTAGAGACGTTACCCGCTTCAGTTCATTTTTGACAATTTTTTATTCATAGCAAAAACTGTACCTACTAAAGAAAAAACTAGAACTAAGATTACGGCCCAGGCAAAAGATGAAGGTCCTATCGTATCAAGTAAAATACCACCGACAACTCCGCCACATGCAACAGCAATATTCCAGCCAGTGGTATACATAGACTGGGCCACATCAAATGAGTTACCAGAAAAACGCGATAATGCTGTTTGGGTAATAGTCGCAAAGCCTCCAATGGAAAGTCCCCAAATGAAGACTGAAGGATAAACTATTTGCTCAAAATGTCCCCATAATCCGAGAAGAAAAGCAGAAAGTCCAAAAATAATAATGCTTGCTACTGCAAGAAATTGCAACTTACGATCTACCATTACACCAATGAACCATAATCCAATGATTGAGCCAAAGCCAAAAACAAATAAAACAATATGGACATTCGCTGATAAACTTGACATTGTCAGAAAGGGTTCGATATAAATGTAGAGAATGTTGTGGGCAAGAACGAAAGACATGACAACAAAAAGCACCGCGCAAATACCTGTCTTATTAAAGACACTTATTAACGACTGACGCAGTTCTCTGGATTGCCCCGGGAAATCAGGTACAATACTTATTATCCATATAATAAGTAAAATTGCCAAAGCACTCATCAGTCCAAAAGTGCCTTGCCAACCAATTATTCTCCCCAGTACTGAACCAAACGGGACACCTAGTACTAATGCTATCGTCGCACCTGCCGATACAATTGCTATAGCTCTCCCACTTAGCTGAGATGGCGACATACGTACTGCATAGCCTGCCAGTAACGACCAGACGAGACCACCGAAAATGCCGGCAAAGAATCGTGCACCGATAGATAAAATGAAATTATCAGAAACTGCTGTAATAAGGTTTACAAGCGCAAATCCTAATATCGCAGTTAATAGTAATGGGCGCCGACGTATTCCTTGAGTAAATACAGTCATAGGAATAGCTGCAATAAGTGCCCCTACAGCATAAACTGTTATAAACTGACCGGCAATACTCTCGGAAACATCTAATCCTTCGGAAATATACAAGAGCAATCCAGCTGGCATAATCTCGGTCAATAGTGTCAAAAATGCTGCTATTGATAGTGCCAAAAGCGCACTGAGTGGTAAATGCTGACTATTTACACTAGCATTAATAATATTAGTTTTTGAAATCATTCTCTCTCCCTATATCCTTGTATTAAAAATCAATTAACTATCATTCATACACTATATATGAACCTACTTATTCATTTGTGTTATAGATTAGTGTAATATCTTAAAGGGCGGAGCCTGTATCATTTAAACAGAGACTTTATTCCAGACGATAAAACCCCAGGCAAATTGGCCTCGTAATTTTCGGTCTTCTTTTCCCATCTGGTCAGTACCCGGATAAAGTGATTCATCCAACTACGAATTCTTTCGACAACCCAACGGTAGCGATGGACTTTGAAGTCCTAGTTTTTACTGGCATCAAACTCTTCTTTACGGGGCTGGATATGCGGCTCGTAACAGCAACTCTTTAGAACCAACCCTATTAGCAACCTTTGTCCAGGCAAAACTTGATTTTTTGTCCCAGACCCCCCGTTTGAAGAGTATCGGTCTTCTCCACAACCAGTTTGATGTCATACGTTGTTGCTGATGCAACAATCAGCAATAAAAGAAACCCGTTACCATCCATCAGTAGACTACGCTTTACACCTTGTTTCTAACTGATTGCTGCCTGTTTTTGTTCTTGAATGCAGTGATCCGGTCATGCAGCCGTCCATTGACAACCATGACCAACCAATACCGTCCTAATGTTCATAAGCAAATAAACCATTCTGCCAGAAGCACTCAAAGATACCGATGTCACACCATTCCTGTAAACACCGGTGTACAGGAATCGATGAACATATCCCGGTGGCATTCCACTGGCAATCATTCCTGAGAACGAAGAATATAGCATACATGGCAGCTCATTTACGGTGAGTACCGAACAGATGATTGGTTTTGCGCTCAAGGATAAATGATGTCATTTTTCCCAAAGCTTTATCGCTAATCCACCATTTTCTGCCTGCAATATTTTCCCTTCAGAAATTACCAGTTAAGACATTCTGACAATCCCTTCTGGGATAGGTTATTATTATGCATTAGCACCACCATCAACAGTAACCAAAGCACCAGTCATAAATGTTGAAGCACTACTGGCAAGAAACACAACTACATTTGCTATTTCTTCTGGTGTACCTAATCTTTTCAACGCTGGCGTTTGATCTGCTCCTTGAAAACCAGCAGTCATGTCTGTTGCTATCGGCCCTGGTAAAACGGCGTTTACGGTAATATCTTTTGAAGCTAAATCTAGTGCCCAGGCACGAGTTAATCCTGAAATTGCAAACTTAGTCATTATGTAAGCACTACAACCAGGAAATGCAGCTCTTTCACCAACCATACTACTAATGTTTATAATCCTTCCACCAGGTTTCATCTTTTTCACTGCCGCCTGAGTAAGACTGAACACCGAACGAACATTAACCGATAACTGAAATTCAAATTCAGACTCATCAATATCGCCTATCAAACCAACAGCATTAAACACACCTGCATTATTTACCAGTATATCAATCCCTCCAAATTTTTCGCTAACCGAATCAATTAGCTTTGACATACTTGATGGGTTCTTTGCATCCATTTTTAAAAGCATTGCATCAGAACCCATTGCTTTTATTTTATTTAATAATAATTCAGCTTTATCTTTTGAAGATGAATACGTTAATACTACGTTAGCACCTTTATTCGCTAATTCAATTGCTATAGCAGCGCCAATACCGCGAGAAGAACCAGTGACCAATGCAACCTTTTTATCAAATTCTTTCATACTTAACCTTTTCATTAAACTTAGTAGAAATTAATTCGGATACTACTTAATTTTTAATTAAGTAATAACACACATTGGAAATTATCTTGTAGTTTCCTTTGTTGTTTCTTCTTGCAAAGAAATAAATAATTCAAACAATTTAAAAATTATATTATTACCATAAAATCAGTAAAGTGCAACAATTAAAATTACACATTATATAAAACGGTAAATCCCTGGTGTCCTGTATCGGTCATTCCCGGCAACAGGGAAAGCTCTTCAGCAAGCAAACGCCACTCGTTCCTGTCATCAGTGACCTGTTCTGGTCGAGTTAACCGGACACTTTTTCCAGGTGATGCCTCTAATTAGTTGAATCTGATGTATAATACGGGCTTTTGAGGTTATCTCATGGCCAGCGTTAACGTTCATTGTCCCCGTTGTCAGTCTGCACAGGTCTACCGCCATGGTCAGAACCCTAAAGGCCATGACAGATTTCGCTGCCGTGACTGCCACCATGTGTTTCAGCTCACTTATGCTTATGAAGCGCGTAAGCCGGGTATTAAAGAGCAGATCACTGAAATGGCCTTCAATGGTGTCGGGGTTCGCGATACCGCCAGAACACTGAAAATTGGCATTAACACCGTCATCCGGACTTTAAAAAACTCGCGCCAAAGCGAATAACGTCTTCGCCTGTTGCCCATGCTGATGTGGCGCTTATCTGCGAACTTGATGAGCAATGGAGCTTCGTTGGCAGTAAAGCCCGGCAGCACTGGCTCTGGTACGCGTACAACACCAAAACAGGCGGTGTACTGGCCTACACTTTCGGTCCTCGAACCGATAAAACCTGCCGGGAGCTACTGGCACTGCTTACACCATTCAACATCGGCATGATCACCAGCGACGACTGGGGCAGCTATGGCCGGGAGGTGCCGAAGGATAAGCATCTGACCGGCAAAATATTCACCCAACGCATTGAGCGTAATAACCTGACGCTCCGCACCCGCATTAAGCGATTGGCTCGTAAAACAATCTGCTTCTCACGCTCAGTTGAGATCCACGAAAAAGTGATCGGAGCGTTTATCGAAAAATACATGTTCTACTAATTGGATGCACTACCTTTTTCAGACACTTCAGTAAACCCTAGAAAGCTTTCCCCAGTACAGTTATCATAATATAAATTAACTTTTATCTCTAAGGCATCTCGATAAATGATCATTGTTGTCGTTGCACATCCCAATCTCGAAGAATCTATTTTAAATAAAAGTCTGGTGGAAAAACTTTCCAACGAGAAGAACATTGAAGTTCTTGATCTTTATGAGCGCTACCGCCATGCAACCTATAATGGTCTGCCTGATGATAAGCTAGAAGAAGATCGCCAAAAGTTGCTTACGGCAAATACCATCGTTTTGCAATTTCCTTTCTATTGGTATTCCACTCCAAGCTTATTGAAGCAGTGGATTGATGACATCTTACTAAACGGTTGGGCACATCATGGAGGCGTGGAAGGTAAAGATTATGCTCTTGCTTGTAAGTCGCTGTTGCTCGCTCCGACAACGGGTGGCTCTAAAAGCTCCTATGGCCCAGATGGCTACAACATGCATTGGTTTTACGACTTCATGGTACCTTTCGTGCAAACGGCGAGAACCTGCAAAATGCGTTTTATTGATCCATACGTCATTCATGCCGATCAATTTAAGCCGACAGAAACACCCAATGAGTATGTTGAGTTCATCCGGTCAATTGGCCAATAAATTCTGGGTCTGACGCTCAGTGGAACGGGCAGAAAAGGGCTGACCTTCGGTTAGGGGAGCTATAATTGACGCCATTCTAACCGATTACGATTTGCAGCCACCAGGCTGCTTCGTTCGTACCTGCAAGCTGAACAGTAGCGCCCTTGCAGGGCGAGCGTCACCGCTTCGCGGTTCCGATGGATTGCATGTCCCGAACCCGGCTTTATACTCTGCGGCATGTATATTCCTCGCCCTGCAAAACTCCTCTTCACCGTCGATGACGGCTGGAATTTGTTCATCAATAAGTTCGGCGATAGCCTGACCCCGTGGACCCGTCTTTGCGTCGAGCGCATGCTCGCCTGCGGCACCGCTGCCATGGGCGTTCGCCGTTACTGCTGCGCACCGGCCGACTGCACCCACTCCCGCTTTTTCTGCCAGAGCTGTAAGTCAAAGGCCTGCAGCTCCTGCGGCTTCAAAGCCACGGAGCTGTGGGTGTCGCAGCAGAGCCACATCCTCCCAGACTGCGACTGGCAGCATATCACCTTTACCATGCCTCACCTCCTGTGGCCCTTTTTTAACAACAACTGGCCCCTGCTCAACGCTCTGTTCCGCGCCGCCACCCGCGCCATGCTCCGGTGGGCCCGCAAACAGGGCGTGGAGGTCGGCATCTTCTGCGCCCTGCACACCTGTGGCCGCCAGCTCAACCAGCACCCGCACATTCATCTGTCCGTCACCCGCGGCGGGCTGGATATAAAACACAGCGTATGGCGCGACCTCTTCTTTAAGAAGCAGCCTGTAGAGGAAATCTGGCGCGGGGCGGTCATCCACCTGCTGCGCCACAGCTATGACCTGATTAATCCCGGCAGCCTGCCCGGGCTGGGGCATATCCGTGATAAAAAGCAGTGGCAGCGCTACCTGCAGGCGCAGTACGGGCGCCGCTGGAAGGTCCACTTTGCGAAGAAAACCCGGGGCGCCTGGCGGAGCGTCAAATACCCTGGCCGGTACCTGAAGCGACCGCCGGTGTCGGCGGCAAAGCTCAGGCACTACAGCGGCGGCGCCGTGGTGCACCACTATTACGACTACCGGACGCAGCAGCACCGGAAACAGACGCTGACTCAGGAAGAGATGATCGGGCGCTACATCAGCCACGTGCCGGAAAAGCATTTTAAAATGGTGCGCTACTACGGCTTTTTGTCTAACCGGAAACGGGGCGAGCTGCTGCCGAAAGTGTACGAAGCCCTGCAGATGGAAGCGAGGAAAAAGCCGAAGCAGCCGGGCTTCGCCGCGCTGATGAAGGAATTTCTGCGCACGGATCCCTACAAATGCATTCTGTGCGGCAACCGGCTTCGCTTCAGCGGCGCAGAGGCCGGCAGGCACGCCACCGAACTGGTGGCAGAAAGGCTGCACGGCATCGACAGGAAACGATGGCTTCTGGCGCAGACTGCAGGATAAGTGCGCCTGAAAAATGGGTTTCAGGTTAAAAAGGCACCGAAAACCGAATTTTATCGCCATTAGCGTCACTACCACCCGCCATCACTGCGCTCCAAAAGACTATGTTCATGGTCAGGATATTTTTAAAACGCTTTTCCAGTCTCCTAACCATCAAGAGTCTGGGGTTCAGGTAACCTTCGCTGGTGTTTGCAGAGCTAAGAAAGGCGGCTTAGCGTTGCACTGCGAACTTGAATCCGACACCAGCTAAAAATTTTCCCACTTTTTCTGTAAGAAATTAGCACCGCTAACGACTTTATTAGCAAGGAGTACATAGCTCTGATATCTGAAAGACGAAACGCTCACACTGGAAAATTAAGGAAATAATTATGAAAAAGAATACAACTGCAGCTTTACTGGCGCTGACCGTTGGAAGCGTATTGGCGGGCATCAGCTCTTCGGCTCATGCCGAAACCACCGCGAATTCGGAAAAGTGCTACGGCGTATCGCTGAAAGGTAAAAATGACTGTAAAGCTGGCGCCGGGACGACCTGCGCCGGGACCTCTAAAGTCGACTATCAGGGCAATGCCTGGAAAATGGTGCCGGCGGGAACATGCGTTACCCTGAAATCTCCGACGTCAACGACTGGCTTTGGTCAGCTCGACTCCTTTAAACACAAAGCCTAAACCGCTGGAACTGGAGCACATGCCGTGCAAAATACTGCCTCTTTTCCCGCTGACAGTTGTTCTGATGATGTAGCCGGTGCTCCTGTTATCTGCTCCTTGCCCGCGAAAGCGGGCATTGGCCTTAAGCCCGAGCATTATGACGACATTATCAGACTCCAGCCGGATATTGGTTTTGTCGAAATCCATGCGGAAAATTATCTGGTGGCAGGAGGCCCCATGCACGCCGGACTTCGTGCAGTCTGTGAGAAATATCCCCTTTCTGTCCACGGTGTGGGCCTCTCTATTGGTGGCGAAGACCCGCTGGTTGAAAACCATCTCACGCAAGTTGTCTCGCTCGTGGAACGTTATCAGCCAAAAATATTTTCTGAACATTTAGCCTGGTCAACGCATGGGAACGCCTTTTTTAACGACCTGCTGCCGTTGCCTTACACCAAGGAAACCTTAGAGCGGGTCTGCGATCATATAGATCAGGTACAGAATGCGTTGCGTCGCCCTATGCTTCTTGAAAACCCATCAACGTACGTTGAGTTCAGTGCCTCAACCATGAGTGAAACAACATTCATCAGCGAAATAATAAGGCACACCGGCTGTGGTTTACTGCTTGATGTAAATAATCTCTACGTAAGCGCAGTCAACCACAACCTGGATGCGCACCGCATGCTTCTGGAGCTCCCCTTGCAGCATGTGGGAGAAATTCACCTTGCGGGGTACACCGAATGTATTGACGGTGCCGGAGATCGTCTGTTGATTGACTCACACGACAAAGAAGTGAGCGTTCCGGTTTGGACGTTATACAAAGAAGCGCTGAAGCACACGGGCGCAGTTGCCACGCTGATTGAATGGGATGGCAACGTGCCACCACTAACGCGTCTGCTTCAAGAATCGGCGCGAGCTCAACAATGTCTGCTAATGAGAGATTAACATGCAGCGCGCCTTCATCAATGCATTACTGGATCCTGATGCAGATCCTCCGGCAGGCTTAAAGATATGGAACGGCAGCGATCCTGCCCTGCGGTTTTCAGTATATCGTAACAACGTAATGGCTTCGCTCGTCGACGCGCTGGCTGCTAATTTTCCCGTGCTGCAGGAGCAGGTCGGAAGTGAATTTTTCCGGGCTATGGCTGCCACGTTCATCCGCCAGCATCCGCCCTCTTCTTCTGTGCTGGCTCGTTATGGCGAAAATCTTCCTGCGTGGATCGCGGCCTTTGAGCCGCTGGCTGACTGGCCGTGGTTGGGAGATCTGGCAAAACTTGAGTTTTCTGTCATTGATTCGCTGAACGCTCTCGATAACGAGAAAGAGCTAACGGCGTTAATCCCTGCGTTTGACCCGCAGAACAATGGATTGATGCTTGAGCCTTCCTTGCGGGTCATCACTTCGCCTTATGCCATATTTCAAATCTGGTGCGCCCATCAGGAAGCGCTGCCGGAAACCATTGATCCGTATCAGGCGGAAAATGTTCTACTTTTCCGCCAGCAAAACGCTGTTAGGATTTTGCCTGTAAACGCAGCCCAGGCGCACTTTGTCAACAACCTGCGACTGGGCAAATCGTTAATAGCTTCACTCGAAGCGAGTGAGGGATTAGACCACGAACTCGATGTGGGACAAACGCTGCTGACTCTTCGTCAGCATGGATTGATAATCACAATAAGAGAAAATATATGCTGAAGATCATTCACACTTACATTCGGACTGTGCAACAATTGAGTCAGACGGCACTTATAGCCATCATCGCCCGCATTGGACTTGCCGCCACTTTCTGGCTTTCTGGACAAACAAAAATTGAAGGATTCCAGTTTGATCTCTTTGGCGAGCAACCTCTGCAGTTGGGGGTTCCGAGCCTCACAGAGGGGGTCGTAGCCTTGTTTCGTGATGAGTATCGCCTGCCATTCCTGGAACCGGAACTTGCTGCGACGATAGCAGCCACAGCGGAACATATGTTGCCCCTGCTGCTTATACTGGGACTGGCTACCCGCTTATCGGCGCTGGGATTGCTGACGATGACAATGGTTATCCAGATATTCGTCTATCCGGATGCCTGGACTGTGCATACCTTATGGATAAGTGCGCAATTGTACCTGCTGGTATATGGCGCAGGCAGCGTCTCACTGGACCGCTTAATATCGCGGCGTTATTAAGGCTTGTTACTGCCGTCATCACCCATGGCAAATGCGCGGCTCACAACACGTAAATCGTCAAGCTGATGCAAAAAGTTTCGGCAACCTGAGCAGCACAGCAAATGCCACCGCAGTACCAGCCGTTGAGAAACGGCTAAATTCTCATCCTGCATCTGAGATATCAGCCGCGTTGCGTTGATACAATTAAGCATGTATACCCTCGCCTTCAAACCAGCGCTGTGACAGGCACTCGCGTAAACGCATTCGGGCACGCCACAGTATAACGTTCAGATTACTGACGGACACGTCCATCTCCTGGCAAATCTCAGGCGTTTCAAGACCAATGAATTCGCGCATCATGAATGCCCGGGCGTGCTTCGCGGGTAAATTTGACAGACACATTTCAAAAATCTTCCAGAATTTTTCCTGTTCTATTGCCTGATCAGGCATGTGCCAACGTTTAGGTTCTTCGCCTGTGGCCCAATGCCCCGACTCATCAAACAGCATATCAAAATCCAGTTCTTCCTGCGCACTACTTTGTGTCGGCTCGGAAGCACGATAACGCTGTCGCAGTTCATCAGCAATTTTATGACGAAGAATAGCAAATACCCAGCTTTTACAGGCGCCTTCACCTCTGAGCGTGGACGCATTTTTCATAGCACCTTCCAGCGCCTCCTGAACGACATCTTCTGCCAGACAGCGGTCACCTAACTGCAGCTGGGCAAACCTCACCATTTGTACACGTAACGCAATCAGGAAATTAAGCTCATCCGCTCCATGTGGAACATTCTGCATAAATGTATTGCCTATTTAAGGTGAAATTTAAACGCGCATTAGACACATGTAGACCATGCTCACTTCAGCAATGATTCAGAGATGCTTAGCGGAGCTTTGAAGACCTTACGGACCAATAAATTTTATATTCGTTATTATTACAAATATTTAGCTCGTGGAAAATAAAATTTACGTACGGCAATGTGAATCGCCAGGTAATGACGCAGATTTAGTGGTAATGGAGGATTGTCGGATACCAGCCGATGGTCTTGTCGTGCATAACCACCATTGATTGCAACTCCACCAGACCAGGAACCGCACGCAAGCCCAGCGTTAATCAGAGATTGATCTTGACCTGCTATCTCCAGACAGCTTTTGTAGCTTAAGTTAACGATGCCCGCAGCGCCGGTATTATTTCGGGGAGTGATATCGCAGCACGCTGTGCGGATGGTTTTCATTGTAATAATTGAACGTAGCGCCCTTAGAGGGCGAGCGTCACGGCTCTGCCGTTCCGATGGTGTTCATGCCCGGCTCACGGCCTTATACTCTGCGGTATGTTAATACCCGAAGGATATCTCCAGCATGCCGCGCAACAAATCTCCGAAAAAACGTAAACAGCACAAACCCGGAAAACCCGGCAGGTCTCCTGCTGACGGGCGTATCCCGTACCGACGCTACCCCAAACGTTTCATGGTCTCCGCGCCTCCTGAGCACGGCCATGAGACCCCGCATGAGTTCTTTTATGACAGTCCCGAAGAAGCCATACAGCACTGCGTCCACCTTGGGCCTCAGTTTTTTCTCGACACGCTGAACTATCCGCCCCTGGTCACGGTTATCCGGGGTTTTGAGCAGCATCCCGGTGATGCTGAGAGGGCCGGATACGACTGTACCGATGGCGCAATGACTGAAAGCATGCCCGTGGATCAGTTCATGACCTGTACAGAGCTGGGGATAATGCCGGTGTCCTTCGACCCATGGGACAAATCCACCGACAACTGGGCTGACAGACCCGACGAACTCGACTGCGACTGCGACTGCGACTGCGACTGCGACTGCGACTGCGACTGCGACTGCGACTGCGACTGCGGGCAGTATGTCGATTTTAGTTTCACCGGCAAGATACCCGGCCTGTAATACCCCGGATGTATATCCCGCGTCCCGCAAAACTCCTCTTCACCGTCGATGACGGCTGGAACAGGTACCTCGGTTCAAATGGCGACAGCGTCAGCCTCTGGACCCGTCTCTGCGTTGAGCGCATGCTCGCCTGCGGGACCACTGAGATGGGTGTTCGTCGTTTTTGCTGTTCGTCACCCGGTTGCACCCACTCCCGCTTTTTCTGCCAGAGCTGCAAGTCAAAGGCCTGCAGTTCCTGCGGATTCAAAGCCACGGAGCAGTGGGTGGCGCAGCAGAGCCACATCCTCCCCGACTGCGACTGGCAGCACATCACCTTTACTATGCCCCACCTGCTGTGGCCGTTTTTTAACAACAACTGGCCACTGCTCAATCAGCTCTTTCAGGCCGCCACACGGCCATGTTACGGTGGGCCCGCAAACAGGGCGCAGAGGTCGGTATCTTCTGCGCCCTGCACACCTGTGGCCGCCAGCTCAACCAGCATCCGCACATTCACGTCTCCGTCACCCGCGGCGGGCTCAGCATGAAGCACGGCGTCTGGAAAAGTATCTTCTTTAAAAAACAGGCTGTAGAAAAAATCTGGCGCACTGCCGTCACGGAGCTGCTACGGGACAACTATGACCGGATTAACCCCGCCAGCCTGCCCGGCCATGGTCATCTCCGGGATGAAAAACAGTGGCGCCGTTATCTGCAGGCGCAATACGGACGTCGGTGGAAAGTCCACTTTGCGAAGAAGACCCGGGGTGCCTGGCGGAGCGTCAAATACCTCGGCCGGTACCTGAAGCGACCGCCGGTGTCGGCGACGAAGCTGAGGCACTACAGCGGTGGTGCCGTGGTGCACAATTATTACGACCACCGTACACAGCAATACCGGCAGCAAACGCTGACCCAGGAAGAGATGATCGGACGCTATATCAGTCATATCCCGGAGAAGCATTTTAAGATGGTGCGTTACTACGGTTTTTTGTCAAATCGTAAACGGGGCGAGCTGCTGCCAAAAGTGTATGAAGCCCTGGAGATGGAGACGCGGGAAAAACCGGAGCAGCCGGGCTTCGCCGTGCTGATGAAGGAATTTTTGCGCACGGATCCGTACAAATGCCTTCTGTGCGGCAACCGGCTGCGCTTCAGCAGTGCACAGGCAGGGAGACATACGACCGAATTAGTGGCAGAAAGGCTGCATGACATAGACAGAAAACGATGGCTTCTGGCACAGGCTGCAGGATAAGTGCGTCTGAAATATGGGTTACGGGTTAAAAACACGTCAAAAACAGCATTTTATGACTATAACGTTCCCGATGGCGCATCATTACTGCATTGTTGACACTGCTGTTCATGGTCAGGAAATTTTCAAAACGATGATTCATTTTCCTAACCATGAACGTTAACGCTGGCCATGAGATAACCTCAAAAGCCCGTATTATACATCAGATTCAAATAATTAGAGGCATCACCAATTTTTCAATTGTTGAAAAAGGTACGACACTTTATGGAAACCATAAGCCCGTATCTGGATGGCAAAAATGCGCTGGCAAAGGTGTAGCAATATTAGGACAATTTTTATTGTCCTATTTTATTAAACGAATTGTCTTAAATATTCTGAATTCCAAAACAACAAGGAGGTAAGTATCATTCAACCTCAACACGTTCACGTTATATGGAGTAAAAAATGTCAACATATTTACCTAAGAAAGTTATCGCTCAGTTAGTCGCTGGTACTTTTTCCGTCGTATTAGGAGCACAAGCCATGGCAGCCACCACTCATTCTACAGTATCCAGCAAGACTCATGAGGTTAAACAAGTACCACAGTCGCTGGAAATGTTGTCACGTGATAACACGGTTCTGGTGCTGGTCGATCACCAAATAGGTCTATTCACTGGTGTGAGAGATATCCCTGTGGCCGACCTCAAACATAATGTCGTGGCATTGGCAAAGGCGGCCAAGGTATTGGGTATTCCGGTTATCATGACGGCAACTATGCCTGATGGTCTGTGGGGACCAACCATTCCTGAGCTGACCTCTGCATTGCCCGATGTACCGATCATCACCCGAACAGTAATCAATGCTTGGGATGATCCTGCTGTTCGGGCAGCCATAGAAAAGACAGGGCGTAAACAGATTTTGATTGCGGGTGTTTCACTGGAAGTTTGTGCGGCATTTCCAGCGATTGCTGCTAAAGCTGCTGGATTTGATACCCGTGTAGTATTGGATGCTTCTGGTACCTTCAATGATGCCAAACGTGAGGCAGGTATCCAGCGCCTGACCGTGGCGGGTATACCGTTAACGGATTATGCCTCCGCAGGTGTAGAACTATTGGGAAGCAATACCGATCCGAAAGCTCACAATGTCTACAATGCGCTGGATATTCCCTTTGCCACACTGGTTTGGCAGTTGAAAAATACCCCACAACCTGACAATCAAAAGTAAAGGAAATGAGCACTCAGCTATCAAATGTCATTACGGCAAAGATGCACCCGATAGGCACCGGGTGTACCATCGCACAGTTTCGACATGACTTGTTCAATGCTGGAATGATGTCGCCTTTTGTTATGGTAGATCATTTTTATATGTGGGAGCCTACGTTTGATGTGCATCCCCATGCGGGTTTCTCTGCTGTAACGATGGTTTTTGAAGACACTAAAGGCACAATGATCAGCCAGGATTCTCTTGGCAATAATGCGGTGTTTGGTGCTGGTGACCTGCACTGGACCATGGCTGGCCGGGGAATCATGCATACACAGGTTCCTGTTGGCGCACAATCCCATATTCATGCACTGCAAATTTTTGTCAATTTACCAGCAGCGCAGAAAAATTTGCCAGCAGATTCGTTTCACATCAGCAGCGATAAGATACCAATCATCGAGAATGAAGGGAGCCGCGTGCGTGTTGTCTCTGGCGATTTTCAGGGAAATATCTCCTTGACCCGAGCCCCTCGGTCAATACTGATGCTTGATGTACAATTTCAAAAAGCTGATGCCAATATTGAAGTCCCTCTACCTGGTCAATGGAATGCATGGATACTTATAGTTGAGGGAGATGTCATTGTTGATAACAGCAGTGAAATCGTGTCAGGCCAAGCGATCTGCGTCAGTGCCGATGATCAAGGCGGCACATTCAGGCTCAAAGGAAGTGAAGGCGCTCAGTGTGTTGTTTTGGCTGCTGAGCGGATCGATGAGCCGATGATTGTCCAAGGTCCGTTTGTATTCGAAAGTAAAACTTCTCTTGATAAAGCAGTAGATGATTTTCGCGCTGGTAAGTTCGGCTCTGTCGTCTTTAAACAAATGGATTCAGACTAACAGAATCTATTAATTGGAGTTACCCAATGCGACCAGCAATCGCACTGGGTAATTCATCAACCAGATAATCCAATAGTACCCGAACTGCGGGCAACCATCCTTGTTGAACGGGAGCCACGGCAGTCAGTTGTGAATCACCTGCAAGCCATTGTGGTAATACGCACACTAACTTCTCTTCTGCCACACCCTCACGGCACACATAATCTGGTAAAGCAACCACACCTAAACCCGCTTCAACTGCCTGTTTCAGTGCTACCATGTTATTACTCACAAATCGCGCGTTAAAGGGCACGGTAACGGTTGGTTTATTCAGAGAAAAAAGCGACCAGCTTTGTGCAGTTCCTCGGCCAAGAGCGATGGCATCGTGGGTCAATAGATCATCAGGGCAATGCGGATTCCCTTTTATTTTCAAATAATTGGCAGAAGCGAACAGATGCCAGGGTACTTTTGCCAAGGTACGTTGTATCAATGACGAATTAGGAAGAGGATCTGAATGGGCACGAATGGCAAGATCATACCCCTCGCCGATAATATCGGTAATGATATCAGTGGAATACTGTTCAATACTGACCTTCGGATACTTGTCCATAAAGGCAGGAAGTATTTCGCGCAATGCAAACTGAGCTACTGTCACAGACGATGTAATACGGATAGTGCCACTGGGTTCCGATTGCCGTTGACGGCCGACATTTTCTGCGGCCTCGGCTTCCTGGAGCAAAGACTGTGCGCGGTGATAGAACTCACCACCTACGTGGGTGAGTCCGAGTTTGCGTGAGTTTCGGTTAAGTAACTGAACACCAAGATCACCCTCGAGCTGTTGAATACGAAGACTTAACGTTGATTTCGATATGAACAGAACTCTGCTTGCAGCAGTGAATCCTCCATGGTTCACTACCTGCACGAAATAGAATACGTTGGTGAGATTTAACATTTAAGAAGATTCCCTATATTCGCAGTGCAATTGTCCTAAGTACGCCGAAGATGGGGCCGCGTGGAAAATTTTAACTTATCCCCTATAAACGAGGGACGTTACTTATAATCCGTAAAATGTAAAGCTATAAATAAAAATTTTCCTTAGTATAAAAATATAATTTTGTGCATGAATTTTAAGTTTACCCCAATGTCATAGCATAAAGTACCGCCATTTTCCCCTTGGATCATAATCTATCTGTCACGTACATTATGATCATCACTTAAACGTCGCAAATGGGTGACAAATGTACATTCATGGTTACCTCCGCGCATCAACAAAAGTACCGTCGTGCGGTAGCTGGCCTGAATGTGCAGGGGCTGAAGACTCATGCCCGGGAGAGCAGTCTGATGAGGTACATCCCGGCCTGATGCAGGGAAGATCTGCCTTGCGTACACTGGCAGCCTGGAAATTGACCTGAAAAAGCACAAATTATCACCACTCCGGGGAGTGCCCGCTTACCCACGGAGACATAAATCAAAGAGGGGTTAAATTTCAACCACTTCATTCCAGAGCAGAAAAGGTTTCAATTTCCTATACGTCCAGAAAACCCATAACCCGTCATCCCCCTGTTAATGCCGTCACTCAGCCGGCGGTTTGCGTGTCAGTTTCGCCATTACTGACCGGGTTTATGGTCAGCAGTGTCCAGTCTCCGTCGCAGCAGACGGCCTCCCAGCCGCAGGTTTTCAGCAGCGCATTCAGCCCGTCAGCCCGACCGCCAATTCTTACCGGCACCGGCATAACCTGCTTCCCGTCATCATTAAAACCGATTTCCAGCGCGCTTTTCAGCAGAGAGATGCTGTTAACCGACGCCGCTGGCTGAATCTGACGCCGGCCGCACCACTCACTGTCGCTGAGGACGTGATACACCCAGTCATACTGTTTTGCCAGCTCCATCGCATACGTCAGGCGAAAGAGGTCATTCTGTTCTGACAGTTCGCCGGTACAGCTGCGCCAGAGATAGTCCAGCTTGTGGCGCATCCGAGCCCGGATACCGAGGGTGCGGGCCTGGTTGAGGAGCCAGTCGATATCAGTGGCGACGTCACGGGAAAACCGGCGCTGTTTTTTTGCCTGCGCGAGCCAGCGGGCAAGAAACAGATTTTCCTGCGACTCTGAGACCACCACGCGGTCTTCCCGGGCGGTCAGCAGGGCAATGAGGGCGCACCATGCCAGATGGCCAGATTGTTCAGTCAGCGACACGGTTATCTCCGGGTATCATATACCGGGGCAGTATAGCATATCCTGATGATAGTTAATGATATTTAACGGTACCCGTCACGGGATGCCGCAACGCGGCATGGAGGCGCCAGCGTGCGTTGAATATGGCACTGTAAGTGAGTGGCGCCGTAGCCCGGCGCAGCCGGTTACATTGTTGACAGGTTTCACCAATCCATCCCTTCCCCCTGCCAGACCAAAACCCGCTTAAAGCGATACAGAAGCCTGTGTGCGCCGTCGGAGTGATTCCGGCGTAGCCGGAATGTATCTCCGCGTTAGCGGGCCGTGAGGGCCGCTTACGGGCGTGTACGCAATACTTCCAGCGATACCACTTACAGCGACTCAAAACCTGGTTACAACATCCATCACTAAAAGCGACACCACTCCCGGCCTTCGGCCGGGGGCGGCGGCGCTTTTCAGGGGTGGGTCCCGGCGCAGGTGGTGCCGCTGTGCACGGTCTGCCGCTCTCATTGTTTTGTATGTTGTAACTATGCGCGCGCGACAGCGCCCGCTGCAACGCGGCGGGACCAACCTTTTTTGTTTCCGAACCGGCGCGGACGTGAGTCCGCTGCAGGGGCGGGCATTCTCCTGAGCCTGTCCACAGGGCAGGCGACGAACAGGTTATTTATTTATAAGAAGTAATTTTATTTATTTAAAAGAAGTACAGAGCAGGTTTTTAAAGGAAACCACGCACTTTGAAAATACGTCGGCTGGCGCTCTGTAAGCTGTACGGTTGTAACCTTACGGAAAGGTCCCTTGCAGTTAAATGTGAATAAATGGATTCAGCGACCGCAGCGGGCTCCGGTGGGCAGATTTCTGGCCGTTCTGATGGCCGGATGACGGGGATGCCGGTGCAGCTGGCCACCGTTCCGCTCAGAAAAATGAGCGCCGGCGGGCTGCAGGCGTGGGAAATCCTCCGGCGTCAGCCGGATTTTTCATGAAGGAGGGTTATATGGGGACGGTGGCCAGTCGCGTGTAGTTGTTGCCCCGCGACATCAGCATGCGCTCTTTCACGCGCCGCTCAAGCTCGCGCTTCATCGCATCCAGCCCGCCGGTAAAGCGGCCGGTGGCGTACTCGCGCGTCAGCTGCTGTTTCACCAGCGTGACAATGTCCTGACGGGTTCTGCCCGCGTCGCGGCGCGCGCGGGCGCGCTTCAGCCCGTGCGACTTACGCTCGGTCTGGTAAACACGGAACCGCTCGCGCACAAAACGCCAGGCCTTCGCTATCAGCTCGTCCATCCCCAGCGGCTGGAGGCGCTGTTTTTTACGCTGCTGGTTTTCCCATTCGACGCGGCTGCGGCGGGCGGCCACCACGGCCACGTCTGAGACGTCCAGCGCCGAGAACAGCGCCGGCGTGAAGGTGATATCGGTCGGGATATTGCACCCAATCTGCGGGTCATATTCGGTCTGGTAGGTAATCAGACCCAGCTCCGCCATAAACCTGAGCGCCCGCGTGGCGCGGGTGATGGAGAGGTTCCCGCTCTTTGACTCCGTCGCCAGCCCGCACTCGATGGCCAGATTGGTGATGGAGCGCTGGACGCGGTTGGCCAGCGGGTCGTAGTGGAAGCAAAGCCCCTGCAGCAGCGCATCGATGGCACGACGGCGCAGCACCGGCGGCATGCGGTGACGCTTACCCAGCGAGCGCACGAACGCCACGTGGACGGAAAAATCAAAACGGGACGTGAAGCCTTCGGCTTTCGCCATCAGCTTACGACAGAACGGCAGCGTCTTCTTTCCTTCGCGCGGCGTGAATGCCGGATGCGGGTTTCTGACCTGCCGGTAATGGGAGAACAGGGTCTGAGCGTCAGTCACACCTTCCCGCAC